>NZ_BTFW01000001.1:3230934-3533901 GCF_033242265.1 Novosphingobium sp. IK01 | reverse complement strand
TCTACGGCTTTTGATTGCTGCCATGCTGCAAGACTTGACGCGGCGCACAAAAAGGGACGACCCTCGCACGCGATGAACCAGCCCTCCTCGATGTTGCATGACGGATTTCTCCTGCTTGGCTTTGCCATGGTCTTCGTGCTGGCGTTCCGCCGCGCGGGGCTGGGCGCGACGCTGGGCTATCTCGTGGCGGGGGCCGTCGTCGGCCCGCAAGTGCTGGGCCTGGTGGGCGAGGCCGACCAGAAGATGGGCATTGCCGAACTGGGCATCACGCTGCTGCTGTTCCTCGTCGGGCTCGAACTCAATCCCTCGCGCCTGTGGCGGATGAAGCGCGACATTCTGGGGCTGGGGCTGTTGCAGGTCGTGCTGTGCGGGGCCGGCGTGGCCGCGATGATCGCGCTGGGCACCGATTTCTCGGCGACGGCGGCCATCGCGCTGGGCCTGCCGCTCGCGCTTTCGTCCACCGCGCAGGTGCTGCCGATGTTGCAGGCCTCGGGCAGGCTGCGCACGCCGTTTGGCGAGCGGACATTCGCGATCCTGCTGTTCCAGGACCTCTCGATCATCCCGATGATCACCATCATCGGCGTGCTCAGCCGCAATCCGGCCAACGCCGATGCGCCTCCCGGATGGCAGCAGGCGCTCTATACCGTTCTGGCGATTGCCGGGCTGATCCTGGCCGGGCGCTATCTGATCCGCCCGCTGTTCCGCCTGATCGGCAATCTGGGCGAGCGCGAGATGTTCGTGGTGGCCGCGCTGTTCACGGTCATGGCCTCGGCTGCGCTGATGGAAACGCTGGGTCTTTCGACCGCGCTGGGCGCCTTCATCGCCGGGGTCATGCTGGCCGACAGCCCCTATCGCCACGAACTGGAAGCCGATGTCGAGCCGTTCCGCTCGATCCTGCTCGGGCTGTTCTTCCTGGCGGTGGGCATGATGCTCGACCTTCACGCGATTGCCGAACGCCCGCTGTTCGTGGCGACGATGGCGCTGGCGCTGGTGGGGATCAAGGCACTGGTCATCTTCCTGATCGGGCTGGCCTTCCGCATGACGTGGCGCGGTGCGCTCGCGCTGGGCCTGCTGCTGAGCCAGGGCGGCGAATTCGGCTTCGTGCTGTTTACCCAGGCCCAGAACGCCAACCTGATCGCGCCCGAGGCGGCCAGCCTGTTCGGCGCCATCGTCACCCTTTCGATGGCCACGACCCCGTTCCTGATGGCCCTGACCAAGCCGCTGCGGGCCGATCCGGTCAAATCGGGCAAGAGCCGCGAACGACAGGGCCCCTCTGCCGATCATGCCCATGCCCTCGTGGTCGGCTATGGCCGCTTCGGCCAGACCGTGGCCCAGATGCTCATGGCCAGCGACCTGAGCGTGACCATGGTCGATACCGACGTGGAAATGATCGACGTGGCCCAGGGCTATGGCGCCAAGGTCTATTTCGGTGACGGCACAAGGCTGGACATCCTGCGCCAGGCCGGGGCCGAGGAAGCCGCGCTGATCATGTTCTGCATGGATGGCGACCAGATGAGCGCCGGGGCGCTGGAGGCGGTGCAGCAGGCCTTCCCCAATGCGGCGATCTTCCTGCGCGCCTACGACCGGCGCGCGGTCGTCCGCCTCAAGGGTTCGCCCGCGCGCGGTGTCGTGCGCGAGGTGATGGAATCGGCCATCAAGATGGCCCGCCTCGCCCTGAACGAAAGCGGGGTGAGCGAGGAAGCGATCAAGCGCGCCGAAGACATGTACCGCGCGCGCGACAAGGAACGCCTCAAGATCCAGATCGAGGCGGGCGACTTGCGCGCCGCGCGCGACCGCATCATCACCTCGCCACAGAGCCATGCGCCCCTATCGCCTGCCGGTGAATAGCGGCTCCGGCTCACTTCTTGCGTGAGGCCTCGAAGGCGTTGCGCGTCTTGAGGCTGGGGTCTTCGGCCCAGGGCTGATCAGGCCAGCGGTGGCGCGGATAGCGCCCCTTCATGTCCTTGACCACATCGCGCCACGAACCGCGCCAGAACGCGGGCAGGTCGGCGGTGGTCTGGATCGGGCGCCCGGCGGGCGAGGTCAGCGAGAGCAACAGCGGCTGATGGGTCTGGCCGATGGTGGGGTGACGGTCGAGCCCGAACAGCGCCTGCACGCGCAGTTCGACCGCCGGGCCGCCTTCGTGGG
The DNA here is from genome assembly GCF_033242265.1 of Novosphingobium sp. IK01. Taxonomy (NCBI): domain Bacteria; kingdom Pseudomonadati; phylum Pseudomonadota; class Alphaproteobacteria; order Sphingomonadales; family Sphingomonadaceae; genus Novosphingobium; species Novosphingobium pituita. Next base: position 3,531,753 of record NZ_BTFW01000001.1, on the reverse strand, counting down.
CATAGTCGATGGCGTGGGTCGTGCCCGCGGGCGAGCGGAATTCGCCCGGAGCCAGCCGGTCGAGCTGGCTGCGCGCATTCCAGTCGAGGCGGTCGAGCAAGGCCTCGTGCAGGCGGCCCGCCGGAAGATCGAGGTCGCGATGGCCCTTGAGCAGCGGGGCCAGCCAGTCTTCGGCCTCGTCGAGCAGGGTCTGCGGTTCGAGGCCTTCAAGGCCCGCATAGCGCGCGCGTTCGATCAGCGCGCGCGCCGCCTTGCCCAGCGGCAGCGCATCGAGCCCCTCGCGGCGGACAACCTCGATCAGGAGCGCGGCGACCTCTGCCGGATCGGGCCTGGGATCGGGCGCCTTGCCCAGCACGATGGCGCCCAGCCGCCGTTCCAGCCGCGCCTCGACCCGGCGCTCCTGTGCGTTCCAGGTCAGTGTGTGGCGCTGCTCCATGCGGTGGGCAAGCCACTGGCTGACATCCTCGTCGTCGAGCGCGAGGCCTGCCATGATCCGCGCGCCCTTCGCCTCGCCCTGCGCGTCGCCGATCACCAGCCAGCGCGCGGTCACCAGTGGCGAGGCCGGATCGAGCCGGTAGCCGCGCCCGCCCGAAGACAGCCATTCCTCGCCATTGGCCGCGCGGGGCCGCGCGATGCGGTCGGGAAAGGCTTCGGCCAGAAGCACGCCGAGCGGGGGGCCATCCTGTTCCCCCGCCCGGCCCGGAACCTGACGCTGTGCCGCCTGTGCCCAGCGCGCGGCCAGCTTGCGCGAGGCTTCGGCCCGCGCGCTGCGGTCGCCGCGCCAGCGATCATAGCGCCGGGCAAGGTCTTCGCCGCTGCCGCCAAGGCCGCGCTCCTGAAGCAAGAGGGCCAGCCGCGCAGCCTCCCCCGCTGCGCCATGCTGCGCAGCAAAGAGCAGCATGTGGGCGAGCGCAGGCTCCATCGGCAGGCGCGCCATGGCCCGGCCATGGGCGGTGATCCGCCCTTCCCCGTCGAGCGCGCCGAGCGCGGCCAGCGCGGCCTTCGCCGCCGCCATCGCGGGCGCGGGCGGCGGATCGATCCACGCCATCTGCGCCGGATCGCCCGCCCCCCACTGCGCCAGCGTGAGCGCCAGCGGGGCCAGATCGGAGGTGAGCATTTCAGGCGGATCGAAGGCGGCGCGGCCTGCGTGGGCGGCTTCCTCCCACAGGCGATAGGCCACGCCCGGCCCCTGACGCGCGGCGCGGCCCGCGCGCTGGGCAGCGGCGGCCTGGCTGGCGCGCGTGGTGACGAGGCGGGTAACGCCGGCCACCTTGTCGAACTCGGCCCGGCGCGAAAGCCCGGCATCGACCACCACGCAAACGCCGTCGAGCGTCAGCGAGGTTTCGGCAATGGCCGTGGCCAGCACGATGCGGCGGCGCCCTTGCGCATCGCGCCGGATCGCCGCGCGCTGGCCCGCAGGCTCGACCTGCCCGTGCAGCGGCAGGATCAGCGCGGAAGGCAGGCGCTGGGCGAGAAGGTCGGCGGTGCGCTCGATATCACGCACACCGGGCAGGAAGCCGAGGATGTCGCCGGTCTGCTCCTGCCAGGCCTGGACCACGGCATTGGCCATGGCCTGATCGGTGCGGAGCTGCGGGCTGGCCCCCAGCCAGCGGATTTCGAGCGGATGGGCCTTGCCCTCGCTCTCGATCACGCGGGCGCCGGGCATCAGCGCGGAAAAACGCGCGCCATCGAGCGTGGCCGACATGACCACCACGCGCAGATCCTCGCGCAAGACCCCTTGCGCTTCGAGCGCGAGGGCAAGGCCGAGGTCAGAATCGAGATGGCGCTCGTGGGCTTCGTCGAACAGCACCGCGCTGACCCCGGAAAGCTCGGGATCGGACAGGATCGTCGCGACGAAAATCGCCTCGGTCATCACCACGACGCGGGTACGCCCCGACCGTTTGGTGTCGAGGCGGGTGACATAGCCGATGGTCTCGCCCGGTTCTTCACCAAGGGTCTGGGCCATGCGCTCGGCCGCCGCGCGCGCGGCCACGCGGCGGGGCGACAGGACGATGACCGTGCCCGTGCACCAGGGCTGGTCGAGCAGGGCGGGCGCAAGCGCGGTGGTCTTGCCCGCGCCGGGCGGCGCGATCAGCACGGCATTGGGCCCGCTGGCGAGGGCCGCGAGCAGCTCGGGCAGGACGGCATGAATGGGAAGATCGGTCACCCGCCAGCCCTTATCGCGCGGGGGCGGGCTTGGCGAGAGTGGAGCAGAAACACCCGCGCGTGCCCGAAAGCCTGCCACCCTCGGGACAATCCCCGGCTCGCTTTAAAAGAGCATAAACGGGCCGGTTTTACCCTCAAAGCTGCTGCGCACGGGCCCCCTTTCATGATAAACCCGGCGCCTGGCCCTCGCACCCGCAACGACGAAGGCCACCACACCCGAGAGGATGCCATGTTTCTCGATCTCAAAGACCCCTGGCCGCCCCCACCCCCCAATGCGCAGCCCGAACCGGCCGCCCCGCACGCCCCCTTGCAGAAACGGCGGGTCGTCGCGGTGATGCTGGCCCTTGCGCTGGCAGGTGCGCTGGGGCTGACCCTGCTGGTCGGCGCGCCGCTTGCCGAACCCTCGCTGGAGACCGTCATGGCCCGGCTTCCCGACTAGAGGAGCCCGGCCCCCAACTCCGGTCAGAAAGGCCTCCGGTCAGGAACGGCTTCGATCAGAAGCGGGTCCGATCAGAAGTGCCCCTGATCAGAAGCGGCGGGCCACCGCGAATTCGGCGGCTTCGCACATGGCTGCCTTGGCATCGCTGTCGGGGAATCGGGCGATCGCGTCGATGGCGCGCTGGGCATAGTCACGCGCGCGTTCGCGGGTGGCCTGCACGGCATCGTGCTTGCGAATCAGGGCGATGGCCGTGGCAAGGTCTTCGTCGCTGTTGCGGTTGCCCGCAATGGCCTCGCGCCAGAAGGCCCGCTCGTCTTCCGAACCGCGCGCATAGGCCAGAATCACCGGCAGGGTCATCTTGCCCTCGCGGAAATCGTCGCCCTGATCCTTGCCCATTTCCGAAGCGTCGGAATCATAGTCGATGGCGTCGTCGGCCAACTGGAAAGCAATGCCCAGATAGCGGCCATAGGCATCGAGCGCCAGTTCGTCGGCTTCCGAGCGCTCGGCCACGACGGCGGCGATCCGGCAGGCTGCGGCAAAGAGCGCGGCGGTCTTGGCGTTGATGATCGAGAGATAGCGTTCCTCGCTCGTCTCGACCTGGCGCTGGGCGACCAGCTGGTCCACCTCGCCCTCGGCAATCACCGCAGAAGCATTTGAAAGGATGCGCAAAACCTGAATTGCGCCGTCTTCCGTCATCAGCTCGAAGCTGCGCGAGAAGAGGAAATCGCCAACCAGCACGGTGGCCGGGTTGCCATAAATGATATTGGCCGCCTTCTTGCCCCGGCGCATGTCCGAGCCATCGACCACGTCGTCATGCAGCAGGGTCGCGGTGTGGATGAATTCGACCGCGGCGGCCAGCTTGTAGTGACGATCCCCCTCGTACCCGATCAGCGCGGCCCCCGCGAGCGTGAGCATCGGGCGCATGCGCTTGCCGCCCCCGGCGACAAGATGCCCGGCCAGCGCCGGGATCAGCGGAATACGCGATTGCATCCTGTCGAGGATCACGGCGTTCACGCTGTTCATGCCATCGGCCACCAGCGCCATGAGCGGCGCCAACGAGGGTTCGACCTTGCGGGGGAGCGTATGGAGGGGTGCAGTCATCGCTGCCCGCTTGGCGCTTGGGGCACGGCTTGGCAAGTCGCAAGTTGCGCGGTAGCGACAAGACCGTCATTTGAGCGGTCGATTGATCGCCCTCCATACCATCACGATCCACAGCAAGGCACGAGAAACCCATGAGCGCATATGCGGGCAAGCCCGACGACACGCTGGCCGCAGCAGCAAGTGCAGGCCCCGACCCGGTTCTGGCCAGCTATCGCCAGAGCATCGACAATATCGATGCGGCCATGATCCACATTCTGGCCGAACGCTTCCGCATCACCCAGGCCGTGGGCGCCTACAAGGCCGAAAAGCAGCTTCCCGCCAGCGATCCGGGCCGCGAGGAGCGCCAGATCGCCCGCCTGCGCAAGCTGGCCGAAGACGCCGCGCTCGACCCCGAATTCTCGGAGAAGTTCCTGCGCTTCATCATCGAGGAAGTGATCCGCCACCACGAACAGGCAAAAGCCGAACGCTGAGCGGGAAAGGGGCCGGGAGCGAGGGCAGCAGCCCACGCTCCCCAGCCGATGAAAGCCCCTCAGTCGGTAAAGGGCCCCTCAATCAGTAAAGGGAACACCCGGCACCTGCTTGGCGGTGCGGATGGTGAGCGAGGTCTTCACGCTGGCCACGTTGGGCACCGGGGTGAGCCTGCTGGTCAGGAATTCCTGGAAACTTTGCAGGTCGCGGCTGACGATCTTGAGGATGAAGTCGATCTCGCCGTTGAGCATGTGGCATTCGCGCACTTCGGGCAGTTCGCGCATGTGCTCCTCGAACTGGCGCAGCGCTTCCTCCGCCTGGCTCTTGAGGCTGACCAGCGCGAAGACCGTGATCGCGAAACCCAGCTTGGCCGGGTCGAGATCGGCGTGATAGCCGCGAATGACGCCCGCTTCCTCCAGCGCGCGCACACGGCGCAGGCATGGGGGCGCTGTCAGCCCCACGCGCTGCGCCAATTCCACGTTGGTTACCCGTCCCTCGTCCTGAAGCTCGGAGAGGAGACGCCGGTCAATTCCGTCCAATGTTGCCATGTTCGTGTTCGTGAACCACTCGGCTCGCAAGATTGTACCTGCCGCAAAAGCGACGTTGCTAATTTTATTAGCTCATATCGCAATTGTCGTGCAATGCAACGCATCAAGGCCACAGCCCTGTGGCTTGGCCACACTTTATTAGCACACGGTCGGTAATAACCGGCGTTATGAACCCGATTATGGTCTGGAACCGGCTTGCCTCGCGGCGGGCGATGCCTCATGTCGACAGACCGTGCAACAGGATACCCCGGCCCGACAGCAATGCCTGCCGACTTTGACCCCTCCTCCGGTTCCAGTCTGGCCGGTTCCAGTCTGGCCAGCTCCAGCGCGGCGCCTGCGGCTCCGTCGATGATTTTCGACGACCGGCTGGAAACGGTCCTGCGCACCCGCGCGGCGGGCCCGGCGGGTCTGCGCGTGCAATTCCGCCAACTGGTCGATCTTCTGGGCCGGGTCCCCGAGCAGGGCTGGAACGCCCGCCATGACGAGGCCCTGGCCCGGCTCGACACCCTGTTCGAAGCCATCGCCGCGCCGCCCGAAGGCACCAGACCCGCGCAGGCCAGCCCTGCCGCCACTTCGCTGTCGGGCGCGGAAGCCGCCGCCGCATTGCTGGCCGCCACCCATCTGGCCCACCCGCGCCTTGTCGCCCATTTTGCCGCGCAGGGCCCACGCGTGGCCCTCGCCAGCATTCGCGGCGCCCGGCTCGACGAGGCCAGTTGGCTCGACCTGATCCCCCGCCTGCCGATTCAGGCGCGCGGGTTCCTGCGCCATCGCCGCGATCTGGGCCCGGCGGTCGAACGGCTGCTCGAACAGCTCGGGATCGACGATTTCGCGCTCACCGGGCCTGAAGTCCCTGTAGAAACGGGCGCCGTCGCCGAACAGGCCCCGGAGCCCATGCCCTGCGCTGAACTGTCCGATGACACGACAGAGGAGCCAGAAGGCCTCGCCCCGGACACGCTTTCCGAACCGGCCAGCCCGGTTTCCGCCCCCATCGAAGGGATCGGCGCCATCGTGCGGCGGATCGAGGCCTTCCGGCGCGACCGCGAAGAACGGCAGGCCGCGCAAGCTGCCCCGGCCAAGGCCACGGCCTCTGGGCCCGCGCCGCGCTCGTCCCCGGACTCTGCCTCTGGCCCGTCTGCCGACGATGTGCCGCCCCCGCTCGCCATCGATCTGGCCTTCGATCCGCAAGGCACGATCGTGGCCGCCGATGCCGATTTCGCGCCGATGCTGGTGGGCCACCGCCCGTTCCCCGCGCCGCACCTGCCCGCCCGGTTCAGCGGCGCCGAAGTGGGCGATGCCAAAGTGGGTGATGCCAAAGTAGGTGATGGGAGCGCCTCTTGCCCGGCCATGGCCGACGCGCCGAGCCTGCGGGCCTTCGCCGCCCGCCAGCCGATCGAAAACGGGATCGTCCGCTTCGATGGCGCGCCCGCCATCGAAGGCTTCTGGCAACTCGATGCGACACCGCTGTTCTCGCGCATGAGCGGGGCCTTTGCGGGCTATCGCGGCCGCCTGCGCCGCCCCCCGCCCGAGGCTTTGGCCCAAACCGCCAGCGACGCACAGGCCCCACTCACACCGCAGCAGCCCACCCCTGAGCAGACCAGCCCCGAGCAACCTGCCGGGCATCAGGGCGCCGACCGCCTGCGCCAGACCCTTCACGAGTTGCGCACCCCGATCAACGCGATCCAGGGGTTTGCCGAGATGATCCAGCAGCAGGTCTTCGGCGCGGCCCCCCACCAGTATCGCAGCCTTGCCGCCAGCATCGCCGCCGATGCCGCGCGCATGCTCGCCGGGTTCGAGGATCTCGAACGGCTCGCCCGCCTCGAAAGCGCGCCGGCTGGCCATGCGGCCGCTTCATCATCAGGTGCGGGCAATGCCGATGACAGCCTGTCGACCGATCTGGCCGCGTTGCTCACCCGCCTGATCGTCCAGCTCGATCCGGTGATCGGCCCGCGCGAGGTGCGCTTGCGCTGGGAGGCTCCGGCAGACGGCGCCCCGGTGGCCGTGGCGCCCGGAGAACTGGAACACACCATCTGGCGCCTGCTCGCCGTGATCGCCAGCACCGCCGCACCGGGCGAAAGGCTGTCGATCACCCTCGCGCCCGAAGCCGACCCTTCGCGCCCGATCCGGCTCGACCTGCCGCTGCCCGCCGCCCTCGCCATGCGCGAAGATGCCGCCCTGTTCGCGCTAGACAGCTATCGCGGCGGCCCCAATGCCAGCGCCGGCGCCGGGCTGGGGCCGGGCGGCATGATGGGCAACGGCTTTGCCCTGCGCCTCGCCATGGCCGAAGTGCGCGCCATGGGCGGGCAGATGCGCCGCGAGGCGGCCCGCCTGCTGATCGACCTTCCGCGCGCCCGCGCCATCGATGCCGGATGGGGCGGGAGCAGCCTGGAGGGCCCACACACATCCGCTCCGCGTCAGGCGAGTTGAGCGCAGTGCTCGCACCGAGGGAAGGCCTCGCCCCCGTCACGCGCGCCGCAATTGCCAGCCCCCCCGCCCCCGAGGCCCATGTGCGCTTCGCGGCGGGGTTTGGCCCTCGCTTTGTCGTCACGGTCGATACCGAAGAGGAATTCGACTGGAGCAAGCCGTTCGAGCGCACCGGCCATGGCCTCAGCCATGTGCCCCGCCTCGCCAAGTTCCAGCAGTTCTGCGAAGGCTTCGGGGTCACCCCGGTCTATCTGATCGATTATCCGATCGCCAGCGACCCGGGCATCAGCGCCGCCCTGGGCCAGGCCGTGGCCGATGGCCGGGCCGAGATCGGCGTCCAGCTTCACCCGTGGGTCAACCCGCCCCATGCCGAAGACCTCACCGTGTCCAACAGCTTTGCCGGCAATCTGGAACCCGCGCTCGAAGAGGCCAAGCTGGTCAAGCTGCGCGACACCATTTCGCGCGCCTTCAACGGCACCGCCCCGCTGATCTACCGCGCCGGACGCTATGGCGTGGGGCCGCATACGGCGGCCATCCTGGGCCAGGCCTCGATCGCCATCGACACCTCGGTGCGCGCCCATTTCGACTATTCCAGCCAGGGCGGCCCGGATTTCACCGGGTTGCCGGCGCACCCCTGGTGGGTCGACCGGCGCGGCGGGTTGATGGAACTGCCGCTGACCACGGTCTTTTCAGGCCTGCTCCGGCGGGCCGGGCCCTGGCTGTTCCCGCGTCTGTGGCGGGTGCCGCGCCTGCGCGGGGTGCTCGCGCGGCTGGGCCTGATGAACCGCGTGCCGCTCACCCCCGAAGGGGTCAGCGCAGCCGAAGCCATCGCCGGGATCGACCTCGCGCTCGGCGATGGCCTGCCGGTGCTGGTCTTCTCGTTTCACAGCCCCTCGCTGCGCCCCGGCAACACGCCCTATGTCCGCGACGACGACCAGCTCGACCAGCTTTACGGCTGGTGGCGCACGGTCTTTGCCCATCTGGCCCGGCGCGGGGTGCGCCCGGCCGGGGTTGCCCAGATCATGCAGGCCGCACAGATATAAGAGCCCGACCCAAAAGTCGGGCGGCGGAGGTTTGGCGAGGGATTTTGGGTCACCACAAGAAGGCTGCGAGCCCAGCGATGCTGGAAGCATCGTGGCGAACAACCGACGCCGTGGTGGGGCAAAAGACCCGCCAAACCGACCCGAAGGACTTTTGGGTCGAGCTCTAAGAGCCTGCCCCCAAAAACGATCCCCCACGAATTGCCTTCGTGCCGGCTTGCCAAGCACGCCCCCCTCCACTAACGGCTTGTCCCGAAGGGGGCCCGTAGCTCAGCGGTTAGAGCTGGCCGCTCATAACGGCTAGGTCGCGGGTTCAAATCCTGCCGGGCCTACCACCCCTTCCCCCCTCCCTTCATGCGACAACACGGCGACAGGTGGCGGCGAACTGACCCGCAACCATCATCGTTGTGCAAAACCGGTGTCATCGTGATGCGCTAGAGCCGTCCGAACGGAGGCGACACACGCATGACACACGCAGGCACGATGCCAAGGGAACAACGCCGCCTGACAGTGCGGCTGGCGCGTGACGACAGGGATCTGGCCGCCGTCCAGGCCCTGCGCTGGGATGTCTTCTTCGCCGAGATGGGCGCGCAGGCGCACGACGTGCTGCACACCCTCGACACCGACCCCTATGACGCCCTGTGCGACCACCTGCTGGTCATCGACGCCGACGAGCCGGGCACCCATCTGGCCGAAGGCGGCGTGGTGGGCACCTATCGCCTGCTGCGCGAAAGCGTCGCGCACCGGGCCGGAGGCTTCTACAGCGCCGGCGAATTCGATCTTTCACCGCTGATGGCGCCCGGCAGCCGACCGGGTGGCGAACTGCTCGAACTGGGCCGCTCCTGCGTGCGCCCGGCCTGGCGCACGAGCGCGACGATCTCGCTGCTCTGGCGCGGGATTGCCGATTACATCGCCAGCCACGGCATCGGCCTGATGTTCGGCTGCGCCTCGTTTCCCGGCACCGACCCCGACGCCCATGCACAGGCTCTCTCGCTGCTGGCCCACACCTGCCTGGCCCCCGCCGAACGCCGCCCCCGCCTGCGCGGGGAACTCGGGCCCGATCAGGCGGTCACGCTCGAACGCCTCGCACGGGGCAGCTACGACGAACGCCGCGCGATGCTGCGGCTGCCGCCACTGGTCAAAGGCTATTTGCGGTGCGGCGCCCTGTTTGGCGACGGCGCCTTCATCGACCATGCATTCAACACGGTCGATGTCTGCGTGGTCCTGCCAGTCGAACAGATCTCCCAGCGCTACGCCACCCGCTTCAGCGTGGCCGCCTGAGGCGCGCCTCACGCCAAGTTTGTTCTTGCACGCCTCCCTGCGCAGACCTAAGGGCAAGGCCGTGTCGGGGAGTAGCGCAGCCTGGTAGCGCATCTGCTTTGGGAGCAGAGGGTCGCAGGTTCGAATCCTGTCTCCCCGACCATCTTCCCCAATGATTTTCCAGTCATTTGCCAAGGCACCGGATCACCCGCCTTGCGCTGGCCCATGCGCGGACCACCAGCCTCTGTCGGGAACTGGCCGGGTTCGTCTGGCCTTGCGCCACACCTAAGGGCCCGTGCGTAAGGACGCAGTTGCAAGATGACAGGTCCGCTCGCCTAGCCTGCGCTCCCGTTCCTGCCGCTCTGGCAGAGCCTTGCACGAGCCCCCCATGTTGCACCGCTCCATTCCCGCCCCGCTGACCGGCAAGACATGGCATGGCCTGATCCCACCCCTGGAGACCCCATGATCCTTGTCCCATCCCTCGAAACGGCCACCCGTGACGCCTTGCGTGACATGGCTGCCGCCACCGGGCAGGTCTTCGACGTGATGACCAGTGCCCGCCGCCATGGCGAGCGCATGCACGCCGAACACAAGCGACGGCTTGACCAGGCCTGGCACAAGGCCCGCGCGATAGGGGAAACCTTTGCCGGTCTGGGCCTGCGCCACGAACTGGCCCACCATGCCAGCGCCTATGCGCTCGACGCCGGACAGCGCGCGATCCTCACCCTCGACACCTTGCGCGAGCGGGGCAACAACGATGCGCTGCACAAGGCTCTCGGCTCGCCCCCGGTGCTGGCCTACGAATACGACCTGATCATCGACGGGGCCGACCTGCCCCGGCCCGTCAACTACATGCTCATGCGCATCCGCGCGCCCGAGGGGTGCACCACGCAGGATGCCAAGCGCCCGTTCATGATCATCGACCCGCGCGCGGGCCATGGCGCGGGGATCGGCGGGTTCAAGTCGGACAGCGAGGTCGGCGTCGCGCTCAAGGCCGGAAACCCGGTCTATTTCGTCACCTTCCGGCCCGAACCCGAACCGGGCCAGACCATCGGCGACGTGACCGAAGCCGAGGCCGCCTTCGTCGCCGAGATCCTGCGCCGCCATCCGGAATCGCCCAAGCCGGTGATCGTGGGCAATTGCCAGGGGGGCTGGGCCTCGCTGCTGCTGGCCGCGACCAATCCCGATCTGGTCGGCCCGCTGGTGATGAACGGGGCGCCGGTGGCGGCCTGGTCGGGGCATATCGGCAATTCGACGATGCGCTACAACGGCGGCTTTGTCGGCGGGGCGCTGCCCGCGCTGATGCTGTCGGATCTGGGCGGGGGCAAGTTCGACGGGGCGCACCTCGTGCTCAATTTCGAGATGCTCAATCCGGGCCGCAACTACTTTGCCAAATATGCCGACCTCTATGCCAATGTCGACGAGAGCCACGGCGAGTTCCTGAAGTTCGAGCGCTGGTGGGGCGGCTTCCACTTCATGAACGAGAACGAGATCCGCTGGATCGTCGAACAGCTTTTCGTGGGCAACAAGCTGGCGCGCGGCGAGGCGCGGCTGCCGGGCGGGCGCATGCTCGACATCAAGGCGGTCACTTCGCCCATCGTGGTCTTTGCCAGTTGGGGCGACAATATCACCCCGCCGCCCCAGGCGCTCAACTGGATCACCGATCTCTATGCCGACGAGACCGAAATCCGCGTCCGGGGCCAGCGCATCGTCTACATGATCCACGAGAAAGTCGGCCATCTGGGGATCTTCGTGTCCTCGTCGGTGGCCCGGCGCGAACATGCCGAGATGGCCTCGACGCTCAAGACCATCGAGGCGCTCGCCCCCGGTCTCTACGAGATGACGATTACCGAACAGGAGGGCCCCGAACAGGAAGGCACAGGAGAGAACGGGGATGGCCCGCATTACCTCGTCGACCTGCACGAACGCACGATGGCCGATTTGCGCGCGCTCAGCGAGGATCGCACCCACGAAGCCGGGTTTGCTGCCGTCTCCTACATCTCTGAACAGAACGCGCGCGCCTATGAAACCATCCTGCGCCCCGCGGTGCGCGCCATGGTCACCCCGCCGGTGGCCGAGCGGCTGACCGAGGCGCATCCCAGCCGGCTGAGCCGCAAGGTCTTTTCCGATGCCAACCCGTTCATGTCCTGGGTCGGCCCGGCGGCCGTGCAGGTTCTCCAGCGCCGCCAGCGCAGCGCCAGCGACAATCCGTTCCTCGCTCTCGAACGCTGGTGGGCCGAGGCGATCACCCAGGGCATCGATGCCTGGCGCGACTGGCGCGATGCGGTGCAGGAAACCAGTTTCCTGGCCATCTGGGGCTTCCCCCTCGCCCAGCGGCTGGGCCGCCAGATGATCGAGCACACCGCCCAGACCGTCCATGACACTGGCACTGGTACTGGCGACCCGCGCGACCTGCCCGAAGTGCGCGCGGCGCTGCGCCGGGTTGCGCAAGGAAGCTATGCCGACGGGGTGATCCGCATCCTCCTGCTGCTGGCCGAATCGCGCGGCGGGGTCCGGCAGGACCGCCTCGCCCGCTCGCAGGAAGTGCTCACGCAGCGCGAGCCTTTTGCCGCGCTGGGCCCCGAGCAGCGCGAGGCGATCCTGCGCAAGCAATCGCTGATCGTCGAATTCGCGCGCGACAAGGCCATGGCCAGCCTGCCCGCGCTCCTGCCCGAGCGGGCCGACCGGCAGAAGGCACTCGACACCGCGCTCTACATCGCGGGCGCGCGCGCTGACATGGCCCCGGCCACGCTCGCCTGCCTCGATGCGATCATCGCGGTGCTCGGCCTCTCCACCCCCGCCCCGGCCCCCAAGCTCAGGAGTGTTGCCCGATGAACGCCCCCATCTCCATGGCTGCCCCGGTTAAGGATGGCCTGCCTGCCCTGTGGGACCCGCAAATGCCCATCGGCGCCATGCTGGCGGGCAAGCGCGGGCTGGTCGTGGGTGTCGCCAACGACCACTCCATCGCCTATGGCTGCGCGGCCCGGTTGCGCGCGCTGGGGGCCGACCTCGCGCTCACCTACCTCAACGCCAAAGCCGAGCCCCATGTCCGCCCGCTGGCCGAGCGGCTGGGCGCCGACTTGTGCCTGCCGCTCGATGTCGAGGAACCCGGCGCGCTCGAACGCGTGTTCGAGACCATCGCCGCGCGTTGGGGCAGCCTCGACTTCGTGATCCACTCGATTGCCTTTGCCCCGCGCGAGGATCTCCACGGGCGGGTGATGGACTGTTCGGCGCAAGGGTTCGCCCAGGCCATGCATGTCTCGGTCTATTCGTTTCTGGCCATGGCCCGGCTGGCCGAACCGCTGCTCAACCCCGGTGCATCGCTGATCACGATGACCTATTACGGGGCCGACAAAGTGGTCGGCCACTACAACGTGATGGGCCCGGTCAAGGCCGCGCTCGAAGCCTCGACCCGCTATCTGGCCGCCGAACTGGGCGAAAAGGGGGTGCGCGTCCATGCCGTCTCGCCGGGCCCCTTGCGCACCCGCGCGGCCAGCGGAATCGCCGATTTCGACAGCCTGACCACCATGGCCCAGACCCGCAGCCCGGCCCACCGGCTGGTCGACATCGCCGAGATCGGCAATCTCGTGGCCTTCCTCGTCGGCGCGGGGGCCTCGGGGATGACCGGGGACACGATCTATGTCGACGCGGGGCTGCACAACATGGCGTGAGTGTCTGATCCGGAATTCGACGCGCACCACGCTTGCCAATGAAAGCGCTGCGCAATGTTTGCTTCATTTCTCGTCATCCCCGCGCAGGCGGGGATCCAGTTCCGACGGTTGCGCATGCAAACAGAGCGCCAGACTGGATTCCCGCCTACGCGGGAATGACGAATAAAAACAACAAAATCATACTTCTGCGCATCGAAGATCTGAATTTGTCCAGCCGCCTGACCAGACACTCAGGCCATCTGGCCCATGCGGCTGTGCCAGGCCATCGCTGCCTCGCCGGCAATCGTGCGCAGTTCGCGCAGGGCGCTGCCATCGGCGCGCTGGCTGCCGGGCAGCAGGACGCCGACATCGTGGAGCGCCAGTTCGGCCTCGATGCTGGCAAGGCCGGCGCGGCGGCGGGTCTCGCGAATCCGGGCCGAAGGGGCTCCGGCCCGCACCGCGTCGCCATAGGCCATGTTCGCCGCGATCCCTTGCGCGATGCGCTCCTGAAGCGAGGCGCCGAAATCGGGCCAGAGGGTGAAGACGGCCAGCAAGGCGGCCACGCTGCCCAGCACGTTGTCGGCCATGCGCGCGGCGGCCACCCCCTCGCCCGGATGCAGGATCTGCGTGACGATCACGAAGAGCATCGTGAGGAAGACCACGAACAGCGTGTAGTTGACCTGCCGCATGGCGATGGTCACCCCGGCCAGAACGACCGCGAGCGCGGCAAAGACCGGCGTCGACACCGTGCCGAACAGCAGCAGCAGAACCATGGCCACCGTGCCCCCGAGCAAGCTGCCCACGATCCGTTCGAGGCACCGCGCCCAGGTCACCCGCGCCCCGCCCTGCAACACGACCACGACCGCCATCGTCGCCCAATAGGGATAGCCCAGATGGAACAGCGCGGCCAGAGCATAGACCGCGACGAGCCCCGCCGTCTGGCGCAGGGCCTGCCGCAGCGCGGGCTGGGGCAGGGTCCATTGCGGGATCAGGCTGCGGCGTTGCGGCGGCCCTTCCTGCCCGGCTTCCTGCCCGGCCTCCTGCACGCCAACTGGCCCGCCAGAAACCGGTTCGGCCGGTTGTTCGTCCTGCGCGCAGAGCACCTGCAACGCGCGTCTTTGCGCAACGACACAACCCACGAACAGCGGATCGTGCAGCCCGGCCTGAAGACGCGCAAGGCGGCGCTCGACCCACGGCAGGCTCTCACCGCTGGCCGCCCCCAGCCGCCAGGCCAGCAGCGTCGTGCGAAAGGCGCGCGCCGTGGCCAGCCGTTCGGCCACCGGGCCATGGTGGACGATGAAAGCCTGGTCGAGCGCGATCATCGCACCGAACAGCGTTTCGGCAGCATCGCGCAGCCGCTCGAACGGAGCGATGGCGGCTTCCTGTCCGGGATAGCGTTCGAGCAGGGCGCGCAGTCGCTCGATCGACAGGCGCACCGCGCGGCGGTGTTCGCCATGGTCGCTGTGCCAGTCCTCGTCGCGGTGGTGCCCGTCGCCCAGTTCGACAAGGCTGACCGCCATGTCGAACAGCCGCGCCAGCACCCCGTCGCCCGCGCGCACCAGCGCGGCGCGCGCATCGATCCGCCAGATCCCGTTGATCAGCAGCCAGCACCACAGGCCCCCGCCCGCAAATGTCAGGGCCTGCGCCAGCGCGGCAGGCGGGCTTTGCGGAAAGCCCACCGCCACCACCGCCACCACCCCCAGCAGCGTGCCCACCAGCCCGCCAAAGCGGACCCGCGCGGCCCCGGCAAGGCTCAGGAAGACCAGCACCGGCCCGACCAGCACGCCTGCCCACGGCGCCAGTCCGGCCAGCAGCGAGCCTACCAGCGCGATTGCCCCGCCCGCCCCCACGAACAGGCCCAGCAGGCGGCGGCGCGGACGGTCCCCGCCCTGCCCGTCGCCCAGACAGGTCCAGAACGCGGCAAAGACCGCCCAGGCCAGCCCCGGCTGGTCGAGCCCCACCGCCAGCGCGAGCGGCACGCCCACGGCCAGCGACGCGCGCAGGCCCTCGGCCAGGCTGAAGTGTTCGGGCACGAAGCCGACATGGCGCAGTTCGAGCCGCCGCGCCGCCCGGCGAAGCCCCCCCGGGCCCCGCACCAGCGAGCGCGACAGGAACGAGGGCGCAAGGGCGATGGCGCGGCTCCGGGGCATGGGCCGTCTCAGTCCTGCACCGCGCAGGCCGGGCAACTGATACCCGGACGATAGAGTGGCGATTGCTGGCCTTGCGGGCTCACCGGGTGGCCGCAGGGCCCGCACAGCACATGCCCGCCCGGCACCAGCCCGTGGCCGACCGCCACGCGCGCATCGAAGACATAGCAGTCGCCCTGCCACAGGCTCTCCCCGGCGGGCACTTTTTCCAGATAGTTGAGGATGCCGCCCTTGAGGTGATAGACTTCGTCGATCCCCTCGCTTTTGAGGAAGGCGGTCGATTTCTCGCAGCGGATGCCCCCGGTGCAGAACATCGCCACGCGGGGCGCGCCCCCGTTCCCGCCAGTTCCCTTTTCACTGGCTCCATCCCCGCGCGCGGCCATCAGGCGCTCGCGCTCGCGGCGGAACCAGCCGGGAAATTCGCGGAACGAGGTCGTGCCCGGATCGATCGCCCCGGCAAACGTGCCCACTTCGACCTCATAGGCGTTGCGGGTGTCGATCACGATGGTGTCGGGATCGCTGATCAGCGCGTTCCAGTCCTCGGGCTCGACATACGTGCCCACGCTCGCCAGCGGGTCGATGCCCTCCACGCCCATCGTCACGATCTCGCGCTTGAGGCGCACCTTGAGGCGCCCGAACGGCATGGCCGGCGCGGTCGCATACTTGACCTCCAGCCCGGCGCAATGGGGCAGCGCGCGCAAGTGATCGACGAGCGCGGCGATTCCTTCGGCGGGCCCGGCCACGGTGCCGTTGATGCCCTCGTCGGCCAGCAGCAGGGTGCCCTTGATGCCCTGCGCCGCGCAGAAGGCCAGCAGCGGTTCGCGCAGGGCCTGCGGATCGTCGAACGGGGCGAACTGGTAGAGCGCGGCGACCAAAACTTCTGGCTGAACTTCAGCCAGACCTTCAGGCTGAACGGCGGGTGTGGAGACGGGAGACTGCATCCCCGCCGCCTACAACAGGATGGCAAATGGTGGGAACCGGTTTTTGGAAAGGGCCCCCACGCAGACGAATGCGGATGGCTATTGCCAGCCCTCGAACGTGCTCGCGCAATCGTGGCGCAGGCGCGAGAGCTGCGCGCCGACTTCGCTCAGCAAGGCCCCGGCCAGCTGGTCGTCGTGGCGTTGCAGCGCGCTTTCGGTGCGCAGGGCCAGATCGTGAAGCCGCATCGCCCCCAGCGTGCCCGCGCTGCCCTTGAGCTTGTGGATGCGCCGGGCGATGTCGGGCGCGGCGATGACCTGGATGGGCGCTTCCTCGAAATCGGCATATTGCTGGACGAGGCTGTGCAGCAGGGTGCCGAACAGCTCGCGGTTGCCGCACAGGCGGCGCTCGGACTGTTCGCGGTCGATCCCCTCGATCCGGGGCCATGTCTCGGCAACCGTGCTGTCGCAGTCCCCCGCTTCGGCTCCCGTATCCGCCCCGGCCACATCGGCGGGGCTGCGCAGGCCCGGCATGTTGACCGCAACCCCCGGCCCGCCCGGCGGCGGCGGCAGCAGCGAATGGCCAAATGGCTGGAACACCACTTGCGCACGGCCCGCCGCCTTGGCCTGATAGAGCGCCTGATCGGCCCGTTCGACCAGCCGCGCGGCATGGTCGGAAGGGCCATTGCCGCCGCGCTGGACCGGATCGCGCCAGTCGTCTTCGAGCGAGGTGACCCCCATGCTGGCGGTGACATGATCGGCCACGCCCGACGCCGAATGGGGAATCGCCAGTTCGTGCAGCCGGGCCAGCATCGCGCGGGCCAGGGTCATCGCGCCATTGCGCGAGGTCTGCGGCAGGAGGACGACGAATTCCTCGCCCCCATAGCGGGCAAAGACATCGCTGGGCCGCCGTGCCATGGCCGACAGCGCGCGGGCGACCTGACGCAGGCATTCATCGCCCGCCGGGTGGCCATACTGGTCGTTGTAGGCCTTGAAATGGTCGATATCGAACAGGATCAGCGAGAGCGTATCGGCATTGCGCAGGGCGCGCGCGGTCTCGGCGTGGAGCGTGGCCTCGAACGTGCGGCGGTTGGCCACCCCGGTCAGCCCGTCGGTCATCGCCTGGTCCTGAAGCTGGCGGGTCATGCGCTGGAGGCGCAAGTGGGTGTTGACCCGCGCGCGCAGCAGCCCGGTGCTCGTCGGCTTGGCGATGAAGTCGCTCGCCCCGCATTCGAGCCCGCGCACTTCGACGTCCTCGTCGCTCATCGCCGTCACGAAGATGATCGGCACCGTTTCGAGGCGCATGTCCTGGCGCAGCGTCCGGCACAGGTCGAGCCCGCCGGTGCCCGGCATGTCCATGTCGAGCAGGATCAGCTCGGGAACGCGCAAGTCGATCTGGAACTGGGCCTCGGCGGCGCTCGCGGCAAACCGCGGTCGGCCGAAGTCTTCCAACTGGCCGATGATGACCCGTGCTGCGATCGGATCGTCGTCTATCAGAAGAATGTCGACATTCACGAAAACGGTCTTCCTGCCTTGTCCGCTCCCGAAGTCCGCCAGTTCCGCCCGTTCCCGTCATGCCGGGGCCGGTTGGACTGTCGGAGAAACGCGTGCGGCCCGTTCATGCAGCACGAAACGGAATCGCTCCCTCCCACACTGCAATCGATGCATGTGACCCCAATGGCGCTAACTTATCGCCACGAATCCCACCGGGAAATCACGTAGCGGCGCCGTTTTGCCGAGGTTCCGGCACCGCTCTGCCCGCCGCGCCCGCTCGCCCAGACCCTTGAATATACTTCCTTTTGACCGATGCCCCGCGCCGGGACGCCGCAATTCGGGTTCCGGGCGGCAGGCCGTGCGCTTGCCGGATGAATGGACAACAACCCTCAGGGAAATGACGCAATGCACAATGCCCCGAAAGGCGGTTACTTCTGCCTCTGTTATTTGTGATTTCCTGTGAAAATACGGTGTTTCCACAATAACGCCCTAAACCCTCCGTTTGGCGTCTTTGTCTATTTTCGAAACGCCGGGTCGCCAACGGGCAAAAAGAAGAAAACCAGCACGGACTGGCCAGCACCAACTGGAAAGGGCGCGCGCGGGTCATATCCCGTCGGCCCCGGACAGTCCCGGTACGACCGCCACATCAGATCGAGGCCGATACACAAACCAGTCACAGCAAAGCCGGGGCAACGAAGGCCCGGCAGCGCCAAGCTCAACGGACCTGGAAGGGTTTCCCCCCCAATGCTCGACCCAAGCAAGCACGACGAGGAAAACGGACAGCCCGGTCCGCTGGCCGACACGGAACAGGCCGGAATGCCCCCGCCCGATCACGGCATCCTGGCCTTCGACTGCCTGTTCAACACCTCGCCCATGGGCCTGTTGCTGGTCGACGGGCGCGGCCTGATCGTGCGGATCAATGCCCGCGCGCTGGCCATGTTCGGCTATGAGGAGGCCGAACTGGTCGGGGAACCGATCGAGACCCTGCTGCCCCATCGCGCCCGCCCCCATCATGTCGCCATCCGCGAGGGCTATATCGCGGCCCCCTCGATCCGCGCGATGGGCAAGGGCCGCGACCTGACCGGACGCCGCAAGGACGGCATCGAGTTTCCCCTCGAAATCGGGCTGAGCCCGCTCACCACGCAAAACGGAATGATGACCTGCGCCTCGATCGTCGACATCACCGAGCGCAAGCGCGCCGAACTGCGCCTGCGCGAGGCCAATGCCCAGCTCGAAGAATTCACCTATGTCGCCAGCCACGACTTGCGCTCGCCCATGCGCGGCATCGCCAACCTGATCAACATCATCCGCGAAGACTATGGCGAACAGGCGCCCCCGGCCGTGCTCCACAATCTGGGCCGCATGGAAGAGCGGGTGAACAACACCGAGAAGATCATCTCCGATCTCCTGCACTATGCCCGCGCCGGACGCCGCGCGATCAAGGCCGAGCCCATCGTGCTGGCAGACCTGATAGCCGAAGTCGTCGAAACAGAAAGCCCGCCACCGGGCATGACCATCACGGTCGAGGCCAGCGACGAGGAATTCGAGGGCGTGCGCACCCCGCTCACCACGATCCTGCGCAACCTGCTCTCGAACGCGATCAAGCATCACGACCGCGAGACCGGGACGATCACCCTGCGCGCGCGGCTTGAGGGCAACTCCTGCCTTTTCGACGTGTGCGACGACGGGCCGGGCATTCCCGAAGCCTCGCAAGGGCGCGTCTTCCGCCTGTTCCAGACGCTGAGCGCGGCCCAGCGCAAGGGCACCGGCCTGGGGCTGGCCGTCGTGCAGCGCCTGGTCGAAAGCCACGGCGGCTCCATCACCCTGCTCAGCCAGGACGGAAAACGTGGCTGCACGTTCCGTGTCACCTGGCCGCGCTTTGCCAGGACGGATCTGGATGACTGACCGCATGGTAGATATTCTGGTCGTCGACGACGACGAACTCACCGTCGAGATGGTCGCCCGCTCGCTCGCCAAGGTCGGACCGGGATTCCGGGCGATTGCAGCCTGCGACGGGCTGGAGGCACTCGACATCCTGCGGGGGCGCTCGCCCCTCAGGCTCAAGCGCCCCCATATCGTCCTGCTCGATCTCAACATGCCGCGCATGAACGGCTTCGAATTCCTCGAAGCGATCCGCAGCGACGACGAACTTTCGCAGACGGTGGTTTTCGTGCTGACCACCTCGGACGCCGATTCCGACCTGACCCGCGCCTATCGCGAACAGGTCGCCGGCTACATGGTCAAATCGCACGCCGGGCAGCAGTTTGCCCGCGTCGCCTCGCTGCTGTGCGAATATCGCCAGACAGTGCACCTGCCGGTCTGAGGAGCCATCATGTCCCCCCCCGCCTCCAGCCTGCCCGACGACCCCGGCCTGCACCTGCCCTTTCCCCCGGTGTTTCCCTCTGCGCCCGGAGCCCCTCTGGCTTCGCGTTTTGCCGCTTCTCCCCCGCTGCTGGCCCCGGCCCTGCCGACCGCGCCCAGCCGGGAGGAAAGCATGCCCTTGCGCTTCCTGCTGGTCGACGACGACGACGTGGACCGCGAGGTCGTCAGCCGCCTGCTGTCGCGGATCGATCCGAGCTTCGAGCTGGTCGAGGCGGTCAACATCACCGATGCGCGCGAAAAGCTCGAAAACGGGCAGTTCGACTGCGTCCTGCTCGACTATCATCTGGGCGGCGCGCGCGGGCTCGATCTCCTGCCCTTGGTGGCCGCGCACCGGACCGAAATCTGCCCGGTGATCCTGATCACCCTGCGCGAGACCGAGGCCCTGATCGTCGAGGCGATCCGCAGCGGCGTGTCCGACTACATCGCCAAGTCCAGCCTCGACGAACCGCGCCTCCACAGCGTACTCGAAACCGTTCTGGCGCGCGCGGCGGTCGAGGAACAGCGGCTGAGCGCCGAACGCCATTTCCGCAAGCTGGCCGAGTCAATGCGCCTCAACTACGAGGAATCGCTGCGCGCCACCGCCGAGCGCGCCGAAAGCGCGATGCGCGCCAAGACCCAGTTCCTCGCCAACATGAGCCACGAGATCCGCACCCCGCTCAACACCGTGATCGGCATCGCCTACCTGCTGCGCCACACCGCGCTCGATGCCTCGCAGGCCGATCTGGTCGACAAGATCGAAGTGGCCAGCAAGACGCTGCTGGGGATCGTCAACAACGTGCTCGACACCTCAAAGCTCGACGACAAGAGCGTCCGGCTCGAACATATCCCGCTGCGCCTGACCGATCTGGTCGACGACTTGCGCAAGATGACCGAAGTCCAGATCGGCGAGCGCGACCTCGCGCTGCGCTTCTCGATCGCGCCCGACGTGCCCCCCCAGATCCTGGGCGACCCCACCCGCCTCCACCAGATCCTCAGCAACCTGCTGACCAATGCGATCAAGTTCACGCCCAAGGGCCATATCGAACTGACGATCACCACCTTCCTCGACGCCGATCAGGCCCAGCGCTTTGCCATCACCGTCAGCGATACCGGCATCGGCATCGAACGCGACATGATCGACCGCCTGTTCGAGCGCTTCACCCAGGCCGACAGCTCGACCACCCGCCAGTTCGGCGGCTCCGGGCTGGGTCTGGCGATCACCCGCGATCTGGTGACGCTGATGGGCGGGACGATCAGCGCCGAGAGCGAACCAGGCCATGGCACGCGGTTCCGTGTCGAACTGCCCTGCCAGCCTTTCGTGGAAACCGAACCGGCCCAGCAACTGATCGACGAGGACATGGCCGGGTCGCACCGGCTGGCGGGCCTGCGCGTGCTGCTGGTCGACGATTGCGAGATCAACCTCGACATCGCCTCGCGCATCCTCGCGATGGAATCGGCGCAAGTGAGCACCGCCACCAATGGCCAGCAGGCGGTCGACATGGCGCTCGACAGCGCGAACGCCTTCGACATCATCCTGATGGACCTCCAGATGCCGGTGCTCGACGGCCACGATGCCTTCAACCGCATCCGCGGCGCGCGGGGCCATGCCCGCCCGCCGGTCCTCGCGCTGACCGCGGCGGCGGGCGATCTGGTGGGCAACGGCTTCGAGCTGGGAGGGATGGACGGCCTCGTCTCCAAGCCCTTCAACGTCGAGGATCTGGTCCGCGCGATCCTGCGCCACACCCGCAACAATGCCCCGGCCATCCGCGCCCTGCGCCATCAGGAACAGGCCGCGAGCGTCCACGAGACCGATCTGGCCTGGCCCCAGTTCTCGCATATCGACACCGATCAGGCCTGCCTGCGGCTGGGCGGCGATCAGGCGCTGTTCAAGTCGGCGCTCTCGCGCCTGCTTCAGGACAACGGCGATCTGGCCGTCCACATCGCCATGGACGACAGCGCGGCGCTGCGCTCGCGGCTTCACCGGCTCAAGGGCAGCGCGGGCCTCGTGGGGGCGGGCACGCTGCGCCATGCGGTGCACCAGGCCGAAATGGCCTCGCACAAGCAGGACTTGCCCGAACTGGGCCGCTCGCTGGCCATCGTCGTGCGCGAACTCGACCTCATCCGCGCCGAAACCACCCCCTACCTGCAATTCATCCCCTTTGGCCGCGAGACCCTGCATGGCCATTCGAATGCCCCCCTGGGCACACTGAACTGATCGCGAAAGACACTGCCATGGCCCGCATCCTGATTGCCGAAGACGATGCCATTGCCGCCAGCGTGCTGGCCAATGCCCTGATGAACGCGGGCCATGCGGTGGGCGTGCTCGACAATGGCCGCGATGCGCTGTTCACGATCCGCGCCAAGCGCCCCGACATCGTGATCCTCGATGGCGACCTGCCCGAGATGCACGGACTGACCGTGCTGCGCGACTTGCGCCACGATGCGCAAGTCTGGCACACCCCGGTCTTCATGCTCACCGCCAGCCGCAGCCGCGCCGACGAGGAAATCGCGATGCGCGCAGGCGCCACGGGCTATCTGCGCAAGCCTTTCGATCCCGACTACGTGCTCTTTCGCATCAACGAGGCGCTCGAAGCCCATCTTGCGCTCCATGCCCCGCCCCCGCGCCGCACGCTGATCTGACCTTACCCCGTCTCGCCCTTCCCCTGCCTTGTCCTTCCTCCGGCTTTGTGAAAAAGCCCCACTGGTCCGGCATCAGGCCGGAGAGCGGCAGGGAGAACGCGAATGCCTGATGCACAGGCGCCCGATCTTGCGAGTCCCGATCTTGCGAGTATCGTGCACGACATCGCCGCCGAAATGCGCCTGCGGGCCGAGCGGGGCACCGTGGCCGACTATATCCCCGCGCTCGCCACCGTCTCGCCCGACCGCTTCGGCATCGCGGTCATCATGGCCGATGGCACCTGCCACACCGCCGGAGACGCCGACGAGGCCTTCTCGATCCAGAGCATTTCCAAGGTCTTTGCCCTGACCATGGCGCTGGGCGCGGTGGGCGATGCCCTGTGGCAGCGGGTCGGGCGCGAACCTTCGGGCAGCGCGTTCAACTCGATCGTCCAGCTCGAAAGCGAGCATGGCATCCCGCGCAACCCGTTCATCAATGCCGGCGCCATCGTGGTCAGCGACATCCTGCTGGGCAACCACGAACCGCGCGAGGCCATCGGCGAAATGCTGCGCTTCGTGCGCGCGCTGGCCTCCGACGAAACGATCCGCATCGACGAGACCGTCGCCCAGGGCGAATTGCAGACCGGGTTTCGCAACATCGCGCTGGCCAATTACATGCGCGCCTTCGGCAATGTCCGCCATCCGGTCGAAAAAGTGCTCGGTCTCTATTTCCACCAGTGTGCCATCGCGATGAGCTGCCGCCAGTTGGCTGCCGCCGGGCGCTACCTGATGGCGCGCGGGCGCCATCCCGAATCCGGGCGCAGCGTGGTCTCGCCCCGCCGCGCGCGCCGCATCAATGCCCTGATGCTCACCTGCGGCCACTATGACGGCTCGGGCGAATTCGCGTTCCGCACCGGCTTGCCGGGCAAGTCGGGCGTGGGCGGGGGCATTCTGGCCATCGCGCCGGGGGTGGCCAGCATCGCGGTCTGGTCGCCCGGCCTCAACGAACGGGGCAATTCGCTGCTGGGCACGCTCGCCCTCGAACGGCTGGTCGAACACACCGGCTGGTCGGTGTTCGATCCGGTCACCACGGCCTGAAGCCCGCTGCGCGCGGCAGGCCGCCACCACCGCGCGCAACTGCGCCTGCACTTTTTGAAGCCTTTCACGGGGTTCCATATCGGTCGCCCCCGCCTATATGGATGAAACCGTTTGCGTGGCTCGCGCATTGTCTGGCCGCGCCCGAGCGCCGCTCGCCCCAGACGCTGACAGACCCGAAAGTGCATGGCCATGACCCCGACCTCCCCCGGCCCCGGTGCCCCTTCAGAAAGGCCCCGCCGGCGCGGCATCGCCACGGCCAATGCCGAAATCCGCGACGGCATCGTGCCCGCCGCCGATGCGCTGACCCCGGCGCGCGATCCGGGCGGGCCCGATACTTCGGGCTCCAACTACCGGCTGGTCGCGCTGATCGTGGCTTCGGCGCTGTTCATGGAATTCGTCGACGCGACCGTGCTGGCCACCGCCCTGCCCACGATGGCCCGCGATTTCGGCGTGCGCCCGCCCGAAATGAGCATCGCGCTCACCTCCTACCTGCTCGCGCTCGCGGTGTTCATCCCGGCTTCGGGCCTTCTGGCCGACCGCTATGGCTCGCGCACGGTGTTCCGTTCGGCCATCGCACTGTTCGTGGCCGGAAGCCTGGCTTGCGGTCAGGCGCCCACGCTCGGCGCCATGGTGCTGGCCCGCTTCCTCCAGGGCATGGGCGGGGCGATGATGATCCCGGTCGGGCGGCTCGTCCTGCTGCGCTCGGTGGCCAAGCAGGACATGGTCAACGCGATGTCCTGGCTGCTCGTCCCCGCGCTGGTCGGCCCGGTCGTGGGCCCGCCGCTGGGCGGCTTCATCGTCACCTATCTCGACTGGCGCTGGATCTTCTACATCAACCTGCCGGTCGGCGTGCTCGGGTTCTGCCTGGTCAGCCGCTTCATCGCCAATTTCCGCGAAGACCACACCCCGCGCTTCGATGCAGGCGGCTTCGTGCTGAGCGGGGTCTCGCTCGGCTGCCTGCTGTTCGGCTGCGAGATGGCCAGCCGCGCCGGACAGGGCAAGCTGGCACTGGCCCTGCTGGCCATCGGCGCCGTATCGGGCTTCTTCTACATCCGCCACGCGCACGGGCGCGAGGGCGCGATCCTCGACCTTACCCTGATGCGCGATCGCACGTTTCGCCTTTCGGTGATCGCCGGATCGATCACCCGGATCACCCAGGGCGCCCAGCCCTTCCTGCTGCCGCTGATGATGCAGGTGGGCTTCGGCTTTACCGCGGCGCGCAGCGGCATGATCACCGTGGCCACGGCCATCGGCTCGCTCATGATGAAAAGCATGGCACCGCGCGTGCTGCGCCGCTTCGGCTTTCGCCGGACGCTGGTGTGCAACGGGATCATCGCGACGGCAGGCTATGCCACCTGCGGGCTGTTCAGTCCGGCCTGGCCGGTCTGGGCGATGTTCGGCGTGCTGGTGTTCTCGGGCTTCTTCATGTCGCTCCAGTTCACCGCCTACAACACCCTCGCCTACGACGCCATTCCCCAGCGCCGGATGAGCAGCGCGACCGCGTTCTATTCGACGTTCCAGCAACTGATGCTCTCGCTGGGCATCTGCGTGGCTGCCGTGGCACTGCATCTGGCCATGCTGGCAAGCGGCGATGCCACCGCTGTCCGGCACGATTTCTCGGTCGCGTTCTGGGTCGTCACGGCGATCTCGCTGGGCGCAACGATCTGGAACCTGCGCTTTGCTCCCGACGCGGGGGCCGAGATCAGCGGGCACCATGTCCCCGTAACGCCCACGCCCGAAGGGGAGCAGCGGCAGGCGGCCTGAGGGCCCGGAGTCCGTGAAAGACCACGCAGGCCTAGACCAGAACCTTGCGCTCCACGCGCCCGCCCTCGCCAAAGACGCGCAAGTAGCGGGCCACTTCGGCAGCCTCGCCGGTGGTCTTGCGCGGGTTGTCCGAAAGCTTGACCGCCGGACGCCCATTGGCGCTGGTGACCTTGCAGACCAGCGAGATCGGCTCGAGGCCGGGGCTGCCATCGGGCGCGCAGTCGCGGAAATCGTTGGTCAGGTTGGTGCCCCAGCCAAAGCTGAGCCGCACCCGCCCGTGGAAATGGTGGTAGGTCTGCTCGATCGTGTCGATGTCCATGCCATCGGAAAAGATCAGCAGTTTCGTGCGCGGGTCGATCCCTTGCGATTTCCACCAGGCGATGATCTGCTCGCCCCCCTCGATGGGCGGCGCGCTGTCCGGGCGGAAGCCGGTCCATTGCGCGACCCACGATGGCGCATCGCGCAGGAAAGCCGTGGTGCCAAAGGCATCGGGCAGCGCGATCAGCAGGTTGCCGTTGTAGTGAGCGCGCCATTCCTCAAGCACGCGATAGGGCGCGCTGGCCAGTTCGGCATCGTCGCGCGCGAGGGCGGCGGCCACCATCGGCAATTCGTGGGCATTGGTGCCGATGGCTTCAAGATCGGCATCCATCGCCAGCAGCACGTTCGAGGTGCCGATGAAGCGGCTGCCCAGCCCTTCCTTGAGCGCCTCGACACACCAGCGCTGCCACAGGAACCCGTGGCGCCGCCGCGTGCCGAAGTCGGACAGCACGAGATCCGGCAGCAGCCGCAGCCGCTCCACCTTGTCCCACAACTTGGCCTTGGCGCGGGCATAGAGCACGTCGAGCGCAAACTTGCCCCGCGCGCGCATCGCCGCGCGGGCGCGCAACTCGTTGATGATCGCCAGCGCCGGGATTTCCCACATCGTCGTGTGGGTCCACGGGCCTTCGAAGCGCAGTTCATACTGCCCGTCGACCTTGCGCAGATCATAGGGCGGCAGGCGGAAATCGGCGAGCCAGGCGATGAAATCGGGCGAGAACATCTGCTGGCGCCCATAGAAGCTGTTGCCCGCCAGCCAGATCAGCTCCTTCTTGGAAAACCGCAGCGTCCGCGCAAAATCGAGCTGGGCGCGCAGTTCCTCCTCGTCGATCACCTCGGCCAGACGGACCGAGCGCGTGCGGTTGATGACCGAGAACGTCGCCTGCACATCGGCATGGATGTGCTGGATCATCTGGAGCATCAGCAGCTTGTAGAAGTCGGTGTCGAGCAGGCTGCGAACGATGGGGTCGAGCCGGAAATTGTGCCCATACGTGCGCGTGGCGATGTCGGTCAGCGTCATGACCGTGCCATAGCGCCATAACGCAGGCAGCCCAAGCCCCTGCAACAACAAGCCCTTGCAGAACAAGGTGCGGGCGTCATCGCAGGGGCTCGCCCTTCCTCACATCATGTCGCGCGCGATGGTTTCGACCCATTCGCGCTGCGCCACCGGCTCGTCATTCTCATAGGCGACGAGTTCGCCTTCGAGATGGAAATGCGTGGCATCGGAGCGCATGGCCACGCGCACGTCGGCGCGCGTGCGCCAGCCCTCGCGGCCCATCGCAATGGTCTGCGTGAGGACATAGCGCGCGCTGAGCGGATCATCGTCGTGAATGGTCAGTTCGCGGCGCAAGTCGTGGGCGATCTCGGTGCCGGTCTCGTCGAACCGCAGGATGCCCTCGCCAAAGACCCCGCCTGCCGCTTCGGTCACATAGGTCTGCAAGCCGGTCACATGGTCGACCGTGCTCGTGCGCGCAACGGTGCCCTCGCCGATCTGCGTGATCGGCGTGCGGGGCCCATGGGCGGGGGGCAGCATCGTGATCGTGGGGTGATCCTCGGGCAGGACTGGCAGTTCGAGGCGGCTGGCCGCCGCATCGAGCGCGAGCGTCACGCGCGCGGGCGTCGGCCAGATCAGCGGCCAATAGGTCGTCGCCACCGCAAGGCGCATCCGGTGCCCGGCGGGGAAGCGATGGCCGCAGACATTGAGGTCGATCGCCACGTCGAAGGCCTCGCCCGGCACCAGCGGCTCGGGGTTTTCGTGGCTGTGGCGGTGGGTGAGGTTGAAGACCTGGTAGGTCACGCGCGTCGCCGTGCCATCGGGCGCGACGTCGGACAGGCGCAGCACGCAATGGGCGACCGGCTGGTCGGCGCTGAGCCGCAAATGCGCGCGCACCGTGCCCAGAACCGAGAGCGGCGCATCGAGCACATCGGTCTCGAACACCAGCGCCCCGCCATCGTCGAGGCGCTGGTCGGTCGCATGTTCGCCCGCACAGCCCGCCCCCATCCATTCGCCGCCCGCGCGGCCATGGCTCTGGGGCGAGCAGATCGAAAGCACGCCGGGCTTTCCGGGCGCATCGGCAAGGCGGCCCTCGCCCCCCAGATGGAGCACGCGGGGAGCCAATTCGTCCGACGGCCACTGGTCGAGGCCGACCCAGCGCCCCGGCATCATCGTGCGCGTGCCCTCGGGCCGAACCGCATCCTCGACATAGGCGCGCAGTTTGGGATCATCCATGACCCCGGTGTCCTCGCCCTTGAGCCAGTGGTCCCACCAGCGCACGGCCTCCTGGAGAAAGCCGATGGCCGGGCCCGGCACGCCGTCGTGCGGATAGATATGGCCCCAGGGGCCGATGATCCCCCGGCTGGGCACCGCAAGGTTGGCGATCAGGCGCGGCACCGCATTGGTATAGCTGTCGGCCCAGCCGCCCACGGCCAGCACCGGACAGGCAATCGCGCCGTAATCGGTGCAGACCGACCCGTGCTGCCAATAGGCATCATAACGCTGGTGGGCGAGCCAGAGCGCGGGAAAGAACGGCATATGGGCCAGACGGTCGAGCCAGGCCTCGCGCCAGCCCTCGCCCACGATGGCCGGATCGAGCGGGCGGGCCTGATAGGCCAGCATGATCCCGCCCCACCACAGATTGTCGTTGAGCAGGCAGCCGCCCATGTAGTGGATGTCGTCGGTATAGCGGTTGTCGGTGAAGAACGTGGTGATCACCGCCTTGAGCGCCTCCGGACGCCGGGCGGCGACTTGCAGCGAATTGAACCCGCTCCACGACTTGCCCTGCATCCCCACTTTGCCGTTGCACCACGGCTGCGCGGCGATCCACGCGATCACGGCGAGCGCGTCATCCTGTTCGAGCGGCAGGTATTCGTCGGCCAGATACCCGTCGGATTCGCCCGAACCGCGCATGTCGACGCGGATCGCGGCATAGCCGTGCTGCGCATAATAGCCGTGCATCGGCTCGTCGCGCCCGCGCGTTCCGTCGCGCTTGCGATAGGGGATATATTCGAGGATCGCGGGCACGGGCGTTTCGAGGGCACCCTCGGGCAGCCAGAGCCGCGCGCCCAGACGGCAGCCGTCGGGCATCTCGATCCACAGGTGTTCTTCGACAGTTACAGGCACGGGCACAGGTCCGGACATCAGGGGGAGGCTTTCCGAAGGGGATATCATTTGAATTTCGCAGGTTTCAGGCGGCGATAGAGCAGCGCGGGATAGGTTTCATACGTGCCGCTGCCCGCCACGGCCCCGGCCTGCTCGATCCGCACGCCTTCGGGAACCGCATGCCAGACCAGCCGCATGTCGCGCCCGCGCGAAGGGATCACGCTGTCCAGTTCGACGGCGCCATCGGCGCGGGCCTTGCCCGACAGGATGATCGCGCCCCACTGGTTGTCGGCCCAGAGCTGGACCCAATGCTGGCCGTCGAACCGGCTGATGCTCATCCCCGCGAGCGGGAACGGGGTGCCCGGATGGCGATAGGTCTGCCCGACAAAGCGCATCTGCTGGCGGATCACGCAATGGCCATAGAGCGCATCGACATGATCGGTCGCCACCTGACGGTCGCTCTGCGCATCATAGACGGCCCAGTCGCCCAGCCAGAAATCGAACGCATGATGGGCCGGGCTGTCGCACGGGCGAGCCGGATCGAGGCCCGGCGTCGCCGTGGCACTCAGCGTCGAGGGGAGCGCGGGCGCCGCAGCCGCATGGGCCATCGGCGCGCCCGCAACATGGGCCAGGCCCAGCAGCAGCAGGGTCAGAATCGGTTCATGCCTCCAAAGTGCGGGTGCGCGCGATGATGCGGCGCAAGGTCGGCGCGGCCAGCGCGATGATGGTGATGCAGCCGCCCGAGAGCGCGGCGATCATCGTCCAGTAGACCACCGGCGAGAACAGGCCCCACAGGCCCCCGATCCAGCCGCTCGCGATATTGCCGAGGAAGACCGTGAGGTACCACATGGCCATCGTCGTGGCGCCCTTGCCCTCGGGCGCGAGGCGCGAATAGAGGCCCATGGCCGCCGGGCTGAAGAACAGGTCGCCCATTTCCCAGATCAGAAAATAGACCAGCAGCGGCACCATGGCCGGGGGCTTGCCCCCGCTCACCAGCGCATAGACCGGCAGCAGAAGCTGCGCCGCCACGACGAACCCGGCCCCGATCAGCAGCTTGGTCACCGGCCCCGGCTCGCGCCCGCGCCGCGCCTGATGCGACCACCAGCGGTTGAGCAGCGGGGTGCCCAGCAGGACGACACTGGGCGGAATGGCCTGTATCCAGGCCATCATCACGTCGTCGGGCGTGGCCACCAGCCAGCGCATCATGGCATTGGCCTGCTGTTCGTAGCTCATCCACATGAACACCGAGGCCAGCGAGATCAGGCCCAGCACCGCCCATGCCGCGCGCCGTGCAGCTTTCGCCTCTCCCCTGCCCGCCGCAACCTGATCCGCAACCGAAGCGGCAGGCGCCTGCCTGCCACGCGCGCCGGGCAGCAGGCGCAGACAGGCGACATAGATCGCCAGCCCGATCAGCATACCCACCGAAGTCGCCTCGAAGGCCGCGCTCCAGCCCCAGACCTGTGCCAGCCAGGCGCAGACCAGCGGGGCCGCCGTCGCGCCGGTATTGATGCCCACGTAGAACAGCGAGAACCCGCGTTCGCGCCGCCCGTCCTGCGGCGCGTAGAGATCGGCCACTTGCGCGGCGATATTGCCCTTGAGCCCGCCCGTGCCCAGAATGACCAGCACGAGCGCGAGCAGGAACGTGGCATGGGTGGTCAGCAGCACATGGCCGAGCGCCACCAGCACCCCGCCCGCCACGATCATCCGCGACTTGCCAAACCAGCGATCGGCCAGCCAGCCCCCGATCAACGGAGTGAAATAGACGAAGCCGCTGTAAAGCCCGTAAATCTGCGAGGCGAGCGCCTGCCACTGCGCGCTGCTGGCGCGCGCCGCATCGAAGCCGAGCAGCCCGGCCATCGTGGCAAAGCCCACCATGTCCTGCGGCCGCTGGGCCAGCGCGACATGGGTGAGATAGAGGATCAGCAGCGCGCGCATCCCGTAGAACGAGAAGCGCTCCCACAATTCGACCGTGAAGAGCACCGTAAGCCCGGCCGGATGGCCGAACAGATCGCGCACACGCCGGGCTTCCTTCATCGTTCGATCACCACATCCGTCAAAGGCCGCGCACAGCACGGCAGAATAAACCCGGCGTCAATCTCGCGCTGGCGGATGCCGCCATTGTGCGCCATCGCCACCTGGCCGCTCACCAGTCTGGCCTTGCATGTCCCGCACAGGCCATTGGCGCACGAGGACGGCAGCACCACCCCTTGCGCGCGCGCCGCAGAGAGCAGGGTCTGATCAGCGCCCACGGTGATCGTGCGGTTCTGGCGGCTGAAGGTGGCCGAAAAACCGGTCTTTGCCGGCGCATCGTCCACTGTGCTCTCAACCGGGGCGAGGTCGAAGCTTTCTTCGAGCCAGGCCGCCTGTGGCACGCCCGCCGCCACGCCGATGGCCCGCGCCGCCGCCATGAACGGCGCCGGGCCACAGCACAGCACCGTGCGCGCGGCCAGATCGGGCACGAGCGCGCCCAGCAGTTCCGCCGAAATCCGCCCGACCGGCCCGAAATGCCCGCCCGAGCCATCCTCGGGCAGGAAGATCACGCGAAAGCGCGGATTGGCGCGCGCGAGCGCCTGCAAGTCTGCCGCGAAGGCAAAATCGGCAAGGCTCCGCGCGGCATGGAAGAACACCACGTCGGTCCTTGCCGCCGCATCGGCGAGGGTGCGCGCCATGGCGATCATCGGGGTGATCCCCGATCCCGCCGAAAGCAGCAGCAGCTTTTCGGGCAGGGGCCGGGGCAGCGTAAAAGCGCCCGAAGGCCCCATCGCGCGGATCGTGTCCCCCACGCGCAAGGCCTCGTGGAGCCGGTTCGACACGCGCCCGCCGGGCACCCGCTTGACGCTGACCGCAATCGTGCGCGGACGCAGCGCCGAGGACGAGAGCGAGTAGCAGCGCGGCTCGGTCGCGGCCCCTTCCCCGCTTTCCAGCGGCACGTCGAACGTGAAATATTGCCCGGCTTCCAGCGCGAAGGACTGCCCCTGCGCGCCCGCGAACGTGAATGTGCGAATGTCGGGCGTTTCGTCGTGGACCGCGAGGCACACGAGATCGGCATCGGTTTCGCGGTCCCACCAGCGGGCCGCAGGGTCGCAGGTCAGGTCCATCCCGTCCTTCATCCGCTCAACCACCATGCTTGCGCAACTGGTTGAGATACCACGTTGCAAAGCTTTCCAGCTCGGTCTCTGCAAACGTGGAATAGGGGCCGGGCAGATAGGCCGGATCGCCCACCCCGGCATGCGACCGCTCGACAAGGCCGGCGTCCTGCATCGTCGTTGCCGTCCACACGCTGGTCAGGTGGTCGACATCATAGTCCACCCCTTCGACCGCATCCTTGTGGACGAGCCACTTGGTGCGCACCAGTGTTTCATCGGGGCCGAGCGGGATGACCGTGGCGATCACCGCATGGTCGCCCATGAAGTGGTTCCAGGTGTTGTGGCCCCACAAGTGCACGTCGCCCAGCCCCGTGCTGCCGATCGTGCCGAGCAGGCGCTTGCAGGCCGCGCGGGTATCGGGCGACTGGCTTTCGCCCGCGCCGTTCATCATCAGGCGCTGGGTGCGGAAATTGGTGTCGCCATCGGCCTGTGGCAGCACCGCCGCCGAAGGATAGCCCGCTTCCTCCCACTGCGCGGTCACGCTGGCAAAGCGCGCCTCGTGGGCATCGGCCCGCGCGCGATCCTCGGGCGCGAGCGTGGCCGGATCATAGCCGAAATCGAGGTCGATGAACGACAGGCACAGCTCCGGGTGATTGCCCAGACAGTGGTAGCATTCGCGGTTGTTCTCGATCGTCAGCTTCCAGTTGCCGCGCTCGACGATGTCGCACTGGTGGGCGATCTTGGCATTGGCGATGTCGTAGGGCGCAAGGCGCGGGGTCATCGTCTCGACCAGACGCGCAACGTCCTGCGGCGGATCGTCCGACAGGCAGGCATAGATCAGCCCGCCCACGTTCACATGCGCGACCGGGCGCAGCGAATGGCACGAACGATCGAACCCGGCGCCCATGTGCGGGGCATGCATCAGCTCGCCCGAAAGCTCGTAAGTCCACTGATGATAGGGGCACACCAGCTTGGAGATGATGTGCGTGCCCTTGTCGAGCAGGCGCGCGCCGCGATGGCGGCACACATTGTGGACCACGCGCACGGTGTTGTCGTCGTCGCGCAGCAGGATCAGGCTGCTCTTGCCCAGTTCGACGACATGCGCGTCGCCCGGCTCGGGCACGTCGCATTCGAGGCCGATGGCGATCCAGTTGCGACGGAAGAAGATCTCCATGTCGGCGGCAAAGACGTCGTCACGGGTATAGAGCCCGCCGGGCAGGCTGTGGCCCGGCTTGCGGCTGTCGATCAGCGAGCGAATGGCAGGGGAAAGCGGGACCATGGTTTCTCCGTCGCGCAAGAATGGCGTGCAATCCATGTGTCACGGAAGTGCAGCCTGCCTTCAACGGCACAAAGAATCAAACTTCGCTTGAGAAAAAGTTATGGGAAGGCAAGACTGCTCCCTGCCATCAAACAGGGCCCCGCGATGTCGCGTTTTCGCAAGAATATTCCATCGATGAGCGCCCTGCTCGCGCTCGAAGCCACCGCGCGCCATCGCAGCGTGACCCTCGCCGCCGCCGAACTGGGCGTGACGCAGGCCGCCGTCAGCCGCCACATCGGCGCGCTCGAAGGCGAACTGGGCCAGTCGCTGTTCGTGCGCCGCCACCGCGCGATCGACCCCACGCCGACCTGCCTCGCGCTCACCGCCTCGCTCGCCGACAGCTTCACCGCCATCGGCCGCAGCATCGATGCCGCGCGGCTGGGCGACCGCCCGCGCGAGATCACCATCGGCACGACGCTGGCCTTTTCCTCGCTCTGGCTGATGCCGCGCCTCAACGCCTTCCGCGCGGCGGTGCCCATGGCCAAGATCCGCCTGCTCGCCCGCGACAGCCGGATCGGCCTCGACGCGGGCGAGGCCGATGTGGTCGTGCGCTTCGGCGTCCCCCCGTTCGACGACGGACGCGCCCTTGTGCGACGCCGCGACGTGATCATGCCGGTCTGCTCCCCCGCCTTTGCCGCGCGCATCGCCGACCCGCAGGCCTTCCTTGCCGCGCCCAGCGACCTTATCGAGAACGACGTGACCGACCGGCAATGGTATTCCTGGGCCGACTGGTTCGCGCGGGCCCGCCCCGGACAGGCCATTGCCCCGCCCGCGCTGCTGTTCAACGCCTATACCGATGTTCTGGAAGCCGCGCGCGCCGGTCAGGGCGTGGCGCTGGGCTGGGGCGTGCTGTGCGAACGCTTCCTCGCCGATGGCAGCCTCGTGCGGCTGGGGCCCTGCGAGGTCCGGCCCGATGGCACCTATACCGTGCTGCTGCCCCGGCGGCGCGCGTCCGATCCGGTCGCGCAGATGGTGGCGCAGTGGCTGGCGGGGGAACTGGAAGGGTAAAAGAAAAGAACAAGGAAGGGGCCATCGCCCCTTCGACCCCGGAATTCCTGCCGGTGTTGCGCCTCACCCTTTCGTCATTCCCGCGCAGGCGGGAATCCAGCAACGACCTGTGCTTTCTGGATTCCCGCCTGCGCGGGAATGACGAAGAGGGCTACGCCAAGATGGAGGCGGAACATCCGCCCATTGCGCAACATTCGCAGGAGTTCCGGGGTCGAAGGGGCAATGGCCCCTTCCCTCCCCCTTGTTCTTAAAGATCCTTCACCAGCCGCAGCGCATCATAGATCGCCGCATGGGTATTGCGCGAGGAAACCGCGTCGCCGATCCGGTAGAGCGCGAAGGCGCCTTCCACCCCGCGCGAGGCCAGCGGGGAGCTGTCCTGACGCGCACCCGCAACCAGCGCGGCATAGTCGACCGCGCCGAGGTTCGAGGAGAGCGGCTTGAGTTCGAAATAGAGATCGTCGAGCGGCACGGTGCCGTGGTTGACGACCACCTGATCGACCTCCCGGCTGCGCGCGACGGGGCCATAGTCGCTGCCCAGGTGCGCGGTCAGG
Organism: Novosphingobium sp. IK01; assembly: GCF_033242265.1. Classification (NCBI taxonomy): domain Bacteria; kingdom Pseudomonadati; phylum Pseudomonadota; class Alphaproteobacteria; order Sphingomonadales; family Sphingomonadaceae; genus Novosphingobium; species Novosphingobium pituita. The sequence continues at coordinate 3,496,885 of NZ_BTFW01000001.1, read as the reverse complement.
CCATTGCCCTGACGGGTCACGCCCCTGAGCGTGTAGCTGACGGTGAACGTCGTATCGAGGGCCTGAAGCGAGCGCATGTAGGGCACGAGGTTCATCGCCATGACTTCAGGCGCAAAGCTGCGGTCCGGGGTCATGATCTCGACACTGGCGCCCGCCTTCGCGGCGATTTCGGCGGCCTGAAGCGCCACGTGATCGCCCGCGTCGTCGTAGACCAGAACCCGCGTGCCCGGCTTCACGTCGCCCGCGATCACGTCCCATGCCGTCACCACGAGGTCGCCCCCGGTTTCGAGCGGCACGCTGTCGGCCATGCCGCCGGTGGCCACGATCACCACGTCGGGCTGCTCGGCCAGAACCGTGTCGGCATCCGCCCAGGTGTTGAAGGCAAAGCGCACGCCCTGCTCGGCGCAGCGGTCGAGGCGCCAGTCGATGATCTGCATCATCTCGCGGCGGCGCTCGCTCTGCGCGGTCAGGCGCACCTGCCCGCCCGCGTGGGCCGCGGCTTCGAACACGACGACATCGTGGCCGCGCGCGGATGCGACGCGCGCGGCTTCGAGACCGGCAGGCCCGGCCCCGACGATCACGATCTTGCGGCGATCAGGCGCGGGCGCGATGTCGTGCGGCATCGTCAGTTCGCGGCCCGTCGCCGGGTTGTGGATGCAAAAGGCTGCCCCGCCCTGATAGATGCGGTCGAGGCAATAGTTGGCGCCCACGCAAGGACGGATCGTGTGCTCCTGCCCGGCCACGATCTTGCGCACGATGTGGGGGTCGGCCATGTGCGCGCGGGTCATTCCGATCAGGTCGACCGCGCCGCTTTCCACCGCATGGCGGGCAGTGGCCACGTCCTGGATCTTGGCGGCATGGAACACCGGCAGGCCGGTTTCCTCGCGCACCTTGCGCGCGGCATCGAGGTGGGGCGCGCTGCGCATGCCCTGGATCGGGATCATGTCGGTCAGCCCGGCGTCGTGGGCGATATTGCCGCGCACGACATTGAGGAAATCGACGAGGCCCGAGGCGGCCAGCGCGCGCGACATGGCCATGCCATCGTCTTCGTCATAGCCGCCCGGCACCGTCTCATCGACCGAATAGCGCACGCCCAGCAGCATGTCAGGGCCCACCGCCGCGCGCACGGCCCCCAGCATGTCCATGCCAAAGCGCATGCGGTTTTCGAGCGAGCCGCCATAAGGCGCGGGCAGGTCGTTGGTCAGCGGCGACCAGAACTGGTCGAGCAGGTGGCCGTAGGCCTCGAACTCGATGCCATCGAGCCCGGCTTCCTTTGCCCGCTGGGCCGCAGCGACATAGTCGGCGATGATCCGCTCCATGTCCCAGTCCTCGATCCGCTTGGGAAACGCGCGGTGGGCCGGTTCGCGTTCGAGCGAGGGGGTGACAACGGGCAGCCAGTCGGCCTTGTCCCAGCGCGTGCGGCGGCCGAGGTGGGAAAGCTGGATCATGATCGCCGCGCCCGCCTCGTGGACGCCATCGGCCATCTCACGCAGCCAGGGGACGATCTCGTCCTTCCACATCAGGAGGTTGGAAAAGACCGGCGGGCTGTCGAGCGAAGTCGAGGCCGATCCGGCCGTCATCGTCAGGGCGATCCCGGCCCGCGCGCGCTCGATATGATAGGCCGCATAGCGCCGCGTCGGAATCCCGTCTTCCGAATAGGCCGGTTCGTGCGCCGTCGTAATAATGCGATTGCGCAAGGTGAGATGTTTGATCGTATAGGGTTGAAGCAGAGGATCGGTCGACATGGGTGCGCCTTTGCTGGGTTTCACCCTGAACACCACATATGTTCACATGCGTCAAGGATATGGTCATGGTTGTACAATCGGAAGAAGCGGAACCCGTCCGCAAAGCCGCCCGGACAAGGCGGACGGAGGCGGCCGCCAAACCCGATTCGCGTGATGGGGCCAATCGCGGCTCGCGCGAGCTGTGGCTCGATGCGGCCTGCGAACTCCTGCTCGATCAGGGCGTTGCCGCGGTGATGATCCAGCCGCTGTCCAAGCGGCTCAAGCTCTCGCGCACGAGCTTCTACTGGTTCTTCGAAGACCGCGAGGAGCTGCTCGACGCGGTTCTCGAACGCTGGCGCGACCGCAACACCGGCTCGATTCGCGAACGCTCGTCGGCCTATGCCGAGACCATCGGCGAGGCCACGCTCAACCTGTTCGACTGCTGGCTCGATCCCGAGCTGTTCGATACCCGCTTCGAATTCGCGGTGCGCAGCTGGGCGCTCCAGAGCGAGGAGGTGGCCGCCGAGATCAAGGCCGCCGACCAGCAGCGGCTCGAAGCGATCACCGCGATGTTCACCCGCTTCGGCTATCCCCTCGCCGAGGCCGATGCCCGCGCGCGCACCGTCTACCTGACGCAGATCGGCTATATCAGCATGCAGACGGTCGAGGCGCCCAACGTGCGCATGCCGCGCGTGGCCCACTATGTCGAAATCTTCACCGGCAAGCCCGCCCAGCCGCGTGAACTCGCGCGGTTCTTTGCCCGGCACCACTATTCCTGAGTCCCCCGGAAAGGCCTTTGCGCGAAGGCCTGCGACAGACACGAAAAACCCCGATGCGCCACCAAGGCCCATCGGGGTTTTCCATTTTTTGCCTGCAAGGCCCCGACGCGCAGCCTGCGCCACACGCCGGGGCCATCACATCAGTGCGCGGTCTTCTGGTCGGGCAGCGCATAGGCGATGATGTAATCGCCGATTTTGGTGCCGAACGAGCCATGACCGCCCGCCGCCGTCACCACGAACTGCTTTCCGTTCACGGCATAGGTCATCGGGGTCGACTGGCCGCCCGCAGGCAGGCGGGATTCCCACAGCATCTTGCCGGTGGTCACGTCGAAGCCGCGGATGAAGTTGTCCTGCGTCGCCGTGAGGAACGAGACGCCGCCCGCCGTGGTGATCGTGCCACCAAGCATCGGCACGCCGATCCTGAGCGGCAGGGGAACGCCGTTGTCACGGGTGGTGCCCACGCGGTGCTTCCAGATGACCTTGTTGGTCTTCAGGTCGATCCCCGTGACATAACCCCAGGGCGGCTGCATGCAAGGCAGGCCGAGCGGCGAGAGGAACGCATTGAGTTCCACGCCATAGGGCGAGCCATACATTGGCTGGACGCCCGTTTCCGTACCCGCCGGGTGCGCATTGTTGGGCTGGGCCGGGTTGCCCGGGCCACGCGGGATCAGGCGCGAGACGAACGGAATGTTCATCGGGTTGGCGACAGCAATCTGGCGCCTGGGGTCGATCGAGATGCCGCCCCATTCGAACATGCCCAGATTGCCGGGGAACACCAGCGTGCCCTGAAGCGAGGGCGGCGTGAACGGACCATCATAGCGCAGGCGCTTGAACATGATCCGGCAGGCCATCTGGTCGAACATGGTGGCGCCCCACATGTTCGCGTCGGTCAGGTTCTCGGCCGGACGCAGCGTCAGCTCGGAGAACGGCTGGGTCTTCGACAGCCATTCACCCGGCGCGCCCCCCTGCAGCACGGCGCGTTCGGGCGCCGGGACGATCGGCTTGCCCGTGCGGCGGTCGAGCACGAAGATGTTGCCGGTCTTGGCCGGGGCATAGATCGCCGGGACGATGCCGTGGGCGGTCTGGATGTCGGCCAGCGTGGGCTGCGAGGGAACGTCCATGTCCCACAGGTCGTGGTGCACGGTCTGGTAGTTCCACACGCGCTTGCCCGTGGCGATGTCGAGCGCGACCAGCGAGGTCGCATAGCGCTCGTTCAGGGCCGAACGGTTGCCGCCGAAGATATCGGGCGAGGACACGCCCATCGGTATGTAGACAAGGCCCAGCTTTTCGTCGGCCGAGGCCGTGATCCACGAGTTGGGCGAGTTGCGGGTATAGGTTTCGTTCGGACCGGGGATGCGGTTTTCATCCCTTGCGCCCGAATCCCATGCCCAGACCAGACGGCCGGTGTAGACATCGTAGCCCCGCACCACGCCCGAGGGTTCGTTGGTCGAGTAGTTGTCGATGACCGCGCCGTTGACGATGATCATGTTCCGGGTGACGACCGGCGGCGAGGTCACTTCATAGAAGCCGCCACGTACCAGATTGATCTGCTTGTTGAGATCGATCGTGCCGTTGGCGCCAAAGCTGTGGCACAGCTTGCCGGTCAGCGCGTCGAGGGCGATCACGCGGCCATCGTTGGTCGGCAGGATCACGCGCTTTGCACACTCGGCAGGCGCGGGCTTGCCCGTGGTGTCGAGAGCATTGGCGACGTTTTCGTGATACGACAGGCCCCGGCAGGTCAGGTGCTGGAAGCTGTTGTCGTCGACCAGCTTGGGATCGAACTTCCACACCTGCTTGCCGGTGGCGGCATCAAGCGCGAAAGCGATCTGGTGGGCCGAGCACAGGTAGACCAGATTGCCGACCTTGATCGGGGTCACCTCGAACGTGGATTCGACCGGATCGGCCTTGCCCAGCGCGGGCAGGTCGCCGGTGCGGAAGGTCCAGGCGACCTTGAGGTTCGAGACATTGTCTGGGCTGATCTGGGTCAGCGGCGAGAAGCGCAGGCCGGCATTGGTGCGGCCATAGGCGGTCCAGTCCTCGGGCGAGATGCCGTCGGCCAGATCGACCGCACCCGGCGCGCCCGGCAGGCTGCCGTTGATCGAAACGCGATCGGCAGTCAAAGAGCAGGCCAGCGTGCCCACCGCAGCAACCAGCGCGACCACCAGCGGCCAGCGCATCGGCGCACGGCCCGCCGCATGGGCGCGCACGACCCAGGGCAGCAGCAGCACGATGCCAAGCGGAACGAGCACGTCACCACGCGGGGCAAGGCGCCAGAAATCGATGCCCGCTTCGCCGATCGCCCAGACCATCGTGCCCAGGATCACGGCGGCAAACAGCGGATAGGCCCACTTGCACGAACGCCAGAGCAGCACGGCATTGACCAGCAGCACGACGCCGGTGATCACGTAATAGGCCGAGCCGCCCAGCGCGACCAGCCAGCCACCGCCCAGAACGAGCGGAATGGCGACAAGCAGGACCAGTATCGATGCCAGCCTGAGGGGAAGACCCGCTCCCTTTCCTGGGAGAGGGTCCTGAATTGTGGGGGAGGACATTTTAATTACCCCTTGCTTCCATTAGAATTAATAAAATCCCCTCCCCGAGATTTTAGAGCCCGCTCCGAAACGATAGCTTCGGATCAGATACTTACAGCGCGAAAGAACTCTTCATCCCAAGGATCACGACGTCCTTGTTGGTGTGGTATCCGCCGGGATTGACGATGTACTGGATGTTGGGCTTGAGCATCACGCCGGGGTAGATGTGGACCCCGTAGTAGAACTCGGTCAGGTACTCCGCGTCGGCATGGCGCCCGGTCGGCGAAGCCAGTTGCTCGCCATAGGCCGCCCGGCTGTTCACATTGGTGCGGCCGATCGCCCAGCCCAGTTCATCGTGCGGACGGGCCGAGAACGGCGCCGACCAGAGCAGCCCGGCCGTCAGCTGGTTGTCGGTGCGCGCGGTGCGGCGGTCGGTCTGGGTCAGGTTGAACTGCACGCTCACGCCACGGGTCACCATCGCGCCGGTCAGCGGGTCCTTCGTGTAGGAACCGGTGATCTGCTGGCGGATGGCGATGTAGCCACCATAGCGGCCCCGACGCGCCATCGGGTCGATGTCGCGCGCGCCGACCGGCTGGCCGTCGACACCCAGCAGCACGTCATCGGCGCGCTGCGAGTTGTACCAGGCACCGATCTTGTAGACACCGGGCAGCCCGCGCGAACCCAGACGCGGGGTCCAGCCCGCTTCGACCGGGACCGTCACGCCATCGGCGCCACCGTGGTTGAAGGCGAAATTGTTGTCGAGGCTGTGACGGTTGGCCTCGAACACGGCGGCCTTCACATACCACGACTTGTGCTTGTAATTGGCGACCAGCGCCCACTGGCTGATCGGCCAGTTGTACCAGTAATCGCCCACGAGGTTGCCGACAGCCGCGCCGCAGAAGCTCAGGTTCTGGAACTCGCAGCCCATCTGCTCGAAGTCCGAGCCCATGGTCATGCGGCCGATCTTCACATCGAGCGAGGCGCCGATCTGCTGCTGGTAATAGGCTTCGGTCACGCGCCAGGTCTGGCCGCGCCCCCAGACTTCCTGCACCAGCTGAAGGGTTTCGAGACCGGCCTTGTCCCCCAGGTTGGGGCCATGGCGATAGGTGATCTTGCCGTGGAACGACCCGCCGTGGATCCCCGCGATCTTGTCCATGTCGAGATCGGTGCCGAGCACCAGCTGGCCGACCGCAGTGGCATCCTTGCGCGCACCACCCGCGACATTGGCGGCAAATTCGTTGCCATAGGCGACCGTCAGGCCGACGCCGGCATCATCGAGCTTCTCGCGCAGGCCGCCCCAGTCGCCCAGAATGCCATCATAGGTCTTGCGGACCAGGCCACCGGGCAGCGACGTGACAGCAGGCTCTCTCCCACCAGAAACCGGTTCGGCCGAAGGTGCCACGACGGGGCTGGCCGCATCAGCGGCAGGCGCATCGGCCCAGGCCGCGCCGGGCAGCATGAGCGTGGTGGCAATGACAGCGCAAACCGACCCTGCAAAATGATTCATCTTTTTCATTTTTCACCATCATATCTGTTTATGTTATTGATCATGCTGGCGTTTTCGGATCTTGCAGATCCCCCGGCGCCAGCCTCCCATCTTGCCTTCAGACGCATCCGGGGGCGGTTCTGGCGAACCCTCGCACCGCCCGAATGCCCCGTTTGGGGTCAACAGCCCCACAGCCTCGTGCCCGCTCATCGACCAGTCTGGAAAAGCGTGGTCGACATGAGACCAATCCGCCCGGTCACGAGCGGCCCATGTCGCCGGAAAGCCCATCCCCTGCCCGCTCCCGCCCCGGAAAAACGCCCGGAACCGGGAAAGTCGAACATGTCAGCCTCAGGTTCGTTGCCCGTTCTCCCAAATTACCCATTGTCGGAGTTTATCGACACAATTCCAGACAACGCTGTCAGTCATGGCCGAACAAAGGGGGGTGAGACAACTTGTCACGTTGTGCAGACCCCCTCGTTCCGGCAAGACCGGACATGCTGCCGAGAACCACGTTTTTCGATAGTTCCGTTGAGCTGTCCTGCCGCTAGCATCTAAAATTCGGCAGATCACGGCAACCGCATAGGTATGCCTTACGACTGCATACGAATTTTCTCCCTTTTTATTGACTGCGCTGCCATACATGATTCCGGCACCGGTTTCAGTCCGACTATTGAACCAGACTGCTCACCGGGTGTCCAGCCCCGAACCGTTCCCGGCCGTGCGACACCTGTCGCCACCGGACATGCGCTCTTTCGCGTCAACGGGCTTTCCCGCCGCGTCATCTGCATTATGAAATGGAGCCATGCGCAAACCCGCCCTGTCCGGCTTCATCGCCGCTTCGCTCTGCCTGTCGTCCCCGGCCCATGCCTGGGGGCCCATCGGCCATCGCATCACCGGCGCCATCGCCGACGAGAACCTGAGCGGCCTGGCCCGCGCGCGGGTGCGCCTGCTGCTGGGCAATGAAGACCTCGCCCAGGCCGCCACCTGGCCCGACGACATGCGCTCGGCCCCCGATCCGTTCTGGCAGAAGACCGCCAGCCCCTGGCACTATGTCACGGTCAAGGGCGACGACTACCAGACTTCGGACGCCCCGCCCGCAGGCGACGCGGTCACCGCGCTGGCGCATTTTTCCGCCGTGCTGCGCGATCCCAAGGCCTCGCCCGACGAACAGCGCATGGCACTGCGCTTCGTGGTTCACATCGTGGGCGACCTGCACCAGCCGCTCCATGCCGGCGCGGGCGATGATCGGGGGGGCAATACCGTCTCGGTCAGCTGGTTCGGCAAACCGACCAATCTGCATTCGATCTGGGATTCGGCGCTGATCGAACAGCGCGGGCTGTCCTATTCCGAATATGCGCACTGGCTGTCCCGCGCGATCACCCCGCAGGAGGTGATCGCCTGGAACCAGACCGACCCGAACGTGTGGATTCACGAGAGCGTGGCCCTGCGCAAGACGATCTACCCCACCGACCCGGCGCTGAGCTGGGACTATGCCTACCAGCATCGCGGGGAAGTCGATCAAAGGCTCGAACAGGCCGGGGTGCGCATCGCGGCAACGCTCAACCGGATCTTTGAAAGCGCGCCCCCGCCCCGTCCCTGAGGGCGCACCGGATCGGGGCGCGAAAGCAGGCCGGAGCTTATGCAGGTCCGGCCTGTTTCCCGTTCGGGGCAGCAGGCGGCGCCGCCGGAAGGGGTGCGACGGCCTCGATCTCGACCCGGCGGTTCTTCGCGCGCGCGTCGGGATCGTCGGTGCCGTCGCGGCGGCGGTTGGGCACCAGCGGGCTGGCCTCGCCCATGGCGACAACCGTGATCCGCGCCGGGTTCACCCCCTTTGCGATCAGATAGGCCCGCGCCGCCAGGGCGCGCTGGCGCGAGGAGGCCAGATTTGCGCTGTCCGTGCCATGGGAATCGCTGTGCCCCCAGATCGTGACCGGGCCCCCGGCCTGAAACGTCGGATCGCCCAGCAGGCCATCGATCAGCGCCCGGCCGGCATCGTCGAGCCGGACAGCCCTGGCCGGCCAGGGCACGACGAGATGCACCGGCAGCAGCACCGGGGCCTGCGTCGGCCCGGCGTCGACCTCGGGGCGGATGATCGACTTTTTCGGCTCGGGCGCCGGTTCGCCTGAAGCAGACTGACCGGCAGCAGAACTGGCCCCGCCCTCGCCTTCCCCCTGCCCGTCATCGGCCTGATCCGAAGCCTGCGCGGAGGCATCCTGACCGGGCTTGTCCGGGCCGGGTCTGTTGCAGCCGCCCAGCGTGGCCAGAAGAACCGAAAACGCGATGATCGACGCGCGTCTCACGACATCACCTCCCTTTGCTCATTCCTGTTCCTGACAGCGCCACGCGCGGCTTCGGGTTCCTCGTGGCGCGAGGGGCCATAGGAAATGATCGTGTCGCCCGCCTGCGGCGTGGGACGCGAGGCATGGGTGAAGAACACGATCCGCCCGTCCTTGCGCAGCACGAACAGCATGTCGCTCTGATCGGGCAGCGCGGCCTGCGCATCGGCAAAGTCGAACTGGTCGCTCAGCCTTGTCTTGCGGAAGGTCCAGCCCAGACGCTCGCGTTCGAGAATCTCGGCCACTCCGGCGCCCGAGGCGAACATCGCGCGCCCGCGCAGGGCTTCGGGCAGGCTGCGATGATCCTCGTCGTCGCCCGAGCCGCCCAGCTGGTAGACCGCATCGCGCCCGAATTCGGGTGCGAACTCGCTGCACACGAGGGCGTTGTAGGCCTCGCTGTCGGTCGTGGCGACGAGCACCTGAAACTGGCCGAGTTCGAGGCGTTCCTCGGTCGCCTCGGCCAGAATTTCGCCATGGTAGGTGGCAATGCCCGCCTGACGCGCAAGCGAGAGGCGCGGCCAGCTGGTGTCGACGATCATCACCGGCACGTCGAGCTGGCGCAACTGGTCTGCCAGCGACAGGCTCCACGAAGTGCTGCCCACGATCAGCAACCCCTTGCGCGGCGGGCCCTGCACCCCCAGCCAGCGCGCAACGAAACGGATGCTGAAACCATGCGCGATGATCGTGGCGACCACCACCGAGAACGAAAGCGCCACCAGAATGCTGCCGTCGCCATAGCCGAGCTGGTCGAGCCGCAGCGCGAAAAGCCCCGAGATCGCCACGGCCACGACCCCGCGCGGCGCGATCCACGCCACCAGCAGGCGCTCGTTCCAGGGGATCTTGCTGAAGGCCAGGCTGACCAGCACCGTGGCCGGACGCACGAGGAACAGCACCGCCAGAAGATAGGCCAGAAAGCGCCACTCGAAATGGCGCAGAACCCCGAAATCGAGCGAGGCCGAGAGCAGCACGAACACGCCCGAAATGAGCAGGACCGTGATGTTCTCCTTGAACGGATGAATGTCGCGCAGGCTGTCGAGGCGCATGTTGGCAATCGCCACGCCCATCACCGTCACGGCCAGAAGGCCGGTTTCCTGCTCGATGAGATTGGAGAGCACGAACGTGCCCACGACCGCCACCAGCAGGACCGGCGCCTTGAGATATTCGGGCACATGGCCGCGCGGGAAAGCCCAGGCGATTGCCAGCGCCGCCAGATAGCCCATGAGCCCGGCCACCACCGCCGCCGCCAGCAGCGAGCCGACAACAGCAACCACCGTCGCCCCCTCGCCCGTGCGGCGCAGACATTCATAGGTGACCACCGCGCACAGCGCGCCGATGGGATCGTTGACGATGGCTTCCCACTTGAGGATCGTGCGCGGGCGCGCAGCCACATTGCTCTGGCGCAGCAGCGGGATCACCACCGTGGGCCCGGTGACCACCAGAATGCCCGCAAACAGCGTGGCCACCGGCCAGACCAGCCCGGCGATATAATAGCACGCCAGCGTGCCCAGCCCCCAGCCGACCGGAATGCCGATCAGCATCAGGCGCGTCACCGCGCCTTCGGTCTTGCGCAACTCGCGGAAATTGAGGCTGAGCCCCCCTTCAAAGAGGATCAGCGCCACCGCGATGGAGATCATCGGCTTGAGCATGGCGCCAAATGTCTGGTCGGGAATGACCAGCCCGGTGACCGGCCCGGCAACAACGCCCGCCACGAGCATGAGGGCGATAGCCGGCCATCCGGTGCGCCACGCGATCCACTGCGCGCCGATACCAAGAATACCGATCAGAGCGAAAACAAGAGCCTGTTGCTGCATGACCTTCAGAAAAAACGAGGAGCACCTGCCTGTCCCAACGCAGCGCGCCGCATTTCTATCCCGGCCCCCTGTGCCCGCGCGGTTTGCGCCCGACGATCCCCCCGGAATCAGACAAGGAGAGGCACCGTCAGAGCGCCTCTCCTTGCAGGATCATCCCGAGGGTATCGGCCTGGGGATCGAAAACACAGGCCGGACGGACCTTACCGGGCCCTGGAAACCGCATCGACGAGCGTATCGTCGACCTTTCCGGGATCGACCGAGAGGATCACGGTCGCCTTCTGCTCGCCCAGCCCCGGCTGGTAATGCTCGCGCCACGAAAGCGTGTCGCCATAGGTCGCGCCGAACTGGCTGTCATAATCGACATAGAGCTGTTCCGAGCGGGTCACGACCGAAGGATCGATCAGCACCGCCGCAACGATCTCGTCCCACAGCGGGAAGCCCGGCTCGAACCCGGAAACCACCTGCCTGATCCCGGCCGGGGCCACCTTGGCCACGCGTGCGAGCAGGTCGGGGGTCAACTGGGTTGCGGTCGAGGGATCGACGGGAACCACGGTGATCGACTTCCACGGCGCGTGCGAGGTGATGCTGGCTGATTCAGGATCGAAGCGGATGTTGAATTCACGGCGGGGCGAATTGGCAAATTCGCGCGCAAAGTCGGCAGCCGAGCGGTTGTCGAGCACCTGCCGGGGATTGAAGCTGCCGCCCATGTAGATCAGCCCCTTGGCAAGGCTGGCGAACTCGGGGTCGAGGCGCTGGGCCAGCGCAAGGTTGGTCATCGGGCCGCCCTCGACGATCGTGATCTGGCCCGGATACTTGTGGACCATGCGGATCATGAAGTTGGCCGCCGCCTCGGCCAGAACATGGCCCTTGGGCGCGCCGCCGGGAATGTCGCTGACATCCTGCGGGGTGCGATAGGGCGGGGTCGATTGCTGGGTGGGCTCCACCCACTCCTTCATCCACACGCCCTTCCACGTCAGCTTGCCATAGAGGGCTTCCCAGCGCCGGGTCTTTTCCTCGGTGTTGAGCAGCGGATAGAGCGCGCCCTGGGCCACGGGAACCTTGTCCTTGCCCATCAGCTCCAGCATGCGCAACTGCATCGCCGCGCCGCGCGTCGCCCAGATATTGCCGCTCACGCTCGTCACCCCGACCACGTCGATCTTCGGCGAGGCCAGCAGCGCGATGTGCATCAGCGAGGTGCCTTCGTCATCGATGATGACCATCTGGCGCGCGTTCGCCTGTTCCGCCTTGGCAGGAGCAGTCTTGCCCGTCTCTTTCTGGGCCGGAGCTGGGGTCCGGGCCTGAGCCTGGCCCATCGCGGCCAGGGCGCCAAGCGCAAGGAAACCAGCCCGAAGGCGGCGGGAGAAGGTGGGGGAGGAAGAGGCGGGGGACGAATAGGTCAAGGGCTGTTCCGCTCGTTGGACGGGAGACCTGCCACCAAAAGCGCATGCCCGAACGGAGGGAAACCGGGCATGCCGGCAGGCCGGGGAAGAAAAAACGGGGCACCGGATCACCGGCGCCCCGCAGACTATCAGAAGTGGAAGCTGATTTCGCCGCCGAAGATGCGCGGTTCGTTCAGCATCGCGGTCAGGTTGTTGAAGTCGATCGCGCCCACGATCCGCACCTGGTTGGTGATGTTGCGGGCAAAGGCGGCCACTTCATAGCCACGCGCCTTGTCGCGATAGCCGACGCGCAGACCGCCTTCGACCGAGGCCTTCCCGGTGAATTCAACCGCCTGATAGAGGAAGAAGTTCACCTTCGAGCGATAGGCCCAGTCGGTATAGGCGAAGACTTCGGTGGTTTCGGTCAGCGGCACGGCATAGCTGAGCGTCGCATTGCCGATCCAGCGCGGCGCCTGGGGCAGACGGTTGCCATCGATCGAGGCCAGCCGCGTTCCATTGACCGAGACCAGCGGGTCGAGGACCGTGCAGTTGCTGCCGCACGGGGCGACAAACAGGTTCTTGTCGCGCAGCTGGGTGAAGTTGTAGCTGCCGCCCAGCGTAAGCTGGAGATGCTCGATCGGGGTCGCCGTCAGTTCGGTTTCCACGCCATAGCCGATGGCCTTGCGCGCATTCATGAGCTGGGTGACGTTCGAGCCCCCGCCCACGGCGGTCAGCTGGATATTGTGCGTGTTCGAGAAATAGGCGTCGATCGAGAAGTTGAACAAGCCGGGCTGTTCGCTCTTGAAGCCGATTTCATACGAAGTCGTCGTCTGCGGACGGGCCACCGTGGCGACACCCGACTGGGTATCGTTCTTGAGCGCCGCCCCCAGATAGCCCGAAGCCACGCGGCCATAGACGCTGCTCGACGACGAGATCTTGTAGGTGGCGCTGCCATCCCACGACCAGTTGGAACCCGCGACATGGCCGGTCGACACGCCGATGCCCGGACCGCGCGCGTTGATGTCGGCGCCATCGACGAGGATGCTGTGACGGCGATCATGCGACCAGCGCACGCCCGCGCGCAGGATCAGCGAACTGGTCGGCGTATATTCGCCCGAACCGAAGAACGCATAAGTCTCGTTGTCGAGATGCATGACGCTGGTCGGCGCATAGACGTTCGCGTTGTTCCACGAGCCGCTGCCATTGTCGAGGTTCTGGTTGAAGTAGTAGGCCCCGGCCTGGAAGCTGACATCGCCGAACTTTTCAGAGGCGAAGCGCACTTCCTGCGAGAATTCCTTGGGCGAGGTATCGCCACCGGTCTGGACCTGGAACGGCACGGCGCCCGGATAGGACCCGTCGATGTCGCCACGCGAGAACACGTCGGCGCGTTCCCAGGCCGTGATCGAGTAGAGGGTGCCGACGCCGCCGAAGGCATAGCTGCCCTGAAGGTTGATGCCCCAGCTGTCGAGCGACTGCGGGTTGTCGCCGTTCTGGGCGGTGTGTCCGATGTCGTAGCCCGGAACCAGATCGTTGGTGCCCTTCTGGATCGCGTTGCCGCGGAACAGGCGCGCGGTGCCGCGCAGCGAACGGCCATGGACGTTCAGCAGGAGGTCGAGCGGGCCGTTCTCGTATTCGAGCATGAAGCGACCGGCAAAGTCGCGATAGCCTTCGAAGTTCTTCGAATTGATCGTCTGCGTATAGTCGTTCTTGACCCAGTTGTCGCGACGCTGAAGCAGGCCGGCCACGCGGAAGCGCAAGTGGTCGGTGATCGGCGCGCCGATGGCGGCCTCGATGTTGGCGGTGTTGAAGCTGCCCCACGAGGCGCTGATATGGCCGTTGAGGTCTTCGGTCGGGCGCTTAGAGGTCAGCTTGACCACACCGGCCGGCGTGTTGCGACCAAACAGCGTGCCCTGCGGCCCCTTGAGCACTTCGACGTTTTCAAGGTCGAAGACCGGGAAGGCCTTGAGCATCGGGCTTTCGAGCGCGACGTTGTCGTAGACGACCGAAACCGGCTGGGCCGCGTCGGCGCTGAAGTCGGTGTTGCCAAGGCCACGGATGTAGAAGCGCGGGAAAGTGCGGCCAAACGAGGATTCGATCTGGAGGCTGGGCACGCGCGAGGCGAGGAAGCGAATGTCCTGACCGCTCGAATTGAGCACGTCGAGCTTCTCGCCCGAGAGCGACGAGACCGCGATGGGAACATTGATCGCGCGCTCGGAACGGCGCGTGGCGGTCACGACGATGCCGCCGCCAGTGCTGGCATCGCTCGCAGCTTCCGTTGCCGGGGCATCAGCCTGGGCAGCGGCTTCTTCGGCAAAAGCCGGAACGGAAACGGCAGACATGATGGCGATGGCCGAGACGGTCATCGGCCAGCGCAGATTCGTAAATTTCACAGACCCCCCTGAAGGTGCTTGTCGTTTCTTGGAAGGGGGCGCTCATAGAGACAATGTTGTGTTGCAGCAAATACAAGATTCACAACAAAGTGCGACAAAAATTCGCACACCCCACCCTTCCGGACAGCCGCTATCCGGCGCACCTGCACCAGGAATCGCTTCATTCCGGCCCAGCCTTGCGTGAAATTATCGAAAAGCCCGTTATTTTAATATTTTTCTACAAATCGCCCTGCTCGACCACCGGATCGCAGGCATCGCCACGATAAAAACAGCGGGTCGCCCGGACAAAAAAAAGAGGCCGGGGCGCCGCAATGTCGCCCCGGCCTCCATCCCGATTGCCGTCAGATCAGAAATCGGCCTTGATCGTTCCGAATGCCGAACGCGGCATCCCCAGGATCATCGACTGATAGGTATAGGCTTCGGCCCCGCTCATCGGGTTGCCGACTTCGCCCATCGTAGCGACATAGGTCTTGTTGGTGACGTTGTTCAGGTTGAACGACAGGGTCAGGCCCTTGAACACCTGGGCAAACGTCTCGCCATCGGAGGGCTTGCGGATGTGCCACTGCACGCCAAGGTTGGTCATCCAGTAGCCGGGGACGCGATATTGGCCCTGATAGTCGTAGTTGCGCCAGCCGGTGCGGCTCTCGTCGACATAGAAGCTGAGCTTGCCGATGTCGTAGCCCACGCGCGCCTTGTACATCAGGCGCGGATAGTTGACGACCTGCTTGCCCTTGATCTGGTGCACGCCGTTCTGGTCGACGATGTTGTCGTTGTAGACACCGTGGTTGTAGCTGATGCTGTTGGTGATCGACAGGCCGGTGAGCGGACGGACCGACAGCAGGCCTTCCACGCCGTTCATCGTCACGCCGCCCACGTTCGCGACGGTCGAGACCGGGTTGATCGACGAACCCGAAGTGATCTGCTGGAGACGGTTCGAGAAGTCGGTGTGATAGGCATAGATCGACACGTCGAACAGCTTCGAGCCATAGCGATAGCCGACCGCATAAGTCCAGTCGGTCTCGGGCTTGATCGAACCGCTCATCTGGTCGAACGCGGCCTGCGTCACCGCAAACGGCGAAGACGACAGCTTGAAGCCCGACTGCGCATAAGTGCGCGCGTTCTTCGAGATGTCGAAGAACAGTTCATGATGGCCCAGGAACGTCCAGTCCGCGCCGAAGTGCGGCAGGAACGCCTCGGCCGTGGTCAGGCTGACCCCGCTCGCGATATTGCCGATGGCGCCATAATAGCCCTGGTTCAGATAGCCCTTGTCCACGCTCGTCGTGCTCAGGATCGACTTGAAACCGGCGTGCAGCGTCAGGTTGTGCACGGGATGATAGTCATCCTGCACAAAGGCGGTGAACGTGTTGGTATTGTAGGTCTGGTCGAAGATGTTGGCGAACGGATTGACGAAGCGGTCGAGAGGGTTGAGCACCCCGCCCTGGATCACCCCGTTGACCACCGCCGGCAGGGCATAGGCGTTCATCGGCGAGCGGTAATGGTTGTTTTCATACCAGACGCCCATGCCCAGATGGTGCTTGGCGACCTCATAGGACACGCGCGAAACGACGCCGAAACGACGGATCGAGGGTTCCTTGACCAGTTCGCTCAGCAGCGATCCGCCCGGCGAACCGAAATAGGGCGAGGTCCAGGTCGTCTGCGATTCCTCGCCATGGCCATAGGCCGTCGTCACCCAGCGCAGGCGGTCGGTCACCGCGATATCGGCCTTGAGGTAGCCCATCACGTCGCTCTGGTTGGTCGCGCCGTCATAGTAGGAGGCGTCGAGCGGCGCCTTGAGCTTTTCGTACCCGGCCGGGAAAATGCCCTGGGCGGCATTGTAGGCCGCGATGTACCCGCTGGCCTTGCCGTTGTAGTAATAGTCGATGTTGTTGCCCAGCGTGTTGAGAATATCAGGCGACATGTCCTGATAGACCAGCTCGTGGAGGTCGTTCCAGTTGAAGAAGGCGGTCAGCGAACTGTCGCTGCCGAGCGGCTGGACGATCTTGAAATTGACCTGCTGCGCGGTCGAACCGCCGCCGCTCTTCCACTTGTCCTGCGTGTTGCGCATGTAGGACGCATAGAACCGCGTGCCGGTGCTGTTGAGATCGCCGCTGTCGAGGCGCACGAACGTGTGGAAGTTCGAATAGCTGCCGAACCCTTGCGTGACGCTGGCGCCCATCACGTGGCTGGGATCGAGGCTGGTATAAGTGAGCGCGCCGCCCAGGTTGTTGGTCGCGGCCACCGATTCGGCGCCCGCCGACTGGACCATGTCGACACCCGCGACATTTTCCGAAGTCACCGCCTGCATCGGGCTCAACCCGTTGTAGTTGCGATAGGTCATCTCGCCCAGCGGCATTTCGTCGAGCGTCATGCCCACCGCGCGCTGGTCGAAGCCGTGGATGAAGATCTGGCTGGCCCAAGTGCTGATGCCCTGAGGGTCGGCCGACTGGAACGAAACGCCCGGCGAAACGCTGATCGCCGCCATCGGGTTGGCCCCCGAAGGCAGGTCGTCGATCAGGACGCGGCCAATCGAAACTTTCGTGGCATGAACCGCCTTCCGGCCGAGGACGGAGATGACGACACCGCCATCGTCGGAAGCCTGTACCTCGGACGCCGCAGGAGAAGACTCAGACTGCGCAGCCCCGCCAGCATTGTCGGCAGCCATCGCCACCGTGGGGGCAACCGCCAAAGCGGCCAGGACGGCATAAGAAGCCTGCCAGCCCACGAGTACCTTTCGTACCATTTGCTTTCCCTCATGTTCTTTGCGCCCCAGTGCGGGACACAACCTCACCTTGGAAATGATGCAATTCATTTCACATGTTTTTTTTGCACCACACCCCAAAAACACAGGGAAACAATCCGGCAAACAAATATCAATTTTTCTAATCATGCAGCGAGAGCCAGCTTATGGAATTCTCCATCAGGCTTCCTCCTCTCCGGCCAGTCACCCCCTCAAAAACGGCCCGGAATGCAGCCATTGCGCTGGCAGCGCGCACCGGCACGCCGATCACCTGGGTGGGCGAGGCCGGCCCCGGCGGGACATTTAGCGACAGCGCCTTTTGCCAGACTACCGTTTCCTCCGGGAATGCCCCATCTGATGTGAAAAGCGGCACGAAATCATGGCGCAAAGCAGGAACGCCCGGAAGATAAAACCGACCGAAAATCCAGCAAAGCCAATGTATCGAGATGTTTTGGGAAGAAGCCCTGGTGCCGCTTACGTGACTCGAACACGTGACCCCATCATTACGAATTATAGGATATGTGGCGAATTTACCACCTCTGGAAATAACAATCGCTGATTTAATTGGATAATTTATATCTCCACTTATCGCAACTTATCGTTGATTGGAAACGACCTGATGCCTATCTGATGCCTAGAGCAACCGCAGGCATCAGGTGAGATTATGGCCAAGGCCCCCATAACCAAGCGCACAGTAGACGCGGCTAAACCCGGCACCGCCGAGTATGTTGTTTGGGATGATGGTGGAAAGGAAACCGTCAAAGGGTTCGGCCTGAAGGTCACGCCAGCCGGAGCCAAGACCTACATCTTCCAGTATCGCGTCGCACGTGCGGGCATGGCGGACAAAACCGCCCCCAAGAAATTCACCATTGGCCGCCATGGCAATCTGACGCCTGATCAAGCGCGTGCGCGTGCCAAAGAGCTGGCTGCCATGGTGGATGCCGGGATTGACCCGAGGCAGGCCAAGCTCGACGCAGAGGCACAGAAGGATCGTGCAAGGCGCGAGGCGGACGAGAAAGCGCGCCTTGAGAACGAGCTTGAGTTCGAGAAGGTCGCCGAACGCTGGCTGGAGGAATACGAGCTGGATCACCGGGCCAGCAGTGTCGGCCAAGCCAAGGTGTCAATGCGCAAATACCTGATCCCGAAATTGAAGGGGCGCCCGATGCCCCGCATCACCAAGCAGGAACTGCAGGCCGCCTTCGATGCGGTCCCAGCCGGGCAACGAGCCAGCCGACAGCAGGTCTTTGCCTATGCGTCGATCCTCTGGCGCTGGGCGTTCGAGCGGGGTGACATCGAAGACAATATCGTGCCCAGCATGCTCAAGCCCAAAGGCGTGAAGGCGCGCGATAGGGTTTTGGTCGATGCAGAACTGGCGCGGGTCTGGAAAGCAGCGCTGACCTTGCGAGAGCCATTCGGCGCCTATTTCCGCTTACTGATGCTGACAGGACAGCGCCGCGATGAAGTGGCCAGCATGAACTGGTCGCAACTCAACCGCGCCGAAGCCACTTGGACGAAGCAATCAAAGGACGTCAAAAACGAGGTCGCGCATATGGTGCCCCTCGTGCCAGCCGTGATTGCCGAACTGGATGCGCTGGCGTTGGCCCATCAAATCCGCATGGCTTCTCCCAAGCCGGATGCTGCCAAATGGCCCAAGGCAGGGCCTGTCGTTTCGGTGAAAGGCACCCATGCTTTGAGCTGCTATTCACAGGCCAAGGAGGCCATCGACGAAGCCCTTGCCTTGCCGTGCAAGGGGGGCGCCCAAGTCGCGCCTTGGCGGGTGCATGATCTGCGGCGAACCCTTGCCACGGGCCTGCAGAGGCTGGGTGTCCGCTTTGAAGTGACCGAAGCTGTGCTGAACCACGTGAGCGGCGCGAAAAGCGGCGTTGCGGGCATTTACCAGCTTCACGATTGGAAAGACGAAAAGCGCGATGCATTGAGCCGCTGGGCAGACCATCTGGCTGCAATCACTGCTGAAGACTGAGTTGGAAAGCTTGACAGAAATGACGAATGAAAGCGCTCCTTGTCGCGTAATCACCCCTCAAGAGGCAAGGCAGCGCTTGGGGGCTGAAATGACAGAGCAGGCAACCCTTGCGATGTTGATCGACGAGCTACCGAGCCACGCTATTTCTGGCAAAGAAAGAACCGAAGGGTATTCCATCAACGGCATCGGCACGGCGATGCCCGAGGAATATCAAGACCTTGACGCTATGCGCCTCGACACGCTGCGACGAAATCTGTGTGTGGCGGTGGGTCGCACAGAAGACGAGAACTGGAAGGTGGTCATTGGGGCGCCCAACCTCGCGGCTGGCTCATTTCGGCTGCATGTCACGCACCGAATGGAAACAGTCGACGACGAGGGGGACATCGCCTTTCGCGAAGAAACATATGCCCTGCATTACCGTGCGATGCGGTTTGATGAGCGCGCATTTTTGGACACCTTCCCTGAAGCATCCCAATACCAACCACGCAAAGCGGGAGAGCGTGCGAAAGCCAGTCAACCTCCAGTGGCATTCGAGGCAGTCGTCGAATGGGTGCGCGCCTCGCCCGAACAAAACAGCAAGATAGCGTGGAAGCAATACAAAGTAGCAATGGGCGAGGCCTGCCCCAAGCGAGACATCTTTGAGCAGGCATGGAAAGTAGCACGCCCTGACGCTCGGCGCGGGAGACCACGGAAAGCATCCGCAGAATAATCCCGATAAGCAATTTCGTCGGGATTTTTTGTCAGCCTAATTGTTTTGTCACCGCAAACGATGAGGTGACAAACCTATGAATGTTTTGACTACTGAAGAAGCCGCCAAGCTGCTGAAGCTCAGCCAGCCGACCATGAACCGCTTCCGCGTTAAGGGCGATGGCCCTGTGTATGTGAAGCTTGGTGGCGCTGTCCGTTACCGCCAGTGCGACCTTGAGACTTGGCTGGAAAGCCGCACCACCCGCTCCACCAGCGAGGAGCGCGCAGCATGATCAACGCTCTCAAGATCGCCCAAGGGCTGGACCGCAACTATCGCGCTTCGGGCAGTGGCTATGCTTGCAAGTGCCCTGTTCACGACGACCAGACCGCTTCGTTGTCCGTCACGGATGGCAAGGAAGGCCGCGTGCTTGTCCATTGCCATGCAGGCTGCGCCCCCCGCGACGTCATCGGCGAACTGAAGGCACGCAACCTCTGGCCCGAAGCGGCCCCTAAGCACCGCCCTCGCTCGGCTGGCGGCTATGCCGAGGGCGCCAATGATAACCGGAAGGCGACCGCTCCCAAGGGGCAGCGCGGCAAGCTCGCTAAGACTTACGATTATTTTGATCACTGGACCGGCGAACTGAAGATGCAGGTTTTGCGCTATGAACCCAAGGGCTTCAGCCAGCGCCGCCCTGATCCCGACCACCCCGGCCAGTGGATCAAGGCCGTCAGCGCCGAGCACCGCACCCTCTACAAGGCGCAGAGTGTGGCGCAGGCTAATTGCGTGGTCTTGATCGTGGAGGGCGAGAAGGACGTCGATAATCTGACCGCGCTGGGCTTCGTTGCCACCTGCAACCCCGGCGGAGCTGGCAAGTGGCAGGACAATTACAGTGAAATGCTGCGCGATAAGACTGTCGTCTTGCTGCCTGATAACGATGATGCTGGCCGCCGCCATGCCAATGTGGTCGCCTACAAGCTTTCGGGCATCGCTGCGTCTGTCCGCATTGTGCATTTGCCTGATTTGCCCGAAAAGGGCGATGTCAGCGATTGGCTGGCTATCGAGGGTAATGACCGCGCCACGCTTGAGAAGTTGATCGAAAGCAGCGACGATACGCCTCCTGCGTCACCGGCCAGCGCGGCCTCGATTTCGGTGGAAGACTTCTTGTCACGGGAAGGTCGCCTTACCATTTTCGAAGCTGGGTCGGAGGTTGAAGTCGCACAGGTCTTGCATTCCTTGCTGAAGCGGCATTTGGGTACCCTCGTGCATGCCGAAGGCGAGTTCTGGCATTACCGGGAAACCCGCTGGCAGGTGCTCAGCAGGACTGAGTTGTGGCGCGGTGTCCAGCACTTCGACGGCGCAGAGGTGGGAAATGAACGCCCGACCCTGTTGAAGCTGGGCACCAAAAAGATCGAATCCATCTTGCACGAATTGCAGATGATGTGTGCCGTGCCCGACTTCTTCGAAAACCCCGTCATGGGAATCAACTGCGCGTCTGGCTTCATCACCTTTGATGCTGATGGCCAGCCGTCACAGCGCCCCCATGCGCCGAACGACCGCGCACGCCATACGTTGCCCGGTTGCTGGGCGGCTGGCATGAGTGGTGGTGTGCCTTCTGGCAGTCTGCTCGACCGTCTCCTGACTGGCTCCTTTGCCGGTGACGAAGACGCGGCAGACAAGATCAACCTCTTGGCCGAAATCGCGGGCGTTTCGGCGCTGGGCTATGCCACGGAACTGCGCGAGCCGAAGGCTGTGATCTTGTATGGCATGACCGCCGAGAACGGGAAGAGCCAGATTCTGGACCTGATGCGCGGGCTTTTGCCGCCCAGTGCGGTGAGCGCCATCACGGCGGCCAAGATGAGCGACGAGCGCTATGTCGTCGGGCTGGCGGGCAAGCTGCTCAATGCCACGGATGAATTGTCTGGCGCCGCCATCGCCTCGGACACCTTCAAGACCATCATCACGGGCGAGCAGGTCAACGGGCGCGATGTTTACAAGAGTTGCATCGAGTTCTGCCCGCACGCGCAGCATATGTTCGCCACGAATGTTCTGCCGCCTTACAAGGGCGGGATGGACCGTGGCGTGCAGCGCCGCCTCTTGGTGGTCCCGTTCAACCACACCGTGCCCAAGGCCGAGCGCGTCGAGCACATCGGCAAGCGCATCGGGGCCGAGGAGGCCGACTTGTTGCTGGCATGGGCGGTGGCCGGCGCCTCGCGGGTGATCCGCAACCGCGCCTTCAGCGAGCCGCAGTCCAGCAAGAGCGCCTTGCGTGAATGGGTGTGCAAGGCGGATGCTGTGCAGGCGTGGATCGAAATTGGCATCGAAGCCGCACCGGGACATTGGGTGGCGACCAGTGTGGCCTATGAGGCGTTTTGCAATTGGGCGGTTAGCGAAGGCTATATGCGCGACCGCCTGCCCAATGTAAGTTCCTTCTCGGAGCGGCTGCAGTCGACGGTTGCGGGCGTGACGGACAAGCGCACTTCGCGCAAGCGCGGGCTGGTGGGCTTGCGTATCAAGCCGCTGTTTTAATTACTTAATGACGCTGTGACGGGGTGACGCCCTAAAGTGAATGAGTGTGGGGGTTATACTCCTGCACTCATTTGCGCATATAGGAACTTGTTCGGGCCAAAGTGCGTCACTGCGTCACACCCGGCGGCTTTCCGGCCCTTCCATGAGCGCGGGTCCTCCCACGAGGGTGCCCCATCGCAGGTAACGCGCTACCGCAAGAACGCGCTAGTGGCAGCCCTTGAACTTGGTTCCCACACGAACCGGTTTACGCCCTTTCATCGCCATCCCGCCTCGACAGGAAGGCTGGCACGTTCTACTCCATTGCCAAGGCAGGCTCATTTCTGCCAGCGAGTTGAATTGAATGGCAAAGCTAACACAACAAGAACTTGAACGTCACCTTTGGGGGGCTGCCGATATTCTACGCGGCACAGTCGATGCCGGGGATTACAAGCAATACATCTTCGGCCTGCTGTTCTATAAGCGCCTGTGCGACGTGTGGGACGAAGAATACGAGCAGCTTTTGGCCGAAACCGGCGACCGCGACGAGGCTGCTGATCCCGACGAGCACCGCTATGACGTGCCTGCCGAGCACCGCTGGGAGGCAGTGCGCCAGCAGTCCACCTTGATCGGCCAGCGCCTCAACAACGCGCTGGCCGCTATCGAAGACCGCAACCTACGCCTGCGCGGCGTGTTCGGCGATGTGGACTTTGCCAATCAGGACCGCTTCTCCGACGCCCTGCTGGAAAAGCTGCTCTCCCATTTCGAGAAGCACCGCCTGCGCAATGCCGATGTGCCAGCCGACATGCTGGGCGATGCCTATCTCTATCTCATCAAGATGTTTGCAGAAGGGGCGGGCAAGAAGGGTGGCGAGTTCTACACGCCCCGCTCCATCGTCCGCCTGATGGTCGAAATCCTTCAGCCACGCCCCGGCATGTCGATCTATGACCCGACCTGCGGCTCGGCTGGCATGCTGCTGGAGGCCGTGCAGTATGTGAAGGACAAGGGCGAGAACGCCCGTAGTCTGTCGCTCTACGGGCAGGAAAAGAACTTCGCCACTTGGGGCATCGCGCAGATAAACCTGTTCCTGCACGACGTGGAAGACGCCTTCATCGCCAAGGGTGACACCATCCTCAGCCCCAAGCGATACGATCCCAAAGCCCGCGAGTTCGTCGAGGGCATCGGGGCCTATGACCGCGTTCTGGCCAATCCGCCCTTCTCCGAAAAGGTGTGGGGCTACGAGGTCTGGCAGAACGGCGACCCATTCGGGCGCGACGAATATGGCTGCCCACCCAAGGGCTATGGCGACCTTGCCTTTGTGCAGCACATGCTGGCCAGCCTGAAGGATGAAGGCATTCTGGCCGTGGTGGTGCCGCATGGCGTGCTGTTCCGTGGCGGGGCCGAGGGGCGCATTCGGCAGGCCATGCTTGAGGCCGACGTGATCGAGGCGGTCGTCGGCCTGGCTCCCAACCTGTTCTATGGCGCGGGCATCCCGGCGGCGGTGCTCATCTGCCGCAAGAAGAAGCCAGCCGAGCGCCAAGGCAAGGTGCTCATCGTCAATGGCGACGCCACGTTCCAGCCCGGCAAGGCGCAGAACTTCCTGACCGATGAACACATCCATGCGCTGGCCGAGGCGGTGCATGGCTTTGCCGACATCGAGAAACTGGCCCGCGTGGTGCCGGTGGACGAGATCGCCGCCAATGGCCACAACCTCAACATCAGCCGCTATGTGCAAACCGGCGCCGATGCCGAGGCGGTCGATGTCGCGGCGGAAGTCGCCAAGCTGCAAGACCTGATCGCCAAGCGCAACGAGGCTGAGGCCGTGATGTTTGGCCATCTGCGGAGGCTCGGCTATGTCGGGTGAGATCGTCCTCTATAACACCGAAGATGGACAAGCGGCCTTTCAACTCAAGGCGGAGCGCGGGTCGGTATGGCTGACACAGGTGCAGCTTGCCGATCTGTTCGAGACGACCGTTTCCAATATCAACAAGCATATCAAGGCCATCGTCGAGGAAGGCGAGCAGCCGGAGGCAACTATTGAGCAATTCTCAATAGTTCAAACCGAGGGCGCGCGCAGCGTCACAAGGCAAGTCGCCCACTATTCCCTGCCCATGATCCTTGCCGTGGGCTTCCGGGTCCGCTCGCCACGCGGTGCGCAGTTCCGGCGCTGGGCGTCCACCACGCTGGCGGAGTATCTGGTCAAGGGCTTCGCCATGGACGATGCGAAGCTGAAAGACCCCGAGGCCGACTATTTCGAGGAACTGCTTGCCCGCATCCGCGACATCCGTTCGTCGGAAAAGCTGTTCTACAAGAAGGTCTTGGACATCTACGCCACAGCCGTGGACTATGACGGCAGCGCCGAGGCCAGCCAGTTGTTCTTTCAGACTGTGCAAAACAAGATGCATTGGGCGGCGCATGGCCACACCGCTGCCGAGATCATTGATGCCCGCGCCGATGCCACCAAGGACAACATGGGCCTGACCTCATGGGCCAACCAGTCCAAGGGTGGGGCGGTGCGCAAGAACGACGTGGCCACCGCCAAGAACTATCTGAACGCGGAAGAGATCGAGGCGCTGAACCGCATCGTCACCGCCTATCTGGAGTTTGCCGAGTTGCAGGCGATGGCGCGCAAGCCCATGACCATGCGCGACTGGATCGCCAAGCTGGATGACTTCCTGCGGCTGGGCGACCGCGATGTGCTGACCCATGCGGGCCATATCTCTGCCGAGGTCGCCAAGGCCAAGGCGCTGGCGCAATATGACCAATGGCACGCCCGCCAACTTGACGCGCCCAGCGCGGTGGAGGGCGCATTTGTGGAGGCGACGAAAAAGGCAAAGCAGATCGGCGCGGCCCGGCCCAAGACCAAGCCGAAGGGTAAGGGCAAGTGAGCGCGGTGGCGGAACTGGAGCGGGTCGCAGATGAGTCGCCCGATGGATGGCGCAACGCTTGCCTTGGTGATCTCTGCCGGATCAACATCGGAGGAACGCCGCCGCGACACAAGCCGGAGTATTGGGCAACGAACGGCGACGGTCATCCTTGGGTGGCCATTTCGGACCTGCGACAGCCGGTGATCGTAGCGACGAAAGAGCGCATTACAGACGCTGGCGTTGCGAACTCGAACGTCAAGCTGGTGAAGGCCGGAACGATAATGATGAGCTTCAAGCTCACGATTGGTCGGGTCGCGGTTGCAGGCACAGACCTGTTCACCAATGAGGCGATTGCCGCCTTCGTGCCCATCAAGGGTATCGACACATCGTTCCTGCCCTATTGGCTATCGCGCATTGTAGAAGGTGCCGACACGGATCAAGCCATCAAGGGCGTGACGCTGAACAAGCAGAAGCTGGCTGCCTTATCCGGCCCTCTGCCCCCGCTCGACGAGCAGCGGCGGATCGCCGAGGTGCTACGGTCGGTGGATGAGGCGATTGCGGCGAATGAGGCCGCCTTGGCTTCCTGTCGGGAACTGGTCGGCAAGCTGGCGCGAGACGTGACCGACAGTTGCGAAGCCACTACTGCCATGGCTAGTCTCGGAAAGATCGTGACAGGGCGGACGCCATCGCCAAAGCAAGCCGACCTGTGGGGTGGCGATCTACCATTCGTGACACCGGGTGATCTGGTGGCCGGGAACATCTCGGTTTCTGATGCGCCGCGCACTCTTGTGGCGGGCAGCGGTCATGGCGGCACCGTTCTGCCCGCCAACTCGGTTCTTGTAACGTGCATCGGTTCGACTGTCGGCAAGACCGCTGTCGCTCGCGAACGGTGCGTAACGAACCAGCAAATCAACGCCATCTGCTGCCCTGCTCAAACCGCAGGCTTCGTCTATCTCGCCTGTGTCGCGGCCTATGACACGATAGTGGCGAACGCCGGAAAGCAGGCCGTTCCGATCATCAACAAGAGCACGTTCTCCGCAATCGAGGTCCCGGCCTTGAGCCAAGCTGAAATGATCGAGATCAGCGCGATGGTCGATGCCATCGACGGTGAGATCGTGGCTGCGCAGACTTCGCTGGACACGCTTCATCGCACAAAGGCCAACCTCATGTCCGACCTTCTCTCCGGTCGCGTGCGGGTGCCAGAAAATCGGAAGGCCCTATGAGCGAGTATCGCCTTGCCGAAAAGCCCGCGCTCGATGTGCTGGTCGCGATGGGCTGGCAGGCGCTGTCGCCAGCCGCCGCCTTGGCGATGCGGGCGGAGGAAAACCGGGTCATCCTGAAACCCGTGCTGATCGCCGCGCTGCGCGATCTCAATGGCATTGGCGAGGCCGACGCCGAGGCAATCTATGCCGACCTTGCCACCCTGTCCGACAATGAGGACTGGCAGCGCAAGCTGCGCGGCGGCTATTCCCGCCGCCTGACCGGCGAAAACCGCGACAGTCCGATCACGCTGATCGACTTCAAGCACCCCGCCCGCAACCAGTTCCACGTCACCCGCCAGTTCCGCGTGGCCGCCCAGCGCCCGCGCATCCCCGACGTGGTGCTGTTCGTGAACGGCATCCCGCTGGTGGTGATCGAGGCCAAGTCGCCGCTGAAAGCCACGGCGCGAGCCGAGGAAGCCTTTGAGCAGATCAAGCAGTATGAGCGCGACATCCCGCGCCTGTTCGCGCCCAACGCCTTCAACATCGTCACCGATGGCATGGCGACCCTCTATGGCGCGACGGGCAGCCCGGCGCAGTTCTATGCCCCGTGGCCTGATGCGTGGCCCCGGACCCGCGCAGACTTCCCGGACGACCTGTCGAAAGACCTGTGGTGCCTGTGTGAGCCATCGCGGTTGCTGGACCTGCTGGCGCACTTCATCGTGTTCGAGGTGGACCCGGAGACGGGCCGCAAGAACAAGAAGGTCTGCCGCTATCAGCAGTTTCGCGCCGTCAACAAGGCGGTGCAACGGGTTGCAACGGGCGAGCACCGCAAGGGGCTGATCTGGCACACGCAGGGTTCGGGCAAGAGCCTGACGATGGTATTCCTCGCGCTCAAGCTGAAAACCCATCTGACGCTCGACGCGCCCAGCCTCGCCAATCCCAACATCCTTGTGCTGACCGACCGGATCGACCTCGACGATCAGATCAGCAAGACATTCGTCGCCTGTGGCCTGCCCAACCCAACGCAATGCGCGTCTGTGGCGGCGCTGCGCGAGGCGGTGAACCGGGGCGGCAACGGGCAAATCCTGCTTTCCACCATCTTCAAGTTCGCCGGGTCGAAGGAGGCCATCCCCAACTCGGCCAACTGGATCGTGCTGGTGGACGAGTGCCACCGCACGCAAGAAAAGGACTTGGGCGCGTTCCTGCAAGCGACGCTGCCCGATGCCCATTTCTACGGCTTCACCGGCACGCCGATCAAATCCACCGACAAGGACACCTACGCAAGGTTCAGCATCGCCGGGGAAGGCTACCTCGACAAGTATGGCATCGACGACGCGGTACGCGACGGCGCGACCGTGCCGATCCTCTATGAAGGCCGGAAAGCCGACTGGTCGATCAACGAGGCCGAGATCGACATCCTGTTCGACCGCTGGTTCGTCGATCTGCCCGACGACAAGCGCGAGGAATTGAAGCGCAAGGGCCTGACACTGGCGACCATCGCTAAGCACCCCGAACGCGTTCGCCTGATCGCGCTCGACATATGGGAACACTTCAAGGCGGTGTGCCAGCCGGACCGCTATAAGGCGCAGGTGGTCGCGGTGGATCGCGAGTCGGTGGTGCTCTATCGCGCTGCGCTGGCCAAGGTGATTGCCGCCGATCTGGTCAAGGGCAGCATGGATAACGAGGCGGCGCGAGCGAAGGCTGATGCCATGCTAGCTTGCGTCTATTCCAAGAGCCAAGAGGACAACAAGCCCAGCGAGAACGCCGAGGTGGCAGCGCTGCGGGCCGAGCTTGAGGCGCATTACCTCGATGCCGAGGCCGAGAAGGCAGCTAAAAAGGCGTTCAAGATACGCGGGGCCGATCCGCAACTGCTGATCGTCTGCGACAAGCTGCTGACCGGGTTTGACGCGCCCATCGAGCATGTCATGTATCTCGACAAGCCCTTGAAGGAGCACAACCTTCTCCAAGCCATTGCCCGCACCAATCGCACCCACACGTTCAAGGGCGAGGATGGTGGCGAGATTGCCAAGCCCAATGGCCGGATTGTCGATTACATTGGCGTCACCAACCATCTCGACGAGGCGTTGAAGTCTTACCGCGCCGACGATGTGGAGAACGCGCTGCGCGACATCGCCATTTTGCGCAACGACCTCAAGGAAGCCCATGCCCGCTACCGGGCGCAGAAGCGCGCCATGGGGCTGGAAGGCATGGACGAGAAGGCCGCCGCCTATACCGCCGCAGCCATTGCCGCAGACGGGCGGGAAGACGAATGGTTCGACCTCCAGCGCCTGACCCGGACGTTCATCAAGGTCTACGCTGACCTCTCGCCTGATCCGGCCATTCTGGACTTCACCGCCGAAGTGAAGTGGGCGGCGGCGTTCCTGCGCCTCGCCACGCAGGCCATCGCCAAGGACGAAAGCCTCGACCATCGCAGCTATTCAGGCAAGATCAGGGATATGCTGGAGGCGCACGTCCACGTCACCGGCCTGTCCACCACGATCCGACTGCGCAACCTCACCGATCCCAACTTCGCCGACGACTTCGACACCGAAGAGCGGTCCGAGGAAGAGTTGCAGGAAGCCTTCGTGCGCAAGTCTGCCGAGCTTCGCCGCGTCACTCGCGAACTGGTGGACAAGAACCCGGCCCAGTATGGCCGCTTCTCCGAACGGGTGCTGGAGATAATCCGGCGTTTCGAACAAGGGCAGATCGCCGCCGCCGATGGCTTGGCCGACTTCGAGGGGCTGACCGGCGACATACAGGCCGAGCAGGGCGCGCACGCCGAGCTTGGCATGGACGAAAAGGCCTTTTCAATCCTGCGCATCATGGAAGCCATTGCGACCGACACCGCGCACGACGCGTTGCAGGTCGCCGCTATTGCCATCGGCTCGGTCTATGCTGATGCCGCCGCGACGCAGCCTGCCTTTGCGCATATGGAGGCCTATCTGCGAACGCTGCGTCAGCAGGTCCGCCGCATTCTGACCGAACACGGCATCGGCGAAACCAAGACAATCCGCGAAAAGGTCGAGGAGTTCGCCGTCAACGCCTACGGGGCCGGTGCCTGATGCCCACGATCCAGATTGGCCGGGCCAAGATCGCCTACGAGCTTCGCCGCAGCGCCTGCGCCACCGAGCGGCGCATCACGGTGACGCCCGGTCATGTCGAAGTGATGGCGCTCACCACCGATGGCGACGACGACATCGCGGGCTTCCTCGACCGCAAGCGGCAATGGCTATTCAACACCATGCGCGACATGGAGCGCATCGCCGCCAGCCGCCACGCAGTCCCCCGCTTCGCCACCGGCTCCAAGATACCCTACCGGGGGCGCAAGATGGGCCTGACCGTTCGTCGCAGCGACGCTGCGCGAGCCACCGTCATCTATCGCAACGGCTTTATCGTCGATCTGCCGCACTGGGCGGGGGACGATCCAGACCAGCTTGTCGCCAGCGAACTAGAGCACTGGCTCAAGCAGCGTGCTCGCCGTGACGTGAACGAGATCGCCACAGCTATTGGCAAACGGCACACGCTCTCGCCTCGCTCGATCCGCGTCGCAGACTTTGCCCATGGCTGGGGGTCATGTGGGCCGGAAGGCAATGTGCTCATCAACTGGCACCTGATCTTCGCGCCCAAGAAGGTGCTGGAATATGTGGTCGCACACGAGCTGGCGCATTTGCGACATCGGTCGCATGGGCCGGAGTTTTGGGATTACCTTGCCACGATCACTCCGGGCTGGGAGGCTGCCAAGGCTTGGCTGGATAAGCATCAGTCTGGGCTGTCGGCTGAGTTTTTGAATTGAGGTGACGGAGGCCTGACATGGGGGTGCCTTATCACATTAGCCGAGACGTGCCGGGCAGATGCATGTGGCTGATCGACGAGCTGTTTGACCGCGTCGCAAACATCACTGATCCCAATCAACCTGAACTTGGGCCAATGGATGCGACTTTCCTGTTCGCGATGTCCACGCTGATTCTCTCGCTGCCAATCGAGCGGTTGGAAAAACATCGTCGTAGGGAAGAGGCGGGCGAGCAGGGCTATATGGATGACCGGCCACTCGATCCAGTGACAGCCAAGGAAGTGGATGCCGTTTTAGGACCTGATGGCACGCGCTTCGACAAGTCACCGGTTTATATCTCCGGCGCATGGCAATTTGCTTCAATCGAGTATGTCGCAGGGCAAAACTTGGCGGTCGAGTTCCCTGATGAACTAGCGGGCGCGCTTTCCAATCCTGCTGCCAGTGCCGCAGCCAATGCGATCAGCGCTCGCCAGTGGATTAACTGCCTTCGCAATGCCCTCGCGCATGGCGGTATCGTTTATCTCGACGAGGATGGCCAGCAAGCCAAAGGCGGCGTCACACGGATGATGGGTTTCGTCAGTGCCATTTACCCCAACGGAAACATGAGGAAGCCTCCAGAGCGATTGATCGCCTTGAGAACAACGCCGAGCCATTTCCGCAGGACGCTGCAGAAATGGGTGTGCTGGGTTCAACACATCGGCCTATCGGAGCGGCTGGCGGCTTAATGCCGCGACTCACTGCAAAAGGCAGGCGGCCACTCGAAAGTCTAAGCCCCTGCGCTTGAGCAGGTCTTGAGCTAAACGGCGTTGTGGCCCGCCTGATGCCTATCTGATGCCTGAAACGAAAAAGACGGGCCGAAGCCCGTCTCGTTTCTCAGCTAAGTTACTGATTTTGTGGTGCCGCTTACGTGACTCGAACACGTGACCCCATCATTACGAATGATGTGCTCTACCAACTGAGCTAAAGCGGCCCATTGCCCTGGGCAGGGGCGCCGATTAGCGGCGGGCGCGCAGGAATGCAATGGGTTTTGCGCGCGGAAATGTGCCTTGTCGTGGATATCTTTGCCATCGCGCCTGCCGGGAGGCGTTCCGGGCATGGCCGAAGCCATGTCCCGGCGCGCCATGGAGAAAGGCCGGATGGGCAACATCAATGTCTTCGCGAACACGGGCCCCTGAGCGGAAACCGAATCGGGCAGCAAGGATACGCCACGCCATCAGAGCTGCCGCGCCTCGCCCATGCCTTTTTTGACGAAACGCAGCCCTCCTTGACCGATCGCAATGCAAGACCTGCCGGACAGGCCATGGTGGTGTCAGCCCCGGGCCTCTCCCGCCGCCTTGCTGCGGCAGGTCGTGGTCCTCGGGCACATGCGAAGAACGCATATTCGGACAAGCAAGCAAGGAGCCCCGCCATGACCCACGTACCTTTCGAACTGGACACGATCTTTGCTGGGGACAAGAGCCTGCTTGCCGACCTCAAGGTGCAGGACACCCACTTCGCCCGGCTGATCGAGACCTATCACACGGTCAATCGCGCCATTCATCGCATCGAGACCAATGTTGAGGCCGCCTCGGACGCGCACCTCGAAGACCTCAAGAAGCAGCGTCTGGCCATGCTCGACGAAGCGGCCCAGATCCTCGCCCGCGCGCGTCAGGAATCCTGCACAGCCTGAACGATACTCCGGCAAATTCCGGGAGCGCCGGAATTTGCCGGGAAGTCGCGGAAAAACGAAGCTGTGGAGAACCTTCTTCTTCCCGTCAAAAAGCAGGTTGACGTTTTGGCGCACGCGGCCTAGTTGGCCGCCCTACCGAGCGTCGCCAAACACGACGCAGACCGGGGCGGAGTAGCTCAGCAGGTTAGAGCAGCGGAATCATAATCCGCGTGTCGGGGGTTCGAGTCCCTCCTCCGCTACCATTGTTTTTCCTAGATAATTTTCCGATTTTGATGGACACCAACCCTGCGGTTGGGCGTTTAGTTGGGAAAAACCACCCTTCCCTCCAGCTTTCGGATGGCCGCTTCACCCAGCGCCGGATCGCGATGCATGTAATGCGCATCGAGGATCGTCCCGACTTTCTTCAGGCTGTGACCGGTGATCGCCGCGATCTCTGGAACCGTAGCCCCTGCCAGCGCCAGACGCGTTACGGCGGTGCCGCGCAGGTCGTGGAACGTCACCCCGCTGACACCTGACCGGATGCAGGCCTTGCGCCACGAAGCGCGAAAACCCGATTCCGTCCACGCCGTCCCGCGCTCGGTTGCCAGAATGGTCGGCGAAAGCGGCATGCCGGCCTGCGTAGCGCGCGCCTTTGCCGCGTCCAGCGCGGC
Source organism: Novosphingobium sp. IK01 (assembly GCF_033242265.1). Lineage (NCBI taxonomy): Bacteria > Pseudomonadati > Pseudomonadota > Alphaproteobacteria > Sphingomonadales > Sphingomonadaceae > Novosphingobium > Novosphingobium pituita. Next base: position 3,464,363 of record NZ_BTFW01000001.1, on the reverse strand, counting down.
CTTGAGCGGCGCGCCAACCGGCACGACCACCGCGACGCTCGTCTTGCGCTGGCGCAGGCGGATGGCCGCGCCCGCGTCTTCGAGAGGCTCGAGCATGGTCACAGACCCATCCACCGCGCGCACTGGGCGACGAGGCACAGCACCGCCAGAATGCCCGCGAGGGCGAGCAACGAGCGCAGGACGAAAAACTCCGTCCGGCGGGCAAGTTCCGCCTGCTCGGCGGCATACATCGCCGCAAGATCGACCAGAACCACCAGCCCTCCGGACCCGGGTCAGGCGGAAAACTCTAGACCCGAGCGGCCCAAGGTTGGGTAGCAGTGCAGAGGCAAACTACTATGCAGCCAGAGAGACCCTCGATATGGTTGCATGACTCAATTGAAAATGCCTCCGGGAAAGCCGGTGCGGTTCATTTCGACGATTAAGCGCTCTTCCGGACACGACCGCTGTTGCGGGGATTGGCCAAGCGTGTCAAAAAATCCAAATGATCAGAAATCATTTGATGATTTTCGCGTGTGTGCTGGCGATGAGCCCTGCTTTTGCCCAGGCCAGTACGGAGGAAGATGGTGTGGCAGTGTTCTTCAACCTGTGCGGTGGCACCGTCGCCGCAGTTGAAACGCCATTTGACCCTTCCGCATTCAAATTTACAAAGCTTGGACCTGATGTCCTCAAGAAAATTCGCCCCACCGAGGAAGGTCCGTTTTGGGATGTCCAATCATCGCGCTCCGATCTGCGAGGTCTTGCCCATATATGGACCAATGGCAACTGCACATTCGAACTAGTTAAGGCCAATGAACGCGCTACGCGCGAGGCATATGACCATCAGTTGGCTAATTTCGCCTTGGAGATCGGCGGGATAGTTGAGCGCAGGCCGGATAAAGTGACTTTGATGGAAGGCCTACCAATGACTTCCACCGAATGGTTCGTCACCGCGCCAGACAAAGCCTTTCTCCTGGGCCTAACGACATATCCCAAAATGAGGTTCATGACCCAACACATGATGCTTATGCGCAAAGTCCGCTAACCACCCAAATTGGCTCGTCTCCCCCTACCCCGCCGTTTCCATCTTCAACTCGGTGATGAATCCGCCCGCGTTGTCGAGGCGGTGGGTTACTTCGGTGATCAGCCATGGGGTGGTGTCGATTTCGGGCTTGAAGCCGGTGAGGGTGACGCGGGCTTCGGGGATGGCGTCGGGGCGGCCCAGGGCGAGGCGCATGTCGAGGGTGGCGGGGGCGCGTTTGAGGCGGGTGTGTTCGGCGGTGGCGGCGCGGCGGGCGCTGGCTTCGTCGGGGTAGGTCTTGCGCAGGGTTTTTGCGCCTTCGGCCTTGCCCATGGTGACGGCGCGGTGGCGGGCGGCCTTGCGGTCGTGCCAGTGGGCGGTGACACCGGCCTGCCCGTCGCGCGTCTGGCGCTGCCATGAATGGCCATCGCCGCTGCGGCGGGTGAGCGCGAGGGTTGGCAGGGGCTGGCCCGTGCTGGTGGTGCCCGCGCCCTTGCGCGCGAAGATCAGGGTGCCGGTCTTGATGGTGGCGACAGCGTCGTTCTCGCGGCCGAGGCGGCGCAGGAAGGCGGTGTCGCTCTCGCGGCTCTGGTGGAGCGCGGGCAAGGCGATGGCGGCCAGATCGGGCGCGATGCGCAAGGACAGGGCATTGCGCCCGGCGATGTCCTGCAAGACGGTGCCCAGCGTGGTGTTCGCCCAGCTCTGTTCGCGGCGGTTGCGGATCGCGCTGGTAAAATCGGCGGCCCGCGCGCGGATGCGGATCTGGTCGGGCGGGCCGCTGTGGTTCACCTCGTCGACCTTGAAGCTGCCCTTGTGGACGAGGCCGGGGGCCACGTCGCGCCCCTGTTTCCACCCCAGCATGACCAGCAGGCGCGCGCCCTCGGGCGGGATCGCCAGCAGGCCATCGGCATCGTCGAGCACGATGTCGAGCTGGTCGGCCTCGTCCCCGCGCTTTTCCGAGATGGCCAGCGAGACCAGGCGCGGGCGATCCTCCCAGCGGGTGAGCGCGACAGCGGTGGCGGCATAGAGGCGCAGGATATTGGCGGGCGTCATGGGCTGGTCGATCTGCTCGGGCACCAGCGAACCATAGTCACGGCGCCCAAGGCAAAGGCCCGATGACCACGCCCCCGCTCTCCACCATGTAGGTCGCCCCGCCCGGATCAACAGCTGCCACCACGCCAAGGCGCAGGACATCGCCGGTAAGGTGTTCAGGATCGGAAGTGGCCGCCAGGGCCAGACCATGGCGCGGGATCGCTCAGCTTACGCGGGGGTGTATCGGGTTGGCTGGCAGGCCAAGTGCCTCATTAGCATGCCCCTGCCCCGGATAAGGGCAACCGAGTTTCCGAACGGGCCAATATGAACTGCTAAGCCGCGCAATTCTGGAAAAGGAAAAGAACGATGTTGCAGTTGGCCCGCGATCTCTGAACTGCTAAGCCTTCGCGAGCGCAGTGTCATCGCTCGAACAGGTTGCAGTTGGCCCGCGATCTCTGAACTGCTAAGCCCCAGCGGCAAAGGCCTGCCCAGCCTTGCGGGTTGCAGTTGGCCCGCGATCTCTGAACTGCTAAGCCCAGAACAGCTCCAGCAGCAGTTCGAGGAGGGTTGCAGTTGGCCCGCGATCTCTGAACTGCTAAGCCAATGGGCATCCAATACCACGACGTTTTGCAGTTGCAGTTGGCCCGCGATCTCTGAACTGCTAAGCCTCTGTTCGCAGAAACCGGCGGCAAGCTGCGGTTGCAGTTGGCCCGCGATCTCTGAACTGCTAAGCCTCTGTTCGCAGAAACCGGCGGCAAGCTGCGGTTGCAGTTGGCCCGCGATCTCTGAACTGCTAAGCCCCATGAAAGACCGTAGTCGATCATGTACATGTTGCAGTTGGCCCGCGATCTCTGAACTGCTAAGCCGGCTGGCGAGCTGGTCAACGGCTTGGCTCTGTTGCAGTTGGCCCGCGATCTCTGAACTGCTAAGCCCCCGTCCGCGTCGAGGAGGTGGCCGGATGTGTTGCAGTTGGCCCGCGATCTCTGAACTGCTAAGCCCTGCGGTCAGCGTGGTGAGCGCCTGCGTATGTTGCAGTTAGCCCGCGATCTCTGAACTGCTAAGCCTGGCACAAGTTCCTAAACCCTCCCTTCGTAGTTGCAGTTGGCCCGCGATCTCTGAACTGCTAAGCCACCAAGAGAGGCCATAGCAGAGCGCGGGGCGTTGCAGTTGGCCCGCGATCTCTGAACTGCTAAGCCCGTCGAGCCGTTCGCCTTGAGCCAGCCGGAGTTGCAGTTGGCCCGCGATCTCTGAACTGCTAAGCCCGCGGGCTTCATCAACAAGACCCAGACGCCGTTGCAGTTGGCCCGCGATCTCTGAACTGCTAAGCCCATCGGGATGCCGACCGGCTCCCTGACGCTGTTGCAGTTGGCCCGCGATCTCTGAACTGCTAAGCCTTGAGATGTGGCTGGCATCCGCTCGCATTAGTTGCAGTTGGCCCGCGATCTCTGAACTGCTAAGCCAAACGACACTGCATCGCCGGTCACGTATCGGTTGCAGTTGGCCCGCGATCTCTGAACTGCTAAGCCACCTATGCTCCATGGCAGATCGGACCGTTTGTTGCAGTTGGCCCGCGATCTCTGAACTGCTAAGCCATCCCAAACGCGATAGGCCATCGTGGATCGGTTGCAGTTGGCCCGCGATCTCTGAACTGCTAAGCCTAGAGGCGCCGCCTGCCTCACCTTAGACAAGTTGCAGTTGGCCCGCGATCTCTGAACTGCTAAGCCGATTCGTATCGACGAACAACTCCCCGAGACGTTGCAGTTGGCCCGCGATCTCTGAACTGCTAAGCCGGTGGTCGTCACGCTGCCCGTCGTGGTCGGGTTGCAGTTGGCCCGCGATCTCTGAACTGCTAAGCCGCGGGCGCGCTTCTGATCATCTTCTTCGCGGTTGCAGTTGGCCCGCGATCTCTGAACTGCTAAGCCATTTCCGATTCCGATCGGATCGCTTGGTAGTTGCAGTTGGCCCGCGATCTCTGAACTGCTAAGCCCTGGCGCTGGTGGGCCCCTCGAGCGCGGTTGTTGCAGTTGGCCCGCGATCTCTGAACTGCTAAGCCTTGCTGGCCAGCGCGGTATCGGTGAAGGTGAGTTGCAGTTGGCCCGCGATCTCTGAACTGCTAAGCCCTTCTGGGCCACTTCCGCCGATTCACTGCGTTGCAGTTGGCCCGCGATCTCTGAACTGCTAAGCCGACCTCACCAAACACGCTGAGGCGATCTTGGTTGCAGTTGGCCCGCGATCTCTGAACTGCTAAGCCAAGCATCTACAACGACCAGATGGCGCAGGTGTTGCAGTTGGCCCGCGATCTCTGAACTGCTAAGCCCTCGCCGAACGCTGATCAGTGACCGCGAGCGTTGCAGTTGGCCCGCGATCTCTGAACTGCTAAGCCCCCGGCTTCACTGTCAGGGCCTCCACTAGCGTTGCAGTTGGCCCGCGATCTCTGAACTGCTAAGCCGTGTTCCCGTCCTTGATGGTATCCCCTGAGTTGCAGTTGGCCCGCGATCTCTGAACTGCTAAGCCTACCGTGGGTTTCAACCTCACCTGCCCGGAGTTGCAGTTGGCCCGCGATCTCTGAACTGCTAAGCCAGGATGCAGATTCGATCACCTTCCTACTCCGTTGCAGTTGGCCCGCGATCTCTGAACTGCTAAGCCGTACGGCAGGTGGCAGCGTTTGCGAACGTGGTTGCAGTTGGCCCGCGATCTCTGAACTGCTAAGCCTCGAGCGCAAGGGAATGCCCCTTGCTGAAAGTTGCAGTTGGCCCGCGATCTCTGAACTGCTAAGCCAACGAACCACTCTTGCGGCTTGTAGAACGTGTTGCAGTTGGCCCGCGATCTCTGAACTGCTAAGCCAGCGGCGGCATCCGCCTGGATGGTTTCCTCGTTGCAGTTGGCCCGCGATCTCTGAACTGCTAAGCCCAGCAACGGCGATGGCATCGGCGACATTCCGTTGCAGTTGGCCCGCGATCTCTGAACTGCTAAGCCGCCGTCGCCGCGCATGATATTGGTGATCGGTTGCAGTTGGCCCGCGATCTCTGAACTGCTAAGCCTACTCCTACGGGCACGCCAGACGGCACGGTGTTGCAGTTGGCCCGCGATCTCTGAACTGCTAAGCCCAATAACAACGAATGCAATGCGGCCATCACGTTGCAGTTGGCCCGCGATCTCTGAACTGCTAAGCCCCCACAAGCAAAAACCCCGACCATAAAGGCGTTGCAGTTGGCCCGCGATCTCTGAACTGCTAAGCCTCGCCGGGTTCCGGCTATCGGTGATCCCTTGTTGCAGTTGGCCCGCGATCTCTGAACTGCTAAGCCACGCAAGCGCAAATTGTCACAGCCTGTGCGGTTGCAGTTGGCCCGCGATCTCTGAACTGCTAAGCCCAATGGCGCGCCCGCTGACGGCAGCTTGAGGTTGCAGTTGGCCCGCGATCTCTGAACTGCTAAGCCCATGGCGCCACGAGGCCAGCGACCGCTTCGGTTGCAGTTGGCCCGCGATCTCTGAACTGCTAAGCCCTACTTCGGGCGGGGTAACGTGGCACTCTGGTTGCAGTTGGCCCGCGATCTCTGAACTGCTAAGCCGCTGGTCCGGCGGCTGCAACACCTGCGCAAGTTGCAGTTGGCCCGCGATCTCTGAACTGCTAAGCCCCTCGGCCGCAACGCCTACGAGATCGAGCGGTTGCAGTTGGCCCGCGATCTCTGAACTGCTAAGCCCTGCGTCTACAGCTACATGTGCTGGGCGCGGTTGCAGTTGGCCCGCGATCTCTGAACTGCTAAGCCGGATGGCGCATCAAGCACTTGATATGAAAGTGAAGAATGCGCCATCCGGCCTGACTTTTACGGCAGACAAAGTCAGAACAGGGCAAGTTGGTCGGGATTTTTGCGCGGCTTCTGGCGGCGCTGGCTGGAAAAGCGGACGATGCCCTCATACTGCCGGTCGGTGAAGGTAAGGACATGAATGTCGCCTTTTTCCGGCAGATTGCGCTCGATGCGGGCAAGATGCGAATCGAAGCTGTCCTTGCCGTTGCAAAAGCGGGCATAGACCGAGAACTGGCTCATTTCAAAACCCTGGTCGAGCAGGAACTGGCGAAACCGGGTTGCTTCGCGCATTTCCTTTTTCGTGCCCACGGGCAAGTCGAACATCACAAAGATCCACATCAGCCGGTATCCGCTCAGATAAGGGGTTTTGGCCATGGTCAGTCCTCACCTTCAATCCGCGCCCACTGCCACCAGCGCCGCCCATTCGAGCGGCGTGGGCGGAGCGAACAGGCGCAAGGCCGGGCGCCCGGTTTCAAACGCACGGGCCAACGATTGCGCCAGGCGCACGGCGGCCAGCGAGACGGGTGAGGCTTCGCCCTCGAAATCCAGATCGAACGCGATCAGGCGGGCAAAGCGGCGCTTGATTGGCGGGGTGAGTTCCGCAACGCCATCGGCAACCAGCGTTACCACCAGGGCATCGACCAGCGGACGGAACGGTTCGATCAGATCGTCGGCCAGAGCCAAAGGGTTGCCGCGATTGGCATGGGCAATGCCGATGGTGGGATGCAGGCCTGCGGCCACTACCGCCCGCGCCACGCTGGCCCGCAGCACGGCATAGCCATAGTTGAGCAGAGCATTGGCGCCGGGGCTGTCGCGGTCTCGCCGGAAATCGGCGCCCATCAGCAGCGGCCAATAGCGACGCGCGGCTTGCGCCTCCAGATTGTCGCTGTCGCCCGATTTCACGCGACGGGCCATCAGCGGAAAGGCTTCTGCACCGGCCACCTCGCGCCAGGCCAGCACCGCGCCCTGCATGCCGATCTTGGCCGAAACCAGTTGCCGCCACAACTGCTTGGTCAAGGGAGCCGAGGCGCCCCATTGCGCGCGAAATCGTGCGTTCTGCGCATGATGGCCGACCAGCGGCAGTGTTATGGCGACGGGGGCGTGATTGGCCCCGCAATGCACCACGGGTGCGCCGCGTTCGGCCAGCGCGGCGATCAGGTTGGCACTCCAGGTGGTGCCATGGGCATGGAGCAGCACGGCATGGACATCATCGAGCGCGATCCGCCCCACTTCCTCGCGATCCTGACTGACGACCAGAAAACCGCGATGCAGCGACAAGTGGCGGCCATCGGTGGCGATATCGACGATGCGGTCCATACCCCTTCCCTCCTCACTCGCGCGGGCCGGGGTCGAACACCCGGCCCAGCGGATCGATGCGGATCTGGCGGGCTTTCAGCCGTTTGAGGCCGGTGGCCGACGAATTGATATATTTGAACGGATCAACGGCATCGGCATCGCGCGCCTTGAGCGGGCCAGCTTCTTCATCTTCGGCCAAAACGATCATCCCGTTGATGGAAAACTTCACCACCCGCACGATCTGCGCGGGAATACCATCCCGTTCGATGGCCAGCATGTCGTTCTGGCGCAGGCTCAACACCTTGCGCGCAGCCGGGTGGGGACGACGGTCGCTGCTGCCGGGCTGATGAGCGGCAAACATCGAAACGATATCCGAAACCCATTTGCCGTCGGGCAGGCGCCACACATCGAACCGCGCATTGGCATCGCCCTTGTAGGCCTTGTATGCTCGCCCCGCCTTGTCGCGAATGGCAATCACGCTCAAAGGTTCGCGTACGCGCACGCGGCGCAGGCCCCTGAACACCGGATGCGTCTGGGCCAGACGGCGCAAGGTCGCCTCGAAATCCTTGCCCGCCTTGCCGCGCGTGGCATCGGCCAGCGCCTGGCGCAGCGCGGGATCGGGAATGCGCGTGGCGCTGGCAATGTCCGCCGGTTTCAGGCTGAGCAGCGGGACGCGGTGGACCACGATCGGCGTCTTGCCATCGGGCGCCACTTCGCCGGTCAGGCCATAGGCGGTGTCGTTGTGCAGGCGCGCAGCGGTGCTGTCCTTGCCCGGCGCAGGTGGATGCTTACGGCCATGATCGGCCTTGTGGCTGACGGTGACGGCGTTGACCTTCTCGCCCAACTCCTCCCGAAAGCCTGACCAAGGCTGGCGCAAATCGGCAAACAAGCGGTCGAGGTCCTGCGCTTCAGCTCGCGCTGCGGCATCGGCAATCTGCTTGAGCAGACGGGGCGTGGTGACCGCCATCACGGCCGCATCGATGGCGTGGTGACGATGGTCCAGGCGATTTTTGGGCGCATTGGAGTGCGGGTTGCTCACATAGTTGTGATCGGGCAGCAGGCTGTTGAGGCCCCAGACCCGGCGCAGCAGCGCCGTCATCCGCCCGGTGGCGACATAGACCGCCTGGCTGCCTTCGCCCTTGTCGGGATAGAGGCTACGCAGATACTTGCCCGCCATGCGCGAGAGATATTGCGTGTCGGTCAGTTGACGGGCGATAAATCCGCCGTCCTGCTCGAACCGTGTCATGGCATCGGGGCCAAAGCGCCACTGCTTGGCGCGCGGCAGCTTGGCCACTTGCGCGGCGATCTTGTCCCACCGCTGCGCATCGTGGCCCCAGCGCTCGAACGGGGTCTTGTTGCCCTTGTCGCGGTTGCAGGCGCGATGCACCACCACCTTGTTGCCCGCGCTGTCGTCCAGCGAGCGGGAATAGGGAATGATGTGGTCGATATCCACCGCATCGGAAAACAGCGCATGGATGGCGATCGGCCCGCCTATGCCGCAATAGGGGCAGAAGCGGTCCTGCGGCTTCTCGGCCAGTTCCTCCCACAGCTTCAGCTTCGCCCGGTTGCTGCCGCTGTCGGGAATACCGGCGGTTTCCAGCATGCGCCCGCGCCGCTGCGCTTCCTCGGTATCGCGTTTGATGCGTTGCTGGTGCTTTTTCTTCTCCTCTTCCGACAGGTTCAGCTCGCGCGCCAGTTCCACCACGATCTCGTCGGGTCGACCATGGACGGCAATCACCGCGTTGATCACTTTTTCCAACTGGCGCAGGCCGATATGCACGGTGGGATTGGTAATCTTGCCCCAATAGACTTCGGGGTTGGCGGCGTCCTTGTCTGCAAAGGTGCCGGGTGGAATCTCGCGCGAGAGCAGTTCGCCATAATAGGGCAGCTTGGGCAGTTCCTCGCCCGTCCGCTCGTCGGAATGGTGCCAGCCCGCCAGTTCCACCGCACGGGAATAGGGGATCACTTCCGCTTTCAGGTGCTCCAAAATGGCGCTCGTGGCAGTTTTCCCGATGCGCCCATGGCCTTGGGGCAACGGCGCCTTGGCCACGGCCTGCGCCCTTTCTTCGCTCAGCCCGCATTCGCCGGTGAGAAAGGCCTGGAGCGCAGCCGGGTCTTCCTCGTCCTGCACGCGCTGCACGATGTCCCACTGTCGCTCTGTGGAAAGATGCAACCAATCGTCGCCGAAACGCTTCTTGTCCTTCATCACCGCGCGCACTTCGTTGCCGGTCAGCTTGGTGCGCGCGGCGCTGGCCTTGTTGAAGCTTTGCCCGGGTTGCAGTTTCAGGGCCCTGGCCAGTTGCTCGAACGTCTGCTCGCGCTTGTCCTGCAACAACAGGACGAGCCTGTCGCGCTGGTCGCGGGTGAGGGGCTGGGCCGGTTCGCCCGGCTCGGTAATGGCGAGCTGATTCACTTCCTCGTAAAGACGCCGTTCCTGAAACAGCGGGTGCGCCTTGGCCAGGCGCGCTTCATCGAGCGGCACGCCATTCTTGCCGGCGAACAGGCACAGGCCGACTTTCGGTTCCTTGAGCGGGCGCTGGAAGAACAGGATGCGCGCCAGCCTGTCACGGGCGGCGTCGGTGAGCAAGGCGGGATGGTGCGGCGCCTGCGCGGCCCAGATGGCGCCGAATTCAGCCTCGATATGCGCGCGCTGGGGGTAGAAATCATAGGCCTGCGCTTCGCCGTTTAGGCGCACGCGAGCGGCCTTGCCCTCCCCCAAACGACCCGCCAGAAATTCGCCCAGGGTACGCGCCCCTGCTTCAGCCATGGCGGCGTCGAGCGCGCGAGCGCCGGTTTCGATCAGGCCACTTTCGCTGTCTTTCTGCCCGCGCTCCGCCTTGCGGTTGGACTTGAACCCGCGCCGCTGGTTGAGGTGGAACAGCACGCGGCCGATCTCGTGCGGGAGCAAGCTCTCGTCCAGCGCACGAGCGCGCAGGGCATAGGGATCGCGCATGGCGACAAGCCGCGCCTCGTCGGCATCAACGGGCATCAGGCCCAGATCGACGAGCGTTTCGAGAAAGGCCGACCGCCGCCGCACATAGCGATCGCGCCGCCGACGCATGCCCCGCGCCAGGCGCCGGTCCACCGCCAGCGATGCGCCCGACTTGGGGTCACGCCCATCGCTGAAAATCCGGCTCCCCAGCGCGACAATGTGCGTATCGTCCTCGATCAGGCACCACCCGATCGAATTGCTGCCGATATCCAGGCCGAGTCTGTGCATGATTCCCCCAATTGGCCTTACCCAAGAAGATCATGCTCTTGATATTCTTGGCAAGCAACGGGGCGATACGGTGATTGCTTGACGGATCTGGAAGATCTGTGCATCGTTCCTGCTCAGAGATCGCGGCCAACTGTTAACAAGCAGTTCGACTGCACCAAATAAGGGCGGAGCCATGGCTCCGCCTTTTTTGGTTTTCCAAGACCCGGCCATGGCTGAAGCGAAAGTGCCATGACCGACGGCGTCTTGATTACTATTCAGCCCGGCTTTCTGGGCCGGATCAGTCACTGGTGCCCAATATGGTGGCAATCAACGACTGGTTTCGAGGCCCCTGCAACGAGCCATAAACGTCAGCAATGGCGAAGCTAACGGTTAAAATGCCTCCCGCCCTTAGGCGATGTCGAGCAGTTCGGAGAAAACGAAAGTTGCGGGTGCTCGCCCGGAGGCAGGCACCAGTTCGCGCAACAGGCCGTTGGCACGCAAGTCGCGGATGATCTTGCGGGCGGTGGGCGGCGGGATTTTGGCGGAGGCGATGAAGTCCGGGGTCTGAAATATCGGACGCTGGAATATCCAGTCGAGCGCGCGCACGGCATATTGCGAATGGGTTATCTCGACCACCCAATCGCGCCTGTCCTGATGCAAGGCCAGGATCGCCTGCGCCTTCTGGGTGTTGGCTTCGGCCTGGGCGATGATGCCACGCAGGAAGAAGGCTACCCATCCGCTCCAATCATCGTCGCGGGAAACAGCCAGCATGCGGTCATAATACTCATCTCGATTAGCTTCGAGATATTCCGAAAGGTAGAAATTGGGCCGCGAGAGCAGTCCATGGGTGTAAAGGAACAACGGGATGATCAGCCGACCGATGCGCCCGTTGCCATCGAGAAAAGGGTGAATCGCTTCAAACTCGGCGTGGACAATGGCCAATTGCACCAACCTGTCCGGCGCATCAGCATGGATGTATGCCTCCCAGCCCGCCATCGCGTTTTCAATGTGATCGGCGCCGGGCGGTACGAACCGTGCCTGCTCGATGGTGCAGCCTTCCGGGCCGATCCAGTTGGGAATGCGGCGGTATTCCCCCGGATCCTTGTTACGGCCACGCACCCCATCCATCAGCACTCGGTGTGTCGCCTTGATGAGGCGCTGTGACAGCGGAAGTTGGGCCATCAGGCCCTCCGCCTCGCGCAGAGCGGCGCGATAGTTCAAGACTTCACGCGCGTCCGCCTTCCTGGGAGTGCTTTCGTCGAACAGATGCCCCTGTGCTTCGAATTCCAACACCTCGCCCAGCGTGACCTGCGTGCCTTCAATCTTGCTCGAAAGCACAGCTTCGCGGGCCGTCAGTGGAGAAAGCAGGATGTCAGGGTTGGGAATGCCGGAGAGAACCCCCTCATACCGCGCGATGGCAGCATTGGCTGGCCGACCAGCGGGAACAGCACGCCGAGATCAAGTGTGGAAGGAGGAAAGCGCCCTTCATGATAGGCAACAGGCAATTACATCTCCGTCCAGCGGACTTCAGCAAGCGGTCAAGAGTCGCTTGCTCATTTTGATGATCGTCTATCGACAGCTACATCATTTGATGATCGCGAAACAGCATTTTGCCTACATCAAGACATTTTGATGTTCACATACGATCATCAAACGCCCCCTCACCTAATTGACCCCCGCGCGCCCGCTCCCAAGCGCGCGCGGGGCCAGGCGCTGGACGTAGAGGAAGCGCACCGCGCGTTGCAGGTCGGTCAGGCGTTCGGGAGGCTGGGCGAGCAGGCGCTCGAACTCGGCCCGGCTTGCCACGCGGAAGCGCAGCATGTCGATCAGGTAGGGATAGTGTTCGGCAAGGCAGCGGAACAGGGTGACGACGTCGCCGGAAATGTCGTTGATCGCCTCTGCCCTGGGGCGCCGCGCACGGCGCAGGAAGATGCCGCCCATGCCCACGAAGGGCTCGGCATAGCTGGTGTGGGGCGTGGCCTCGATGATGGCACAGATGCGGCGGGAAAGATTGCGTTTTCCACCGATGTAGCCGGCCGGGGGAGAAACGGGGCGAACGAGAACAAAAGGGGTATACATGGAGGGTATCCTGCACGATGTCCCTTCCGCGCCTGAGACGCGGAAGGGTGCTCGAAGGGACAGGCGCGCTGCCCGGAGAGTGCGAGTGCAGGCTCGCTGGTTTCGAGATGCGGGAACATCCGAGCCCCCCTTCCGTAAAGGGGGAACAGGGCGGCGTGAAGGGCCGCCGCAATCTTACACAGCAGCGGGGCCTGCCGGTTCGGGTGCCGGTTCGGGTGCCGGCTCGGCGATCACGCCCAGCGCGATCTTGTGAGCGACGCCAAGGGCAACCTGCTCGACACGCGCCCTGGTCGCGGCCTTGTCACAGGCCCCGCCCTCGTCCAGCACCGCATTGACCTCGCGCGTGTGGCGGATCCTTTGGACTGGGGGCGACCGGCCAGACGATGCTGGCCGAGTCGGTGATGGTTTCGGGGAGGGTCCGCAGGGCCTGACGGTACTCGGCCCAGGCTGAAGGTATGTGGCAGGCCCCTCGGCTCACTCTGCCACCATTCGCGGATCGCCACCTCGACATCGAGCAGCCGCGCGGCGACCTGTTCGAGCGCCTTTTCCAGCGGCGTTGAGCCGGGAGGCAGGATTGAAGGGACGGTCACTCCCCTACCCCGGCATAGGCGACTGACATGCCCGTGCAATAGGGGGCCTGCTGGCGCGAGATCACGATGTCCTGCGCCGGCTCGCGCAGGATGACGTTCTGCACGCCCTCGACGCTGAGCGCGGCGAAGATCGCCGAGCGGGTGACATCGCGGCCAAGGCGATGGCTGGCTTTGGTATAGGCATCGAGACTGGCCTGCGCCGCCGCCAGCACCACGCCGCCATCGGGGCCGCTGAACGTGGTGAGCGTGGCATCGACGGCATAGGGGACGATCCGGGCCGACTGGACGGTGACCCAGTCGGTCAGCGGGCGGCGCGTCTCGTCGGAGACATAGGCGGCGACGGTGTCGATCAGCTCGGCCGGGGCCGCATGGTCGGCCAGAACGCCCAGCACGAGGGCCTTGATATCGTCGGGCTGCGGGCCGGTGGCGCTGGCATCGAGCACGTTCGCATCGGCGGACAGCGTGTGGGAGATATAGGCCCCTTCCGGCCCGGCCACCGAATAGCCCTCGGGCGCGAGGACCATGCGGCGGCGGAAATCGGTGTCGTCCTCCATCACGGCGCTCGCGCCGGTGGCGGGGTTGGCCGGGGTGATGGTCAGGCGGGTGATGCCGAACAGGGCGGCGATATGGTCTAGGTCGGCCTTGACGGCATAGGCCGGCATGACCGCGCGCGCGGCATCGTTGATGCGCTGGCGCAGCATCTGGGCGTAATAGGCGAAGACCTGAAGGAGCTTGGTGGCCGGATCGCTGTCGCGGGTCTCGAAGCTCAGGCCGCTTTTGGCCATCTCGTCGCGCATCTGCGCGACAGCCCCGGCCAGGACCGTCTCGAAGTCGAGAGCCTCGATGATGTCAGGCGCAGGCAGGCGCGAGAGATCGACAGCGGTGAAGGTAGCATCGGCCATGCCCGCCATCTCGCCGCGACCACCGACCCAAGGCTATGACCCGCATTGGGATGGCAGGCTGGCCATATACCCGGACGGCCGGGGGGGGACGGGAAACCTCAGCCGGTAAGGTTTCCGTCACTTTTCCAATCCGGCAGGGTTTTTCGGACATTATGGGGATTGAAAGAGCCGCTCAATACGTGGGTAGCCAAAACTCCCAGGCGCAGCGCCGACGCCCTGTCGGCAAACATGTGTTATGAGGTGCTCCCCGGCGGGAGGGGGCAATGTTGCCGTTATTGCATCAATCGGCCATCAACTCACGCCCGTTCGATGCGTCATATTTGCGAATGTCGCCACGCATCCTATGCTGCCAGCGTTCGATGAACGCTGCTGTCTCCGCCGCTTCGAGATGCGCGGTCAGCGCGGCCTGATCACGCCATCGCTCGGCGATCAACAGACGACCGGCCTGGGGGTCTGCGACAACCGCATCATAAAAGAGATTGCCGGCGCGCTGCCGCGTGACCGCGATGAGGGCTTGAAGTTCGGCTTCGAAGCGCACCAGTTCGGACGGCTCGACGTGCATATAGCCGGTGACGATCAGCATGATGTTTTCCTCCGCAATGGCTGCGGCTTCCTCTGAGCGGGAAGCCGCAGCGTCGGCCGGTCAGGCGACGGTGAGGACGATCTTGCCCTGGATGTTGCCTTTCGCGGCGCGTTCATGCGCGCGGGCAGCCTCGGCGAGCGGAAAGGTGCTGTCCACGATCACTTTCACAGTGCCGTCGGCAAGCAGCCGTCCGGCCTGTGCCAATTGCGCGCCGTTCGAGCGCACCTGCGTGACCGACACCGTGATGCCCAGCTCCTCAGCCTCGGCATGGCTGGTGAAACCAAGCGGGTTGACGAGGAACAGCGCGCCGCCCCGCCTGATGCTGCGCAGGAAGCGGTCGATCGAGGTTCCCCCCACCGCATCGATGACCAGATCGGCGTCGCGCACCACATTCTCGGCCGCAGTTTGATTATAATCGATGAACTGATCGACGCCGAGATCGCGCATGAGAGCTTCATGCCGGCCAGAGGCGACGGCGATGACGCGCGCGCCCTGCCATTTTGCCAGCTGGACCGCGAAATGGCCGACACCGCCGCCGGCGCCATTCACCACCACCGTCTTGCCCGCCAACGGCACCGGTTGGTGGGTGAAGGACTGGAACGGGTTTGGTGCCTCATGACCCAGATCGATCAGGAATTGCCAGGCCGTCAGAAGCGACATGGGCGCGCCGGCCGCTTCCACATGGCCAATGCCAGCAGGTTTCAGCGCCAGCTCGGAGGCCGGGACGATGACATATTCGGCATAGGCGCCACTGCCGGTCATGATGGCCTCGGGAAAACGGACCATGGAATAGACTTCGTCCCCCACCGCAAAGCCGGATACACCCTCGCCCACCGCCGCGACGGCACCCGAAATGTCGGTGCCCAGGATCAAAGGGAACACCGCATCGGGGCGCCATTCGGGCGGCAGGGCACGATAGCCGTCACGCAGATAGAGATCGGGAGGATTGAGGCTGGCGGCATAGACCTTGACCAGTACCTCACCGGGCGCCGCCACCGGACGCGGGGTATCTTCGTACCGCAACACCTCGGGGCCGCCAAAAGCGTGGAGGCGTGTTGCTTTCATCATCTCGCTCATTTGGGCCTCGCAAAATTTGTTCTGAAGCGCATATGGCATTCGCAATATCGGTTGATAATCATGCCAAATGTCGCTTCACTCATGCCATGACGGAACATATAGGTCTCGAACGGCTCACCGGCCTGATTGCCTTTGCGCGTGCTGGATCACTGGGCAGCTTCACCGCCGCCGCGCGCGCGCTGTCGATCTCGCCTTCGGCGATCAGCAAAAGCGTGCAACGTCTGGAGCGCGACTTGGGTGTTCCGCTTTTTACGCGCACCACGCGTTCGCTCGCGCTGACAGCGGAAGGGCGCGACCTGCACGAACGGGCGCTGCGATTGCTCCGGGAGGCCGAGGAGATCGAACAAGTCGCCAAGGCGGCACGGGGAGAACCATCGGGCATACTCAGGATCGCCGCGTCGTTGCCGATCGGTCTTCACCTGATTGTGCCGCTTCTCCCCCGATTCAGGGCGCAGAACCCCAAGGTTACCATTGATCTGCGCCTCAGCGACCAGATCGTGGACATCATCGAGGACGGCATAGATCTGGCCGTGCGTATCGGTGACCTTGCTGACTCCCGGCTGCTGTCACGGCGGCTCGCGCCGCATCGGCTGTGCTGTTACGCCTCACCGGCATATTTGGCCTCGCGAGGAACGCCTCGGCACCCGGACGAACTGGACGGACACGATACGGTCAATCTGCGTTATCAAAGCTCGGGGCAGAGTTTCCGCTGGCCGTTCCGCATCCATGGTCGTGACGTGGAACTGGTGCCCGCATCGGGCATCATCGTCGATGCCAGCGAGGCGGTCGTCGCCACCATCGTCGCCGGCGGCGGGATAGGGATCTGCACCAGCTTCATGGTCGCTCCATGGGTCGAGCGTGGCGCACTCGTGCCCGTGCTGGCCGACTTCGCAGCCGATCGACACAATGTGAGCGCAATCTGGCCGGAGAGTCGGCGTTCCAATCCGGCCGTTCGCGCTTTTCTCAAAATGTTGATCGAGGCATCATATTAGCTCTCAGTGGAAGCGAAAAGGCATACCGGGGCAAGCCTTGGGCTTTCAGGACCTGAGACTGAGCTTTTCAAAGTCCAGGATTGGTAATTTCAACTCTGTACGACAAACAGGTCAGTCCGTCCGAAAACGCACGGGCTGATCGGGTTTCGGTCGAGCGGAGGGGCTTCACGCAGCGGCCCGCTGGTTTTTCGGCGCGGAAGGCGTGGTGACGGTCTCGATGAACCTTATCGGCATCTATACGCGAGTTATGCCGGAGACGGCTGAAGCGCGACCTTTTCAGGCCTGCACGGCGCGTAGCAGGGCCGGAATCCCGAGGATGTTGATCGCCCTGCGCAGATTGTAGGCGAGCGCCGTCAGACTGAACTCGGCGTTGACGTTGGCGAGGCCCCGCATGAGGAATGCGCCCTGGTTCATCCACTGCTTGATGGTGCCGAAGGGATGCTCGACGGTCTCGCGCCGCCGGTCAATAATGTCGGGCCGGGCATCGAGCCTTTCCGCCATGCGCTCGAGCACAGCCTCATTCTCCCACCGATCGATGCTCCGCCGCGTGCCGGACGCGCATTGCGGTTTGAGCGCGCAGTCCCGGCAGGCCCGCATATTGGCATAGCGGATCGTGACATGCCCGTTCTTCTGGGAGCGAGTATACGGATCGAGACGCTGGTCGCCGGGGCAGATGTAGCAATCCCTGTGGGTATCGTAGCGGAACTCGTCCTTGGCGAAATATCCCTCGGTAATGGCCGGACCGCGCTGTGGTCGCGCGACATAAGCCATGACGCCGAGATCCTCGCAGGCGGCGATGTCCTCTCCCTTGTAATAGCCCTTGTCCGCTACGGCGTCGATCTGCTCGACGCCCAGCACCTCGCGCGCGGCGCTGGCCGTCTGTGCCAGAAAGCCCAGATCGCTGCCCGAGTTTGTCACATATTGCTCGACGATCAGCTTGTGCCGGGCATCGACCGCGACCTGTGCGTTATAGCCCACGCCGACCTTGGGTTGGGTCGCCATGCCGCGCGCATCGGGATCGGTGAGCGACATCTGGCTTTCGCCGCTGGCGACGAGATCGGCCAGCATCGCGCTGTGCCGTTCGCGCCGTTCCCGCATCCGCGCGATCTTTGCCGTTAGCACCGCTGCGCGGCGGGCGGCACCTTCCGCCTCGGCTTCGGCGTGATCGGCACGGTCAAGGCGCGCCAGGTATTCCCCCACCCGCTCATCGGCCTGCTTGATCCACCCGGCCAGCTTCTGGCGGGTGAAGTTGCGCTTGCGGCTGTTCACTGCCTTGAGTCGCGTGCCGTCCACCGCCACCAGTTCCCGCCCGAACAGGTCAAGGCGGCGGCACAGCAGCACGAAGGACCGGAACAGCGGCTTGAATGATGCCCTGTTGGCGCGACGGAAATCCGCGATCGTGCGGAAATCAGGACGCAAGCCACCCAGCAGCCAGATCACCTCCAGGTTCCGCGCTGTCTCTGCTGCCAGGCACCGGCTCGACCGCACCCGGTTGAGATAGCCGTAGAGATATAGCTTCAGCAGATCGGCGGGATCATAGCCGGGCCGCCCTGTGGCCTTTGGCCTGGAACGGCCGAAGCCCAACTCGCCAAGATCAAGATCGTCGACAAACGCCGCGATGAAACGCACCGGGTTGTCCGCCGCCACATAGTCATCGACCGACGCCGGAAGCAGCAGCATCTGATCGCGCGAATGTCCTTCGATGTAGCCCATGCCCGATCATATCGGACCCCCAACCAAGTGGGAATCCTTCATCGAGTTCTCGGACAGTCTGAGGTGTTTTCGGGCACTTTCACAAGCCGCCACCAAAGCCGATGAGCAGTCAATCACCGGAGATCAAGCGCCGGCCAGTTGCCCATAGAGCAGGTCGAGCAGGTGTTCGCGGTCAGAGGGTGTTGTGCCGAGGAGTTCGCGGCGGGGGTATTCGATGGCTCTGGTGCGCAGGGAGGGTTTGTCGTGCAGGCCGTTCTGGTGGATGCTGGCGATCTGGGAGACTTTGCCCGAGAAGCCCACCCAGAAGCCCTGGTCGTCGGCCTGGGCCTTGAGGTAGCGGGCGCTGGCGAGTTTGCGGAACATGGCCTTGCGGCGCAGGCTTCCCCGGCGGCGCAGGCGGCCACTGGTGCGGTTGCGGTATTCGGGCGGGACCGGGAGCCATTGAACCACTTTGGCGAACTCGAAGGTGCGGATGCCGCCGGCCTCGATGTCGAAGCCGGTCATCGCGCGGCCCCTGCCCCATGTGAAGCTTTTCATGATCACCCGGCGCGGCGGGCCGCTGCCGCCGGCGGGATAGAGGAAGCAGGCGGCGCCCCGGCCCGTTACCGGCTGCGCCTTTTGCTTGCGCGGCGCGAAGGCGCTGCCGTCGGGCTGGTGCTGGGCGGCGATGCGCTGGCGCTGGCTGGCGGCGAGGTCACGGGCCATCTTGCGCAGGAGCTTGCGGCGCTGGCCCGCAGACAAGTTGCGCAGCAGGGCGCCGGCCAGACGCTCGATTTCGGCCAGATCGTCGCCGGTCATGCTTCCGGCGATCCGAGCGTGGGGGACTGCACGAGCTTGTCGGCATTGCCGAAGCCTTGCAGGAACGTGGCCGTGCCCTGCGTGAACATCGGCGGGAGCGTCGGTTCGGGCGGGTGCTCGATGTCGAAGCCCGAACCGTCCGCGCGGGGGAGGACGAGGACCGGTTCGGTCAGCTCGATCGACAGCTGGAGATCATAGGTGTCGCTGTCGAGCAGTTCGGCCTCGAACTGGAAGGGCGTGTTGTCTGCGGTCTGGAGCAACTGGGGCTGCTCCTTCTCGATCCATGCGAGCGTCGCCACCATGACCGTGTCGGGATTCCCTGAGAAGTCGGTGATGAGCGCCTTGACCGTGTAGGCATAGGCGAAGGACAGCGTGGCCGACCGCCGCGCGCTGATCCGGCCGCCTTCGAGATAGACCTGAAGGCGGTCGGCCTCCTTGCGCAAGTCGGGCAGGAAGGCGGTGAGCCAGCGGCGCAGGCTATCGGCTTTGCGCATGGGCGGGTTCCTGTGTCAGGCGCAGTTCGACTTGCAGCTCAACAAGAGTTGCGCGGATCTGGCCGGCGATGTCGTAGAGCGCGGTGAGGCTGGCGGCCAGCGCGCTGGCGAGGGCGAGAGTTGGGACGCCGGGCATCAGGCCCAGCCCCCCTCACCCAGCGCCGCCGCGATTGTGTCGGCATGGGTGGCGATATCCTCGGCCCGGTCGGTGCCGTTGATGATCCTGCGGGCCTTCACGAACTGGGCGTGGGTGCCCGTGCCGGTGATGCAGTCGGCCAGGGCGAGCCCGGTGAAGGCCCCCTGCTCCATGCCCTTGACCAGAATCGCGACGGCCAGAGCGCGGCGGCGGTGAGCAGGGCGTTGACGGGCGCGGGGGTCGGTTCAACGGGTGGCACCACCCCGTCGCTGCCATTGTCCGCCTTTAACAGCGCGGTGAAGGCGGCCAGAAAGCCGGACTTCGTGGCCTCGGCCAGCGCCGGTCCATCGAGCGCGGCGTCAAGCTCCACCACGGTCTCGCAGACCGACGAGAACAGGTTGCCCCGCTGACGAGTTTGCGAACCTCTACATGTGCGAGTTCGTCGACGACAGCCTGTCCGCGTTCAAGTTCAACGACCTGATCGCCTGCGGTTGCGAAAGCCTGGTCGAGTGGACCGACTTCAACCCCGAAGTCGCGCGGCCCCGCTGCGCGAGGGCGGTCCTCGCCCGCTACACCTGCACCTATCTCGACATCGTCTCGGCCTTCGTCTCGATCAAGAAGACTCTGACCACCAGCGGCCGCAACGTGACCTTCAAGGCCGGGCGCGGCGGCAACGACGGCCATGCCGACCTCGCTTGGGCAACCATGCACATCCTCATGAACGAACCGCTCGACGGCAAGGAAAAGCCCAGGGGCACGATGGAGATTATCGAATGAGCAAGCGCAAGCCGGCACGACCACCGCGACGCGCATCTTGCGCTGGCGCGGTGGTCGGCACGGACGCCTCAGGGCTCGGTGACGGGCAGGATTATCGCGCTGGCTTGCGAGCCGCCGAACCACACGCTTTGCGTGGCCTTGCGATAGTCGGCAGGCTTGGCGGTCATGATGTTGGGCACGAAAGTCTGCGGGTTGCGGTCGTAGAGCGGGAACAGGCTCGACTGCACCTCGACCTTGATCCTGTGGCCGGGCAGGAAGACGTGGTTCACGTTGGGCAGCGCCCAGCGGTAGTGGGTCACCTGTCCCGGCTTGAGCGCCTCGGGCCGGGCAAAGCTCTTGGCATAGCGGCCCCGGAAGATCTCGATCCCGATCGGCAGTTCATAGCCCGCCATCGACGGGCGACCGCCCTGATCGGCAGGTTCGGGCACGTCGTTGGGGTAGACGTCGATCAGCTTGACCACCCAGTCGCTGTCGGTGCCGGTGGTGGCCGCATAGAGATCGACCTCGGGCGCGCCCATGATGTGGACGGGCTTGTCCAGCGTGGCGGTCTGCCATTCGGCCATGTCAGGGCGCCCGGAGACGAAGCGCTGGTCATGGACCAGCCAGGGCTTCCATTGCGCGGCATTGCCCATGTCGATCGGACGCGGAATGAACGGCACGGGGTGGGCCGGATCGCTGACATAGTCGGTGTGCCCGGCGCCGGACGGTCGGGCGAAACCGGCGGTACCATCGGCATCGAGATAGAGCGGGGTGGCCCCGCCCATCGGCCAGCGCGGGCTTTCCTGCCACTGGTTGATGCCGGTCGCATACGTCACCACGGGCGGGGTATGCGGATCGGGTGCGCCCTTGAGCCAATGGTCGAAGAACGGCTTGAGATAGCGCGTGCGCCATTCGCGCGCGGTATCGCCGGTGAAATCGAGCGCGCCAAGGCTCGACCCGCCATGGTTGGCGCCCGAATGGCGCCACGGACCGATCACCAGCGTGACCATGTCGTTCGCCTTGTCCTTGGGTTCGAGCGCGCGATAGACCGCCGGGGCGCCATAGCTGTCTTCCTGGTCCCACTGGCCGACCTCCAGCATCGTGGGAACGCTCAGCGGACGGACGGCAAGCCACTTGTCGACCGCCTGAAGCGACCAGAAATCGGTATAGGCCGGGTTCTCGACGAACTTGCGCACGCCGGGCACTTTGCTGATCCCGAGGCTTTCGGCAAAATCGGCCATGGAGCCCGCCTTGAGCCAGCGGGTATAATCATCGCCCTTGCCCAGTGCGAATTCGCCGCCGCCATCGCCCTTGTTGGTCGCCTGCCCCACCGCATAATCGAGCGAGCTGACGCGGAACGCACCGTTGTGGAACCAGTCGTCGCCCATCCAGCCATCGACCATCGGGCTTTCGGGCACCGCCGCCTTGAGCGCGGGGTGCGGGTTGATTTCGGCCATCAGCGTCGTGAAGCCGAGATAGGACGAACCGATGATCCCCACCTTGCCGTTGCTTTCGGGCACGTTCTTCACGAGCCAGTCGATGGTGTCGTAGGCGTCGGTCGATTCATCGATGCCGGTATCGTTGAGGGGGCCTGCCAGCGGGCGGTTCATGATGTAGGTGCCCTGCGAGCGGTGCATCCCGCGAATGTCCTGATAGACGCGGATATAGCCATCCTGCGCAAATTCGGCGTCCATCGTTTCGAGGATGTCGACGATGCGCTGGCTGGCGACGCGGTGGGTGGCCTCGTGCGCGTCGTAGGGCGTGCGCGAGAGCAGGATCGGGCCGCCTTGCGTGCCCTTCTTCATCACGATCACGGTGTAGAGCTTTGTCCCGTCGCGCATCGGCACCATGGCCTCGCGGCGGATGAAATCGGCCGAGGGCAGGACCTGCTCGTAATGGTCGACAATATCGGGGGTCATCGGGGTGACGCGTTCAGCCGGACTGGCCGGGGCCGCGAGGGCGGGCGCGGCGCAGGCCAGCGAGAGCATCGAGACACCGGCGAAAGACAGCAGGGAGCGCAAGGGGGACATAGGCGAAGGACAACTTTCGAGCAGCGGCGCAAGCGGCCCGTCCGGTTGCGCCCGCAACCACTGTAGCCAAGCCTGCCGGCAAGGGAAGCGCCCTTTCTCCTTCCCTCTCAGGGCTTGCCGTGGCGCAGGAATGCGCGGGGGGGCAGCGCGGTGGGGGTGAAGCGGGCCACGCGCAGCGCGCCGTGGAAATGGTCCACCCCGTTGCGGCGCATGGCAAGGCTGCTGCTGCCCTGCCCTTGCGGGGTGAAGGCCACGCGCGCCTCGCCTTCCAGCACACCGTCGACATAGCTGCGGTAGGTGGTTCCGTCGAACGTCTGGGCGACATGATACCAGCGCCCGAGCGGATGGAGCCGGGCCGGATCGACCAGCACTTGCGCATAGCCGGGCCCCTTCACGAAGGTGTCGAGATACCACGAGGTGCCGACCACGCGGATTTCGAACAGGATCCGCGTCTCGCCCGGCGGACGGCCGGGGGTGTCGTCGGAAGACAGATGCATCCAGCGCTGGGCAAATGCCCCGCCATCGGGACGGAACACCGCCTCGGCGGTAAAACGCGCCGCCCCGGCGAGCGGGTGGCGCGGCAGGATCAGCGCGTCTTCCTGCCCGTCGAACACCAGCACCTTGCCACGGGGGCCGCGTTCAAGATGCGGATGGCCAAGCACGGTGGGGACCATGCCGCCGATGCGGGCCAGCGTGTCGAAGCGCCAGACTTCTCCATGCGCCTGCGCACTGGCCAGCGGCGCGAAAGCCGCGAGCGCCAGCACAAGGCCCCTCCAGCCGCGCATCATTGCCCGTCGTCCAGCGCGACGACATTGTTGCGCGTGGTCAGTTCCTCCACGCCCGCCGTGTCGATCACCAGCCGCAACGGCCCCTTCACCCCGCGCGGCACGGTCAGGCGAACCGGGACCATACGTGGGTTCAGATCGACCGGCGCGGCCATCACCGGGATCGGAGCAGAGGTCACGCTTGCCCCGTCCGCTGTTTCGAGGCGCAACGTGGCAGGCGGCGTCGCCACGGCGCCAAGGCTGTGAACCGTCACGTCCAGCCGATCGCCGTTGCGCACGACATCATCGCGGCCAATGCCCAGATCGGCGCGCGCCTCGGGCTGGGTCGCCGCTTTTTGCGCGAGGGTGAACGTCATTACCGTCGTCGCGCCCGGCGCGAAGGTAACCGGGACCGATCCGCCGCGCTCGATGGCCACCTCTCGGGTTGCAACGGGCCCCTCCGCCGTGTCGTCATCCCCTTGCGCCAGCCCCTGCGTCATCGTCCAGCGCCCGGCCACGACATTCCACGTCCCCATCTGCGCGCTGACCGGCACGGCGCGGGTGTTGTGGGCGATCACCGTGAAATGCTCGGGCGTGGCATCGCGCACGAGGATGGCGACCTCGACCGCCGCTTGCGGATCGGCAAAACGCCAGCTCACCGCGTTGCCCGGCCAGGTCTGGTTGCGCTTGAGCGCGATGCCACCCAGCCGCTCGCGCTGGAGCAGCTCGTTGGGCGCTTCAACGCGGTCGGTCCACCATTCCCCCTTGGTGATCATGAACATGTGCTGCGCCTTGTCGGCAATGCCCGCAGCGTTGAGTGCGGCCGGCCAGGCCTTGTCGCCGGTGCTGTTCCACGCCTCGAACCGGGCAACATCGTTGCCGCCTTGCGCGGCCTTGCGCGTGGCCGCCGTCCAGGCCTCGCGCTGGCCCAGCACGGTCAGCGCATTTTCGTTGAGTTCGCCCAGCGCCGAAAAATTGCCGGGCACCAGCCGCCCGAGCACGGGGCGCAGATACTTGTCCTGTCCGGTGAACCGCCAGGCCGCCCAGGCCGATTGCATCGGCAGGCTTGCCCCGCCGCCATCGCCCGCACGCTCGGCATCGGTATCCCAGCTGATGTCGTTGGGAAAATGCCACAGGCCATCCACCCCTTGCTGGCCATGGGCGAGCAGGCCGTCGACCAGCCCCGTCACCAGCCCGCGCGCCGCCGGATTGCCGTTGTACAGGCCCAGCAGGATCGGGCTGTGCATGATCACGAAGCCATAAGGCTTCTGCCAGGCCCATGGCGCATCGCGATAGATATGCCGCCCGCCATACCAGCTTGACGAAATATGCATGTGGCCCGCCGCATTGCGACGGATCAGCCCGCCATGGGGCCCGTCGCTGCCCAGCGCCTTGACCGTGGCCATGATCCGCTCGACCGCGCGCGGCTCGCCCCAGTTGAGGTAGAGCCGCTCGGCATCCGAATTGATGCCCTCTTCATAGACGTGCAATTCGTCGCTGGTGATGTAGCTCAACCCGTTGACGATCATCCCGTTCTTGTACACCGCATCGGACAGCGCGCGCAGCGAGGCGTTGATCTTGTCAGGGTCCACCCCCATCAGGGCCATCCCCGGCCATTGCTGGGTCAGGTCGGTATCATCCGAAATGCCGCCGCCGAAATCGCCGAACGGCACCTGCCGGTTGTCGATCCACCAGCTGACGAACTGGCGCGCGAGCTTGAGGTCCTCCAGCTGGCGAAACGCCCAGAGCGGCATGCCCGCAGGCGCCACCGGCTGGACGAACGGCGGCAACTGGTCCTGCGAATAGCCGATATCGGCCCAATAGCGTCGCGCCTCCAGATTGTCGGGATCGACGCGCAGAAGATCGGAAATGTCGCCATAGAG
Organism: Novosphingobium sp. IK01; assembly: GCF_033242265.1. Classification (NCBI taxonomy): domain Bacteria; kingdom Pseudomonadati; phylum Pseudomonadota; class Alphaproteobacteria; order Sphingomonadales; family Sphingomonadaceae; genus Novosphingobium; species Novosphingobium pituita. Next base: position 3,439,236 of record NZ_BTFW01000001.1, on the reverse strand, counting down.
CCGCCGATAGAGCGCCTCGCGCTTCGAGGCGGTGTGTTCCTCGACCAGAAAGGCCCAGTTGTCCTTCACCTGGTTGAAGCGGTCGGTCACATGTTCCTTGCGCGCCTCGACCCGGTCCTTGAACACGAGGCGCACGCCCATGCCGTCGAGCGAGGCCGCCCCGAAATCGGGGGCGGACGAAGCGATGGTGAGGTAGAGGCTGTCGCCGGTCAGCAGACGGTCGCGCAAGTCGAGCCAGAGCGTGCGCGCCTCGCCCGGCTTTACCGCAACTTGCACGTCGATCATGTCGCGCTCGGGCCAGATCGGGTCTTTCACGCGAATGTCGAGCGCGATCAGCCCGCGCGCATCGGGCTTGGCATGGATCGCGGGCAAATCGAGCGCCACGCCATCGAGGCCATCGTGGCTGTTTTCCCAGCCATAGTTCCATGCGCGCGCGAGCGGTCGCCCCGGCGGCGCATCGCCAAAGTTCGACGGGATCAGGACATGGACGATGGGCAGCGTGGCCCCCGCCTTGCCGTTGCCTTCGCCCCGTGTCGCCCCCGCCGCGCTGCCCGCACCGACCGCCGCGCGCACGCCCTCGGTCGGCAGGGCCACGACGCTCGCCCGCTCGGCCAGCGGATAGCGCCCGGCGATAAAGGTATTGAGCCTGCCTAGCGCGCCCAGATCGGGGGACGCGGCGCTGCGCACGGTATAGCGCAACTGGAACGTGCCGTCGGGCACCGTGCCGGGGTGGATGTCGTAGGCCCAGATTTCCTGGATCGGCTGCTCGGCCATGACATTGGTGAAGCGCAGCACGCCGCCCTTCAGCGTGCCGGTATCGGTCAGCGAGCGGACGACACCCTGCGGCCGCGTGGCGAGCTTGCGCCAGCCGCCCTTGCCATCGGGCGACCATTCGAGCGCGCCATAGGCCGCGCCCCGGATCTCCACGCGGTTGAACGCGGTATCGGCCGGCAGGGTCAGGCGATAGGCCTTGCCACCTTCGACATAGACGTTCCAGTCGGGCAGTTCGAAATAGTCGTCGCGGCCCGGCAGGCGCGAGCGGTTGTAGACGCCCGGCCAGGTCGTTTCGGCAATGCCGTCGACGCCCTTCCACATCCATTCCTTGAGATCGCGCGCATCGGCGAACTCGATCTTGCGCACGGTCGTCACCGGATCGACGAGCGGCGGCGGGGTTTCCCGGTCCCAGCCGAAACGGTGCAGCCAGGCCCTGCGCAAGTCGGCAGGGGGAACGCCCACCCCGCCGTTCTGTTGCGCGCCGCCATCACCATCGGTCGTGCCTGTCGCCAGCCGCGCCACCGCCGCGCCGTCGAGCATGTGGTCATAGACGCGAATGTCGTCGAGGTCCGACCCGCGCATGAAATTGTAGCGGCTCTGCACCTGATGCGGGGCCATGACGCGCCCGGCAAGGCCGAACTGGTCGAGCCCCATGTCGAAGTCGGCGGCCTGTTCCTTGGCGGCCACCTCGCGCCCGTCCCAGAACAGGCGGACGCCGCGCGTCTCGTCCCAGGCAAACGCGATATGGTGCCAGGCATCGGGCGCAGGCGTCGTGGGGATCGTCCAGCTTACGCGCAGGCGCGACAGGTTGGCATCGGTCACGAAGGCATCGAAGCCATGGCCGTTCCAGTCGATCCGCAGGAAGGCCATGTCCCAGCTCGTATGATCCGCCGCCCCGGCGCGGAAGATCACGAAGGGCGCCTCGCCCACCGGCGTATGGCTGCGCCAGAAGAACGCCAGCGTGCCGCGCTGGGCCTGGATATTGCCCGGCGCATTCCACGCAACATAGCCGCCATCGGCCCAGCGCCCGGCTCCCTTGCCACGCGCCCCATCGGGCACAATCGCCACATCGCTCTGGAAATTGGGCTTGGCATCCCCTCCCGCCACGCTCGCGACAAAGTCGCTGTCAAGCGGAGCATGGAACAGCAGCCCATCTGCTGTGCCCTGCGCATGGGCCACCCCGGCCAGCGCCAGACACGAAGCCCCGCGCAACAGAACGCCCAGAACAGCGCGCCCCGACAAACGATGGGCCATGGCAATTCTCCCTTGTGCGAGGCCGGTCATTGCCGCCTCATCCTGATCTTGCAGGCTTCGATGGTATCCCCCGAAGCGCGGCTGACAACCTTAAGCCAGCGCCCGGAAACGAAAATCGCGAAAACGCGCGGTGCCCTTCCCCGCAGCATAGAGCCCCGGACGCAGCATCAAAAAGCCACCGCGCACATTGTGGTGATAGCCCGACACTTCCATCCCGCGATCAAACCGGTGCCAGGTCTTGCCCCCATCGCCGCTGGTGTGGAACGAGACGATATGCGCCTCGTTGCGCACGCGCATCCGCATCATCGTGCCATGCGGGTTGGTCGGGCGGCCCCGCTCCATCCCGTATTGGTGCGTGACATAGCGCCGGGCATCGAACCCCAGCCCGCAATAGAGCGCGCTGTCGTAGAACAGCAGCAGCCCGGCGGTGACACCCGGATCGACCTCTATCGAACACTCGAATTCATAGGCGCGGTCCCCCGCTATCAGCAGCAGCGGCGCGGAATCGACCGGCGCGGTGCCCGTGGCCCTGAGCGCCAGTTCCCCGCCCGAAACCCGCGCGCGCGCGGCCTCGTCCGGGCCGGGACGAAAAAAATTCCAGCGGCGCCCCAGATCGAGCGTGGCAAAATCATCGGACAGCGCCATGCCATGCGGCGCGCCCGTCCCCGGCTTGCGACCGAGTGGCGCCCTGATCGGCTGGGCCAGATCGCCCCCGGTCATGCGGAACCAGCCATCGGCGGTCCATTCGACCGGATCGAGCAGGGTCTGGCGGCCCAGCGTCCAGAAATCGCGCTCGAACCCGTGATAGACCGACCACCAGTCGCCCGCCGGTCCCTCGAACACGGTGGCATGGCCGCGCGACCACCAGGCTTCCTCGCGGCTGCGCGTGCGCACGATCGGATTGTGCGGGCAATTCTCCCACGGCCCATGGATCGAGCGCGAACGCGCCGCGATCACCATGTGCCCGGTGGGCGGCCCCGCCGTGCCCCCGACCGCCGTGATCAGGTAGAACCAGCCGCCCCGCGCCACGATCTTGGGCCCCTCGGGCGAAAAGCCCTCGACATCCCAGTCCTCGGGGTAATGCCAGGGATCATAGACATGCTCGACAGGCCCTTTCAGCGACAGGCCGTCAGGCGCCAGCGCAACCCGGTCCCCACCCGAGAGGAACAGCCAGCGCGAGCCATCCTCGCCCACCGCATGGCCCGGATCGATATGATCGGGCAGGCCCAGCGGGATCGGCGCGCTCCATGGCCCCGCGATCCGGTCGGCCCAGATCACATAAGTACAATTCGGGGCAGCCTTGGCGGCAAAGTAGATGAAATAGCGCCCGTCGTGACGACACAAGTCGGGCGCCCAGACCGCGCCGACATTGCGCGACAGCGCGGCCACCACCGGCTGCCAGTTGAGCAGGTCGCGGGAATGCCAGATGACGAGGCCGGGATAGGAATCGAAGGTCGAGAACGTCAGGTAATAGTCGTCACCGTCCTTGAGGATCGTGGGATCGGGATGGTCCCCGGCCATCAACGGATTGAGGAACCGCCCGTCGCCCAGATCGGCCTTGCGCTGGTTGTCGAAACCGCGCGCGTAAGGCGGAATGGCGCCATCCGGCAAGCGCTTGCCTGCCGTCCGGGCATGGCTTTCGCTCGCGGTTCCGGCCAGAACAGCCAGCCCCGCCGCGCCGGCCAGCGCGCCGCGCCGGCTTACCCCTGTTGGCCCGCGCATCAGGCCGCCTGCTTTTCGATGCAGACATTTTCGATGCAGACAGGCGCCAGACGCGGGCTGAGCAGGTGGATCACCGCCAGCGCCACCAGATAGGCGCTCGCACAGATCGCGAAGAGAACGTGGTAGCTGTGCGTGGCGTCGAGAATATACCCGGCAAACAGCGCCATGCCCATGCCGCCAAAGGCCCCGACCGTCCCCCCGATCCCGACGACCGAACCGACCGCCCCGCGCGGGAAGACATCCGAAGGCAGGGTGTAGAGATTGGCCGAAAAGGCCTGATGCGCCGCCGTGGCAAGGCCAATGATGCCCACCGCCGCCCACATGCTGTCGACCCCCTGCACGAACCAGATCGGGGTCACGCAGACTGCGCAGATCAGCATCGTGATCTTGCGCGCAACGTTGGGCGTGCGCCCGGCGCGGATCAGGCGCGAGGAGAGCCAGCCCCCGGCAATGCTGCCCAGATCGGAAATCAGGTAGATCGCGGCCAGCGGCAGGCCGAACGTCTTGAGATCGAGATCATAGCGGGAAAACAGATAGCCCGGCAGCCAGAACAGGAAGAACCACCAGATCGGATCGACGAGGAACTTGCCGAGCGCATAGGCCCAGGTTTCCTTGACCACGAGCAGCCGCGCCCAGCCGATCGGCTCGAGCGGATCGGCCGGGTCCTGCGCGATCCAGGCCAGTTCGGCCTCGCCCACGCGGGCGTGTTCGCGCGGGTGGCGATAGAGCAGCCACCACGCCGCCAGCCAGGCCACGCCGAAAAAGCCGGTCACGAAAAAGGCCATGCGCCAGTCGAACCACAGCACCAGCAGCGGCACGAGCAGCGGCGTGATGATCGCGCCGACATTGGCCCCGGCATTGAACACACCGATGGCCAGCGCGCGTTCGCGCTGGGGGAACCAGTCGGTCACGGCGCGAATGCCAGCGGGGAAATTGCCCGATTCGCCCAGCCCCAGCCCGAAACGGGCGACCGCGAACGAGACAAGGCCGGTGGCAAAGCCATGGGCCATGTGGCTCACCGTCCAGATGACGATGGCGACCGTGTACCCCAGCCGCGCGCCCAGCGCATCGACGACTTTGCCGAACGAGAGATAGCCGATGGCATAGGCCACCTGAAACCAGAACACGATGCCCGCAAAATCGGATTCCGACCAGTGGAAGTCGGCGGCCAGCGTGGGCTTGAGCACGCCGATCATCTGCCGGTCGATATAGTTGATGGCCGTGGCCGCAAACAGCAGCGCCACCACGCCCCAGCGCCTGCGCCCGACATGGGGCGGCGCCTTGCCCGTGGCCGCGAACCGCGCCCCGGATGCGCCTGCGGCCCCGGATGGACTTTGCACGGACGCCCTTTGCTCGATCTGCGCTTCCATTGCATCAACTCCCGTGTCGGCGGGCTTTTGCCCTGTCCGTTCGTACTCGTCCGTTGTATTTTCGGCTGCGGCAGGCCGGTGCTCAGTCAGCTCCCGCGCCAAGCGCCGCAATCGTGCAGGTCACCTCGCCATGCCCGGCAAAGCTGGCCCGCACGGCCTGCCCCGGTGCGACAGGGTGAACCCCGGTGACCGCCCCGGTCGAAACCCACAGCCCGGCGCTCGCATCGATCCCGCGCGCGGCCAGATTGCCCAGCAGGAAACGCACTGCGCCCAGCGGACCATCGAGCATCGTGGCGCTCGTCGCCTCGCCCGCCAGCACGCCGTCGATTTCGAGGCGCACGAGGATAGAAGCGAAATCGACCGTCTGCCAACCGGCCAGCGGCGCCCCGACGACAAGACCGTAATTGTTGCCAAAGTCCGAGACCGTCACCGGCGGACCATCGGCATTGATGCCCGGATAGGGCGAACTGGCAACCTCGATGCCGATGTGGACGGCATCGAGCAGCGCGCGCGTGGCCGCATCGTCCTGCGGGATCACGCCATCCCAGCCGGGCGCGACATGGAGCAGGAATTCGGCCTCGGCGGCCGCAAAACCATCGGCGAAGACCGGCATGACCGGCCCCTCACCCGCACAATCCCCGGCAAAAACCACGTTTGTCGCAAAGATCGGCCCGGCCAGCCGATTGCTGCCCAGCGCCGCATCGTCCGGCGCGTTGATGCGCCCGACCTTCCACCCGGCCACGGCCCCGCCATCGAGCGCAAGCGCCAGATCCTGAATGACATAGGCCTGCGCCAGATCGGCAGGCATCACCCCCGGATAGGCAGCCATGGCGCGCCCTTCGCGCCGCGCCGTCACGAATGCTGCGGCAACAGCCTTTGCCTGCTCGGTCAAACTCATCCCCAGCCAATCCCGGTCAGGTCAGGCAACGCCCGGCCACGAAGAACGCGGAAACCGGTGTCAAAACCTGACGCAACACCATTGAACATGATTTTCCGTGCCCGGCCCAAAGAGCACAGCTTTGGCCGAATAACGGAGCTTCCATTGCGGTAACCGGTGTCATCTTGCCTTTTGCCGCAGGCGAAGGCAAGTCGGAAAATCGCAGCACGACGAGAGGCACAAAACAGACCGATGGCAAAAGCGCAAAAACCCACGATCAACGATGTGGCGCGCCTCTCGGGGGTATCGAAAAAGACCGTGAGCCGGGTGATCAACAAGTCGCCCCTGCTCAACCAGGCCACGCGCGAAAAGGTCGAGGCGGTGATCGCCCAGCTCGACTACGTGCCCAATCCGCAGGCGCGCGCGCTGGCGCTGCGCCGCAATTTCCTGATCGGCCTGATCCACGACAACCCCAACGCGCAGATGGTTCTCAATGTGCAGGAAGGGATTCTCGACACCATCCGCGCGACCGAATTCGCGCTCGTCGTGCGCCCGGTCGACCGCCACTCCCCCACCCTGCTCGACGACATCCGCCACTTCATCGAGCAACAGCGGCTCTACGGGGTCATGCTGCTCCCGCCGCTTTCGGAAAACGACGAACTGGCCCGGCTGTGCCGCGATCTGGGCTGCACGGTCGTGCGCATGGGCTCGGCCCGACTCGACGACGAGGCCCATCTGGTCGCCTCCAACGACCAGGAAGCGGTGTGCGAGGCGGTCGAATGGCTGGCACACCTTGGCCATCACCGGATCGGCTTCGTGGCCGGGCCAGAAGGCTTCCGCTCGGCGCGCGAGCGCGAACTGGGCTTCATCGCAGGGATGGGCCGGGCCGGACTGACGATCGACCCGGCGCTGCTCACGCGCGGCAACTACCGGTTCGAATCGGGGAAGGCTGCCGGCGAGGCCCTGCTCGATGCTGAAAATCCGCCCAGCGCGATCTTTGCCAGCAACGACGTGATGGCCGCCGGCGTGCTCCACGCGGCCTGCGCGCGGGGGCTGCGCGTGCCACAGGATCTCTCGATCATCGGCTTCGACGATACCGCCATCGCCGCGCATATCTGGCCCCCGCTCACCACCGTGCGCTGGCCGATCCGGGCCATGGCGCGCACTGCCGCGCTCAAGCTGATCCGCCCGGAAACCGCCGCGCGCGAACCGGCCTTCTTCCCCTCCGACCTCGTGCGCCGGGCCTCGGCCATAGAATATTCGGGCGATCCCACCGGCTGAAACGCCCGTGTTGCGCGCCGTTGCAGGAAGCGCGTTCCTTTTGCAAAACAGCGTTGACACCGGTTACCCAAACCCGATACCAAGCACCCGACAGCGAAAAAAGGGAGAGTGCGCCATGTTTGCCAAGACCTATCACGCCACCCATCCGGACATGATGGACAGCGTCTCGAACGAGGCCCTGCGCGACCGTTATCTGGTTTCGGGCATGTTCGTGGCGGGCGAGGTGAACCTCAACTATTCGCACAACGAACGCTTCGTGATCGGTGGCGCGGTCCCCGGTGCCGAGCCCCTGCCCCTCCCCCGCCAGACTGCCCCGGCAAGCGCGGCTGGCCATTCGCTGCTCGAGAGGCGCGAGATGGGCGTGGTCAACATCGGCACCCCCGGCTTTGTCACCGTTGATGGCCAACGCTTTGCGGTCGGCAACAAGGAATGCCTCTACGTGCCGATGGGCAGCGAAGAGGTGGTGTTCGAGGGCGAAGGCGCGCGGTTCTATCTGGCCTCGGTTCCCGCGCACAAGGCGCTGCCAGTCAAGCTGATCACGCTGGCGCAGGCCAACCCGCTCGAACGCGGCGACCTTGCCAATTCCAACCAGCGCACGATCTACCAGCTGGTGATCCCCGGCGTGTGCGAGAGCGCGCAGCTTCTGCTCGGCCTGACCGTGCTGGAGGAAGGCAGCGTGTGGAACACCATGCCCCCCCACCTTCACGACCGCCGCAGCGAAATCTACCTCTACTTCGATCTCCCGCAGGAAAACGACCGCGTGTTTCACTACATGGGCGAGCCGGACGCCATGCGCCACCTCGTGATCGCCAACGAGGAAGCCGTGATCAGCCCGCCGTGGTCGGTCCATATGGGCTCGGGCACCAAGAAGTATGCGTTCATCTGGGCCATGGGCGGGGAAAACCTCGACTATACCGACATGAACGTGCTCGACATCTGCCAGCTGAAGTAAGCGCCATGAGCATCTCCTTCAGCCTTGCGGGCAAGGCCGCCCTCGTCACCGGCGCCAACACCGGCATCGGCCAGGCCATCGCCGTCGCCCTCGCGCAGGCCGGGGCCGATGTGGCGCTGGCCGGGCGTTCGGAGCCCACCGAAACCCTCGCGGCCATTGCCGCCACCGGACGCACCGCGATCAGCATCAAGGCCGACCTCTCGTTGATCGATCCGGTCGAAGGCGTGGTGGCGCAGGCAGGCGAGGCGCTGGGCGGGGTCGACATCCTCGTCAACAACGCCGGGATCATCCGCCGCGCCGACTTGCTCGAATTTTCCGAGGAAGACTGGGACGCGGTGATCGACACCAACCTCAAGACGCTGTTTTTCCTGAGCCAGGCCGCCGCGCGCGGCATGGTGGCGCGCGGGGGCGGCAAGATCATCAACATCGCCTCGCTGCTCACCTTTCAGGGCGGCATCCGCGTGCCCTCCTATGCTGCGGCGAAATCGGGCGTGGGCGGGGTGACCAAGGCCATGGCCAACGAACTGGCGCCCCACGGCGTGCAGGTCAACGCCATTGCGCCCGGCTATATCGCCACCAACAACACCGCCGCGCTTCAGGCCGACGAAACCCGCAACCGCCAGATTCTCGAACGGATTCCCGCCGGGCGCTGGGGTGCCTCCGAAGACATTGCGGGGGCCGCCGTGTTCCTCGCCTCGCCCGCCTCGAACTATGTCACCGGCCATGTTCTGGCCGTCGATGGCGGATGGCTGGCGCGATGAGCGGCCTACAAAAATCGGGCCAAAAATCGGGCCACATCGTCTGCTTTGGCGAAGTGCTGCTGCGGCTGGCGACGCCGGGCCACCGCCTGATGCGCCAGAGCGAGAGCCTTACCCTCGAAGTGGGCGGCGCGGAGGCCAATGTTGCCGCCGGGCTGGCCGCGCTGGGCCACGAGACCGTGATGGTCACGGCCCTGCCGCATGGCCCGCTGGGCGACAAGGCCCGCGCCGCGCTGGGGGCAGCGGGGATCGACACCGGCCCTGTCAAACGCGCCGCCGGGCGCATGGGCCTCTATTTCCTCGAAAGCGGGGCGGGCCTGCGCCCTTCCTCGATCACCTATGATCGCGCGGGCAGTGTGTTTGCCGGGTGCGAACCCGAAACCTTCGACTTTGCCGCCGCGCTCGATGGCGCGGCCCTGCTGCACCTTTCGGGGATCACCCCCGCTCTCGGCCCCAAGGGCGTGGCGCTGGCCCGCGCGGCGGTCGCCGCCGCCGATGCGGCAGGTGTGCCGATCTGCTTTGACGGCAATTATCGCGCCTTGTTGTGGAATGCGTGGGACAGCGATCCGCGCGCGATCCTGACCGACCTGATGCAATCGGCCACGATCATGATCGGCAACCACCGCGACATTTCGCTGCTGCTGGGCACGGCCTTTTCGGGCGATGGCGCCGACCGGCGGCGCGAGGCCGCGCTCGCCGCGTTCGACGCCTTTCCCCGCCTGCAATGGATCGCCTCGACCGCGCGGCACATCGTCAATTCGGACTATCACCGCATTGCCGCGCGCGTCGACGCGCGCACGGGCGCGCACCAGACCCCCGAAGCGAACGTGACCGGCATTGTCGACCGCATCGGCACGGGCGATGCCTTTTGTGCAGGCGTGCTGCACCAGTGGCTCGAAGGCGGCGACCTTGCCGCGATGGCGCAATCAGGGCTTGGCCTCGCCGCACTCAAGCACACCCAGCCGGGCGACATGTGCACGATCGGCCGCGGCGAACTCGAAGCTTTCTCGGCCAGCGGCGGCGACGTCCGGCGCTGACCCCCACCTCCCGAGCGGGAGATTTCCGATGGACCCGATCAACCGGCGGACATGGATCAAGGGCGCTGGCGCGCTCGCCGCCCTGACTGCCACATCGTCCCTGTCTGCCACACCTGTCTTGTCCGCCTCCCTCTCGCCCCCACGCGCCGGGCGCTATCGCGGGCTGCGCGAGGACGGGGTCTGCGCGTTCAAGGGCATTCGCTACGGCCGGGCGCAGCGATTTGCCCGCGCCGTGGCCGAACCGTTCGAGGGCCCCCTGCTGGAGGCCACACGGTTCGGCCCGGTCTGCCCCCAGCGCGGCATGGCCGATGCCCCGCAAAGCGAGGACTGCCTGTTCCTCAACGTGTGGACGCCCGAAACAGCCGGAAAAACGGCCTCTGCGCGTCGCGCGGTCATGGTCTATTTCCATGGCGGGGCCTATTCCAACGGCTAGGTCACCGACCCGCTGACCCACGGCGCCAAGCTCGCCGCCGGGGGCGACGTGGTGGTCGTCACCGTCAACCACCGGATCGGGCCGCTCGGCTATGCCTGGCTCAAGCCGCTCGATGCCACTCTGGCCGACAGCGGCAATCTGGGCCAGCTCGACCTCATCCTCGCGCTCGAATGGGTGCGCGACCATATCGCGGCCTTTGGCGGCGATCCCGCGCGGGTCATGGTCTTTGGCCAGTCTGGCGGCGGGGCCAAGATCGCCACGCTGATGGCCATGCCGCAGGCCAAGGGCCTGTTCCACGCCGCCGCAACGATGAGCGGGCAGCAGGTTCAGGCCAGCGGCCCGGCCCATGCGCTGGCCCGCACCCATGCCTGGATGGCGCGGATGGGCCTTGGCACGTCGGATGTCGCCAGCTTGCGCAGCCTGCCGGTCGAGCGCCTGATCGCGGCCATCGACACCCCCGATCCGGTCATGGGCGGCGCGCTCTATTTCGGCCCCGTGCTCGACATGACCAACCTGCCGCGCCACCCGTTCTGGCCCGATGCGGCGCCCCAGTCGCTGGGCATCCCGATGATCCTGGGCAATGTCCACGACGAGACCCGCGCCTTCCTCGACCCACGCGGCCCGAAGCTGGCCGGGCTGGACTGGAGCAACCTCCCCGCGCGGATGGCCGCCGAAGTGAAGATCGACCTCGATCCCGACTGGGTCATCGCGCAATACCGCGCGCAGGCCCCGCACTGGAGCCCGCAGGAGGTCTATTTCGCGGCGACCACCGCCGGGCGCTCGTGGCCCGGACAAGTGATCGAGGCCGATGCCCGCGCGCGGGCCGGAGCCCGCGATACATGGGTCTATCAGCTCGACCGCCGCTCGCCGCTCGATCCCTTGCGGGGCGCGGCCCATACCGACGACATTCCCTATGTCTTTGGCACGCTCGACGCGCCGGGCAGCTATTCAGGCACCGATGCCGGTGCCCGCGCGCTCAGCACCGCGATGATGGCCGCCTTTGCCGGTCTGGCCCGGACAGGCCGCCCCGGCCTTGCCCAAGACATGCCCGAATGGACGCCCTATCGCACGCCCGAACGCGCGACGATGATCTTCGACGATGCCCCGCGCATGGTCGAAGATCCGCGTGGCTGGCAGCGCCGGGTCTGGGCCCATGGGCCCTACGTCCAGCCGGGAAGCTGACCGAATCACGTTCATGCTGCGCGGCATGGTGCGCAGCATGAACGGGCCCGACATGCACCGGCATGGCGCCTGCCGGGCCACCCAAGTCCATGCAAAAGAATGCCGATTTCGATGTTCTGCTCCATCCGTTCGCGTTCTTGACAGGGACCGGATCGTGTTGCAAAACATCACGTAATGACACCGGTTACCATTCCTGACGGACAACCCGCAGGAAGGGACCGAAAACAATAAGCCCGGACAAGGTCCGGGCGGTCTGCCCTGTGCGGATGGGAGTTGTGACGCCGGAAAGATGCAAGCCATTGCGTGCATCGCTGACACCGGTATCATACGACCTCACGGGCTGAGAGGGGATGTAACGATGCGCAAGACTGAATCCCGTATTTCGATGCTCAAGATCGCCCTGTTTGCCGGCAGCGCGCTTGCCCTGCCCCAAGGCGTTCTGGCTCAGGAAGCCCCGCCGCAGGACGAGGCGGCAGCCCGGCCCACGGCCCAGCCTGCAACCGAGCCCGCAGCCGGGCCCGCCCCCGAAGTCGGCGCGGAAGGCGACACGCCCGATGTCCCCGCGATCATCGTCACCGGCTTTCGCCAGTCGCTTCAGGCCGCGCTGAACCTCAAGCGCCAGTCGATCTCGGCGGTCGATGCGGTCGTGGCCGAGGACATCGCCAAGTTCCCCGACCAGAACATCGCCGAATCGCTCCAGCGCATTCCGGGCATCTCGATCCAGAAGGACGGCGGCGAAGGCCGCGCGATCACCGTGCGCGGCCTCGGTTCGCAGTTCACCCGCGTGCGCGTCAATGGCCTCGAAACGATCACCACTTCGTCTGACGGTGCCTCGGCCAACCGCGATCGCTCATTCGATTTCAACGTCTTCGCGTCCGAACTGTTCAGCAGCCTGGTCGTCCACAAGACCGCCGAAGCCAGCCTCGACGAAGGCTCGCTGGGCGCGGTGGTCGATCTCAACACCGGCAATCCGCTGGCGGGCAAGACCGGGCTGACCGCCGTTCTCAACGTGCAGGGGTCGTACAACACCCTTTCGAAGAACGTCGGCCCGCGCATTGCCGGGTTGCTCTCGTGGAAGAATGCCGCTGGCACGTTCGGCGCCAACTTCTCGGCGGCCTATTCGCACACCGACACGCTCGAAAGCGGCAACAACACCGTGCGCTGGTCGCAAGCCTATTTCAATTCGGTCAACGGCACGCCCTGCTTCTATTCGACGCCCGGCGCCACCGGGGGCAATCCGGTCAGCAGCGGCGGCTCCTATCGCCCCTCGCAGGCCTGCGACGCGGCGGCGCTCTCGTTCCATCCGCGCATCCCGCGTTATGGCGTGATCGAGCACGACCGTCGCCGTCTGGGCCTGACCGGCTCGATCCAGTTCGAGCCGAGCAGCCACACCAAGATCTCGGTCGACGCGCTCTATTCCTCGTTCAAGGAAGACCGCAAGGAGAAGTGGCTCGAAGTCCTCGCCCGCTCCAACGAGCGCAGCTTCAACGTGGTCAACCCCACGTATGACAGCAACGGCAACATGGTCAGCGGCACCTACAACAACGCCTATGTGCGCACCGAGAGCTACCTGCGCCAGTCGCAGACCAAGTTCTATCAGGTCGGCGCGACGTGGGACCAGGACGTGACGGACAAGCTGCGCTTCACCCTGCTGGGTGGCATCTCGCAGTCGGACGCCGACATTCCGGTCGAAAGCACGATTGCCTACGACAGCCGCGGTGCCAATGGCTTTGCGTTCGATTACAGCAACATGAAGTCGCCGACCCTGGCCTATGGGTTCGATGTCACCAACCCGGCCAATTTCCAGCTCGCCGAAATCCGCGACCGCCCCTCCTATGTCACCAACAAGTTCAAGACCGTGCAACTGCGCACCGAATGGGACGTGGCCAAGGGCTTCACGGTCAAGCTGGGCGGGGTCTGGCGCCGCTACAACTTCGGCACCCAGATGTGGACGCGCGACACCGTGGCGTGCAGCGGCAACGGCAAGCCCGACCTGATCCTGGGCACCACGACCTGCTCGTCTTCGACCTATGGCCTGCCGGTCACTTCGGGCATTTCCGACATCGTGAACCTGGGCAATGCCGGACAGGGCGCGGGCACGACCTCGCAGTTCCTGGCCGCCAACATCGCCTCGGCAGCCGACTATACCAATCTCTATGGCCGCACCGCCAACGAGGACTTCGGCTCGAACCGCCGCGTTCAGGAAACCACTTCAGGCGGCTATCTCCAGTTCGATATCAAGGGCAATATCCTCGGCCTCGAATATGCGGGCAATGCGGGCATGCGCTATGCCCATACCGACCAGCGCTCGACCGGCTATACCGCAGGCGTCGCGGGCACGGTGGCGCGCACCTATGACGACTGGCTGCCCTCGTTCAACGTGGCGTTCTATCCGCACCACGACGTGATCGTGCGCGGCGCGATTGCCAAGGTCATCACCCGCCCCTCGCTCGGCAACCTCAATCCGGGTGGCTCGGTCGACGGGTTCAACTATCGCATCACCTTCGGCAACCCGTTCCTCAACCCCTACCGCGCGACCAATTTCGACGCCTCGGTCGAATGGTACTTCGCGCCCCAGGCGCTGCTCTCGGTGGCCGGGTTCATCAAGCAGATCCAGAGCTTCCCGGTCGCGGGCACCTATGTCGCCACGCTGCCCCAGCTCGGGCTGGATCGCTCGGTGCTGACCCCCAGCTCGCCCGCCTACATCAACTACGACCCCGCCCAGGAATATGTCGTCTCCTCGCAGGTCAACGGCACGGGGGCCACGCTCAAGGGCATCGAACTGGCGCTGCAACTGCCCTTCCCGTTCCTGCCGGGCCTGCTCAGCCACACCGGCTTCCAGGGCAACGCCACGCTGATCCAGAGCAACGCCGACTATACCATCACCGGCCCGGCGGTCAGCGCCTGCACCCGCAATGCTTCGGGCGCCTGCACGCTCGCCGGGGTCTCGGCGGTCTACAACCAGACGCTGCTCAACGTCTCGAAGAAGGCCTGGAACGCCACGCTCTATTATGACGACGGCAAGTTCAGCATCCGTGGTTCGGTCAGCTATCGCGGGCCCTTCGTCGACGGCACCAGCGCAACGGGCAACGTGTTCGAAGGCTATGCTTCGTACACCAGCGTGGACGCCGCCGTGCGTTACAAGGTCCGCCCGTGGCTCGAACTCTCGATCGACGGCAACAACCTGACCGACGCCTATCGTTATCGTTTCACCGACCAGACGGCCCAGCGCAACTACGAGAACAACCACTATGGCCGCACCATCCTGTTCGGTGCGCGTGCCAAGCTCTGAAACGGCCAAACTCTGATCCAGCCTCACAGGAGATTTGCCCATGACGGTTGATCGTCGCGCCCTCGTGGCCCGGACGCTGGCGATGGCCGCATGTGCAATAACCCGGTCGGCATCGGGACAAACCCCGCCGCCGACCGGGCTTCAGGCCCTTCCACCCGGCCTGCCCCAACCTGCCGAAACACTCGACCTCTGGCCGGGCCACGCGCCCGGCCAGCTTTTGCGCCCGCTGGTCGAGACGGTCGAGGAACGCTCGCGCGACGCCCTCGTCAACGACCGCGCGGTCTTTGGCATCACGCGCCCCCGCCTCGCCGTGTTCCGGCCCGATAGGCCCAATGGCGCGGCGGTTATGATCACGCCGGGCGGCGGCTATCGCTGGATCGTGGTCGACAAGGAAGGCTACGAGATCGGCCGCTGGCTGGCCGCGCGCGGGTTCACCGCCTTTGTCCTGTTCTATCGCCTGCCCGGCGAAGGCTGGTCCACCGGGCCCGATACCCCGCTTGCCGATGCCCAGCGCGCGATGCGCCTGATCCGCCACCACGCGCGCGACTATGCCATTGATCCCGAACGCGTGGCCGCGATGGGCTTTTCCGCCGGGGGCCATGTCTGCGCCGATCTGGCCGCACGCTTTGCCGCGCCGGCCTACCCGGCCAGCGACGCCGCCGACCGCCTTTCGGCCCGCCCCCACAGCGCCGCGCCGATCTACCCGGTGGTCAGCATGGACGCCGCCATCGCCCATGCCGGATCGCGCGCGCTGCTGCTCGGCTCCAATCCCACACCCCGGCTCGAAGCGGCCCACTCGCCCGACCGCATGGTCCCCGCCGACGCCCCGCCCCACTTCCTGTGCCACGCCGAGGACGACGAAGCCGTGCCGGTGGAAAACACGATCCGCCTGCGCGCCGCGCTCAAGGCCCGCGGCATTCCGGTCGAGACCCACCTCTTTGCCAATGGCGGCCACGGCTTTGGCCTGCGCCGCGCCATCGGCAAGCCGGTCGAAGTCTGGCCCGATCTCTGGCGCACCTGGGCCCGCACCGTCGGACTGGCTTGAACCTTGGCCCCCAGATCTTAAAAGGGGCCATGTCCGAACCCACCATCGAAGACGTTGCCCTGGCCGCTGGCGTATCCATCCGCACCGTCTCGCGCGTCCTCAACAAGTCGCCCAAGGTCAACGCCCAGACCCGCGAAAAGATCGAGGCGGCCATCGCCGCGCTCCACTTCCGCCCCAGCCCGCGCGCCCGCGCACTGGCCATGCGACGCTCGCTGCTGATCGGCCTGATCCACAACGACCGCAATGCGCTTGTGCTCGATTCCATCCAGCGCGGCATCATCTCGGTCACCGCCGAACGCGGCTACGAACTGATTGTCCACTCCACCCCGCTGGGAGGCGAAGCAGCCATCGCCGACGTGATCACCTTTGCCGGACGCTCGCGCGTCGATGGCCTGATCGTGCTGCCCCCGATTGCCGGGGTCGAAGGCCTCGCCCCCGCGCTCGACGCCGCCGCCGTCCCCGCCGTGGCACTGTCCGCCGTCCCGCTCGAAGGCTTTGCCGGGGTGATCCGCAGCGACGAACGCGCCGCCGGGGCACACGTGGCCGAACACCTGCTCACCCTCGGCCACCGCCGCCTCGGCCTCATCAACGGCCCGGCCGACACCGCCTCGGCCCGCGAACGCCGCGCCGGCTTCGTCGCCCGCGTCGAGGCCGAACCGGACGCCACCCTCGCCGAAGCCTCAGGCGACTATGGCTTTACCTCGGGCATGGAGGCCGCCCAAACCCTGCTGGCCCTGCCCCAGCCCCCCACCGCGATCTTCGCCGCCAACGACATCATGGCCGCAGGCGTGCTGAAAATCGCCGCGCGCAAGGGCCTGTCCGTGCCAGCCCAGCTCTCGGTCGTGGGCTTCGACGGCTCGATGCTCGCCCAGATGGTCTCCCCCGCGCTCACCTCGATCACCCGCCCCTTCGACACCATCGCCGCCGCCGCCACCCGCCACCTGCTCGCCCGGATCGAAGGCACGCCCCCGCCCGAACCCTATCACCCCGCGCTCACCCTGACCCCGGCAGAAAGCACCGCCCCGCCCGGTCAAAGGTAATATAGAACAGCATGCCCTGGGGGCCATCGCCCCCAGACCCCCGGACGTCCTGCTGGCGCAAGTGCATGGGAGCAACCGGCGCGCCTCCATCCTGACCTCGCTTCAATTCGAACCGTTCCACCACCTTCGAAACGGCAGATAAGTGGGGCCGACCGATAAGTCGCCTTTTTCCGGCATATAGCCCCAAGCCGCGCAATCATGAACACATTTTAAATCAATTAATTACCTGATGAATCATAACCGTCTCTAGAGGGACGACAGCACATGCGCTATCAATCCAATGAATTGCAATCCCAAGAGGTTGGTAAAGATATGGTGAAGACAACTCACACGACCGACGACGTATTTGGTATATCCCGGGAATTACCACTTAACTACGTTTCCAGAAAAAATGTCGATGAGGTTTTTATAGACAGCTTATCTCAAGGAAAGCATATCGTCATTTACGGCAGCTCCAAACAAGGCAAAACCTCTCTTAGAAAAAAATGCCTAAGTGACAATGATTATGTTGTCATATCTTGCCAAAACAAGTGGACTTTAGCAGATTTGCATGCTGCAATTTTGAAATCAGCTGGGTTTTCTGTCAAGCAGTCTACTACCAAAACTGTATCGGGTTCAAATAAAATTGCTGTTGAAGGTAGCGCCGGATTTTCTATCCCTCTTTTCGGAAAGGCCACAGCTAAAGCGGGAAATGAAGACACCGCAACAGATTCCGAATCAGTAACATTTCACGAGCTTGAGCTTGACCCAGACTCAACTAACGACATCATAAGAGCACTTGAGGCTATAAATTTCAGTAAATTTATTGTCCTAGAAGATTTCCATTATCTCCCAGACGACACCCAAAGAGATTTTAGCTTTTCTTTAAAAGCATTTCATGAATCTTCAAAATTTACGTTTATAGTAGTCGCAGTCTGGCGAGAGGAAAATAGACTTATTGGATTCAACGGCGACCTAACAGACCGCGTAATTTCCGTTGACGTCGACACTTGGGGCGAAGCCAGCCTTCGCGAAGTGATCACAGACGGCGGAATGCTCCTGAATATTTCTTTTTCTGAGGAATTTGTGCAGGCCGTTCTCGGGCGAGCTTTTGAAAGCGTACATATCGTTCAAGAACTCTGCCGCCGCGCTGCAAGAGGCATTGGGATTTACGAAACTCAAGACGTATACAAGGTAGTAGGCGAAGGAATCGACGTACCAAGCCTTTCTGCAGAAATAGTCTCCCAACAAACAGGTCGATACAAAGGTTTTCTCTTTGGATTTGTCGATGGCTTTCAGGAAACTGATCTTGAAATGCCAAAATGGATAATTTACGCGCTCCTCTGCTTTCCTGTAGAAGAGCTTGAAAAGGGCGTTCGATTAAGGACAATAACAAGAATAATAAAATCACAACATCCGCGCGGAGACAAGCTAAACAACGGAAATATAACGCAGATACTAATTTCCGCGGCATCACTTCAGAATAAAAAAAATATACGACCACTGGTTATAGATTACGATACGACCAACACGCGCCTTCACGTTGTGGATAAGGGCTTTCTAGGCCGTGAACCCATAAATCTGTGATGCTAGATTACCAGCGGCCACCGTGTGGACAGGCACGCCCTTCGAGCGCAAAGTGCAGGCATGAAGAAGCTGGCCGCCATCTATGAACGCAAGGGGCAACTGTTTGTGACGGCGTCGCACAAGACGGCGGCGGGTTTTTGGATCGACGATGAGCAAGTGGCTTGCCTCAGCCAGCCTTCGCATGATGAGTTGGGTCGCGCCATCGAACAGGCTTTGGCTCGATCGCAGGAAGGCGTCCCGACGCCGCCGCCCGATGCACACATCGACAAGCCATTGCTGGCGGCCGCCGGCGTTCGTTCGTGGACCACGTTCATGAAATTGTCCAAGCATGTCAGTGTCGTGAGCGACGGGAGTTTGCTCAAAGTCACCCCCTATCGCAATTTGGGTAGCAAAGAGGGCTTTGAGCCGGAGCCGGATATAGCGGTTCCATCTGCTAATTCGGCCTCGGCTTTGGGGCAGATCGTTGCAGACCTGCTCAGCCGAGCGGCATAGCGGCATTGGCTCGAACTTTCTTCTTCCGTCAAAATCTGATTCAGGCTTGGCATGAGCCGATATGACTTGACCGACTTCGAGTGGCGCGTGATCGAACCGCTGTTACCGAATAAGCCCCGAGGTGTGCCGCGCGTCGATGACCGCCGCGTGCTGAACGGCATCTTCTGGGTGTTGCGGTCCGGCGCGCCTTGGCGCGATCTGCCCGAGCGCTATGGCCCGCGCACCACCTGCTACAACCGCTTTGTAAGATGGCGGAAAGCAGGAGTGTGGGATCGGATGATGGACGCCATTACCGCCGCCCACGACGGCGACATTCAGATGATCGACAGCACATCTATCCGGGCGCACCAGCAGGCTGCGACGGCAAAAAGGGGGATCGAGATCATTGTCTCGGTCGCTCCAGGGGTGGACTCACAACCAAAATCCACGCGGTCGTCGACGGGCAAGGCCTCCCGATCCGGCTGAGCCTGACCGCAGGACAAAGCCATGACGGCCAAGCTGCCGACCATCTGCTCAAACATGTCGGTGCCGGAACAATCGTGCTGGCGGACAAGGCCTACGATGCTGATCGCATCCGGGCGTCACTGCGTGAGAAGGGAGCGTTTGCCAACATTCCGCCCAAGGCCAATCGGAGGTCGAAACCGTACTTCAGCACGTGGCTGTACCGCGAGCGGAACCTGATTGAGCGCTTCTTCTCCAAGCTGAAGCACTTCCGCCGTGTCGCAACGCGCTATGACAAGTTGGCAGAAAACTTCCTCGCCATGGTCCAACTGGCCTCAATGCGGCTGTGGCTCCGTGTTTATGAGTCTACGGCCTAATATGGCTGGAAACTCAGAATAAGGTCGACCTTTTTGAGGATTTAGACCTGCCAAAACCGATCGATCCAGAGGAATTGCTAGCGCCAGCAGGAAGCTAACCGCAACGATTGATTAAAAGGCATCAATTACGTTGAATTTCCGCCTTAATTTCGAGATAAAGACCCGGGCTTCGACAGTTCAATTTTGCGGTTTTGGCATAATCCCCCCCATAAATGATAACATTACGATAATAGTCACCCCCTAAATTGAATTAACCACAGCTATCATGTCGCCAATCCGGGGTTCCGATGACCGCAAAGAGGGCGCATCTCGCCCAAAAAACTAATGGGGTTGAAGGGGCCGATGGCCCCTTCTTTTTCCCTTTTCTTCAAACGGTTTCGGCCAGGGCGGCTTCGACGGCGGTGAGGAAGCGGGGGTCTTGGCCGAGGGGGCCGAAGATGGGGGCCATGGCGAGCACGGCGCGCCAGTCTTCGGCGCGGGCGAGGAGGTCGGGGGCCAGGGGGTCGGTGATCGGCTGGTTCTGGCGGGCGGCGCGGGCGAGGAAGCGGAGCCAGGCGGCGATGGGGATGGCGAGGCGGTCGATCGGGCGTCCGGCGGAAAGGGCGTCGCGCACGGTGTCGAGCAGGCGGTAGGGCAGTTTTTGCGAGCCGTCCCATGCGATCTGCGACAGCAGGTGGCGGATGGCGGGGTTGGCGAAGCGGGCCAGCACGTCGTCGATATAGGCCGACAGGTTCAGGCCGGGAGGGGCCTTGACCGAGGGGGCGATGTCCTCGCGCATCAGGCGCTCGACGAAGGCGGCAAGGTGCGGGTCGGCCATGGCCTGCGCCACGGTTTCGTGGCCCAGTCCCAGCCCGATATAGGCGAGCGAGGAGTGCGCGCCGTTGAGCAGGCGCAGCTTGGCGGTTTCGAACGGGCGCACGTCAGCGGCGAAGGTCACGCCTGCAAGCTCGAGCGCAGGGCGTTCCCCGGCGAATGTGTCTTCGATCACCCATTGGGTGAAGGGTTCGCGCTGGATCGGCCAGGCGTCGTCCAGCCCGATGGCCTGCGCCACTTGCGCGCGCAGGGTGTCGTCGCTGGCAGGCGTGATGGAATCGACCATGGCATTGGGGAAGCGAACGGAATCTTCGATCCAGCGGGCGGTGTCGGGGTCGATGGCTTGCGCCAGAGCCAGGGTGGCAGCTTCCAGCTTGCGCCCGTTGTCGGCCAGATTGTCGCACGAGAGCACCGTCACTCCCGGCAGCCCGGCGCGGCGGCGCGCGGCAAGGCCGCGCACCAGCCAGCCGGTGAAGCTGGCGGGGGCATTGCCCGCAAGGCCGCTGGCCACATCGGCCCTGATCGCCGGGTGGGCAAAGTCGAGCTGGCCCTCGCCGGTCAGGCAATAGCCTTTTTCGGTGACGGTCGCGCTGATAATGCGGGTGTCGGGGCTGGCCAGCGCTGCGAGGATCGCCTCAGGCTCCGCGCCGGTCAGAACTTTGCCGATGGCGCCGATCACGCGATAGCGGGTCTGCGTATCGAGCAGGGCGAGCGTGTAGAGCCCGCCTTGCGGATTGAGCGCGCGGGCGACGCCCTGTGAGTGGAGGCTGACCCCGGTGATGCCCCAGCGCGGGTCGCTTTCCAGCAGGGTGTCGAACGCGGCGGCCTGATGGGCGCGATGAAACGCGCCCGGCCCGAAGTGGACCACCCCGGCGCGCATGGCCGAACGGTCCCAGCCGGGCCGCGCGACATTTTGCGGCAAAAGCGCGAGGGTTTCGGGAGAAAGCGCGGTCATGCCACCAACTCCGCATTCTGAACGCCGCCGGGCACTGGCAGGCCATAGGCCTTGCGCACGAGGCCGGTGGTCAGTTCCACGATCAGCTCGGCCGCTTCCCAATCGGCCAGCCGGTGTTCGACCACCAGCCGGGCGAGGAAGCCGCAGTCGATCCGCCGGGCGACATCGTGGCGCGCGGGGATCGAGAGGAACGCGCGGGTATCGTCGTTGAAGCCGACGGTGTTGTAGAACCCCGCGGTTTCGGTGGTCATCTCGCGGAAGCGGCGCATGCCTTCGGGGCTGTCGTGGAACCACCACGAGGGGCCGAGCTTGAGGCACGGATAGTGCCCGGCCAGCGGCGCGAGTTCGCGGGCATAGGTCGTCTCGTCGAGGGTGAAGAGGATGACCTTGAGCGCCGGTTCGTTGCCGAACAGGTCGAGCATCGGGCGCAGCGCCTCGACATATTCGGTCGCGCGGGGGATGTCCGCCCCCTTGTCGCGCCCGTGGCTGGCGAACAGGCCCGCGTTGTGGTTGCGCGTGGCGCCGGGGTGGATCTGCATGGTCATGCCATCTTCCAGGCTCATCCGCGCCATTTCGGTCAGCATCTGGGCGCGGAACAGTTCGGCCTCCTGTGCGTCGGCCTTGCCCGAGAGGACTTTGGCGAACAGCGCCTCGCACCCGGCGCGCGAGAGGTTGGCCGTGCGCGGGGTGAGGAAGCCGTGGTCGGTGGCGGTTGCCCCCATCGCGCGGAAATCGGCGCGGCGGCGGCGATGCGCGGCCAGATAACCGTCCCAGCGGGTGACATCCTCGCCCGAGAGCGTGGCAAAGCGTTCCATGTCGCGCGCGAAGGAATCGTGTTCGGGGTCGATCACCGAATCCGGGCGATACGTCGTCACCACATTGCCCTTCCAGCCCGAGGCGCGGATGGCCTTGTGGTGGGCCAGATCATCGCCCGCGCCTTCGGTCGTGGCCAGAAGCTCGATATTGAAACGCTCGAACAGCGCGCGCGGGGCAAAGGCCGGGGTGGCCAGCGCCGCACCGATCACGTCGTAATAGTGGTCTGCCGTGGTTTCATCGAGCACCTCCTCGATCCCGAACACTTCGGCAAAGACATGGCCCAGCCACATCGCCGAAGGGGTGCCGCGAAACAGGTGCCAGTGGGCCGCGAACGTGCGCCATGCCGTGCGCGGATCGGTATCGGGCACGACACCCCCGCGCCGGGGCACGGCCAGCGAATCGAGCGCGACGCCTTGCGAATAAAGCATGCGGAACAGGTAGTGATCGGGCGCCAGCAGCAGTTCGGTCGCATTGGCGAACGGGGCATCGGTGGCGAACCATTCCGGGTCGGTATGGCCATGGGGGCTGATGATCGGAGCCCCGGCAACCAGCGCGTAGAGATCGCGCGCGATGGTGCGGGTGGCGGGATCGGCGGGGAACAGGCGGTCGGGGTGAAGGGCGATTCTGGGCATGGGAACGGGGCCTCTCCAAAGGACGTTGGCCCTGATCTACCGGCTTGTGCCAGCGCTGGCAACGGTGTATCCGAAAGCCATGAGCCAGCTTGTCCAGACTGTTCCAGACGCCCTCCAGATCGCACCGGGCGATGATGTGGCTGTTGCCCTGCGCCCGCTGCGCGCGGGTGCCACCGTCGATGTGGGCGCCGGAGAGGGCGCGCGGCGCGTGACCTTGCGCGAGGCGATCCCTGCCGGGCACAAGTTCGCCCTCGCCCCGCTGGAACAAGGCGCGCCCGTCCACCGCTATGGCGCCCGGATCGGGCTGGCGAGCGCGGCGATTGCGCAAGGCGCGCATGTTCACAGCCACAACCTGAAGACCGCGCTGGGCGGCGAACTGGCCTATGCCCCCTCCCCCCGCACCGCGCCCGCCGCGCCGGTTGCCGATGCGCGGGGGGCTGATGCCCCCGGCTTCATGGGCTTTGCCCGCGCCGATGGATCGGTGGGCACGCGCAACGAGGTGTGGATACTGCCCACGGTGGGCTGTGTGGGCCGTCTGGGCGAGCGGCTGGCCCAGCGCGGGACGGCCATGGTCGACCTCATGCGGCGCACCTCCTTGCCGGGTCTGTCGATCGACGGGGTTCATGCGTTCAACCATCCGTTCGGCTGCTCGCAACTGGGCGCCGACCTCGACGGGACCGCCGCCATTCTGGCCGCGCTGGCCAGCAATCCCAATGCGGGCGGTGTGCTGCTGCTCGGGCTGGGGTGCGAATCCAACCAGCTCGACGCGCTGCTGGCGCGCATTCCCCCGGCCCGGAGGAAGCGCTTGCGGGTCTTGCGCGCGCAATCGGAAAGCGATGAATTCGCCGCCGGGGAAGCCCATCTGGCCGAACTGCTGTCGATCATGGCGCAGGACCGGCGCACCCCCGTCCCGCTTTCGGGCTTGCGCCTCGGGGTCAAATGCGGCGGCTCGGACGCGATGAGCGGGTTGACCGCCAACCCCCTGATCGGCCGGATGACCGACGCGGTGACGCAGGCGGGCGGCAGCGCGATCCTGACCGAAATTCCCGAGATGTTCGGCGCCGAAACCCTGCTGCTCGAACGCACGACCAGCCCGGAGGTGTTTGGCAAGCTGTCCACGCTGGTCAACCGCTTCAAGCGCTACTTCCTCGACCATGGCGAGCCGGTCTCGGAAAACCCCAGCCCCGGCAATATCGCCGGGGGCATCACCACGCTGGAAGAGAAATCGCTGGGCGCAGTGCAGAAGGGCGGGCAGGCCCCGGTCTGCGACGTGATCGACTATGGCGGGCAGATCGCCACGAGCGGGCTGACCGTGCTCGAAGCGCCGGGCAACGATGCCGTCTCGACCACCGCGCTCGCCGCTGCCGGGGCGACGATCACCCTCTTTTCGACCGGGCGCGGCACCCCGCTGGGCAGCCCCGTGCCCACGGTCAAGATCGCCTCGAACGCGGCGCTGGCCGCCCACAAGCCGGGCTGGATCGACTTCGACGCGGGCACGGTCCTCGCCATCGGCATGGAGGCCGCCGCGCAAGACCTGCTCGCGCGCATCCTGGCCATCGCCAGCGGCGAACCGGCCTGCAACGAGCGCAACGAGGAACGCGCCATCGGCATCTGGAAGCGCGGCGTCACGCTTTGAGAACCCGTCCCAAAAGTCCTCGGGTCGGGCTCTGAGAGTCTGATCCGGTTACAGCATCAGGCGGTTGCGGCCCTCTGCCAGATGCCAGCGCATCGAGAGCGCCGCACGCTCGGGATCGCTGTTGCGGATGGCGGCCACGATGTCCTCGTGCTCGCGGATCATGGCCTCGATCGCGCAGACATCGCGCGAGATGTCGATGCCTGCACGCATGATCTTCGCGACGCCCGACTGGATCGCATCGAAGCTGTCGAGGAAGGCAGCATTGCCCGTGGCTCGGGCAATCGCGCGGTGGAGCGCGATGTCTTCGGCATCGGCCCGCCCGCTCGAAAGCAGAGCCTTGCGCAACGCGTCGAGGCAGGCCGTGATCTCGGCCAGATCATCGAGCGAGCGGCGCTGGGCGGCCAGCCGCGCGGCTTCGGCTTCGAGCACGAAGCGCACTTCATACGTCCCCAGCGCGGCGGGCAGGTCGCTGGCAGCCATGTGCCGTGACAGCAGGCGCGAAGGCACGCGCACGAGATAGGACCCGGCGCCCGGCCTTGCCTCGACCACTCCGTCCGAGCCGAGGCGGGCCAGCGTCTCGCGGACAATCGTGCGCGAAACGCCCAGCGCGCGGGTCAGGGCCAGTTCTGAGGGAAGCCTGTCGCCAACCTTGAGCGACTGGGCCTCGACAAGCCCCAGAATGTCGACATAGGCCCGATCGACCAGACGCAGCTTCGACATAACCCTCTCGCCTTATTGCCCGAGGCCAGCGATAGGAGCGTTTGCCCGGCACGTCCACAGACGGCAGGCACAGAAGCGCGCGCGCTATGCTTCGAGCGCGGCGCGCAGCGGGTCGAGGTAGGCCGAGAAGTGCTCCCACTGGTCGACGCCGCTGCGATAGAGCGGCTGGCGCACCTGTTGCGAGCTGGCCGTGCGCACCGCGCGTTCGGTCTGGTGGAAGCGGATGCACCCCTCCTCGAACGGCAGGCCGAGGAAATCGAGCAGGCGGCGCACCTGCCCTTCGAGGTCGTCGACCACGTCCTCGTACTGCACGCGCAAAACTTTGCCCGGCAGCACGGTGTCCCAGTGGTCCATCAGCCGCACATAGTCGCGGTAGTAGCGCCCCACTTCCTCAAGCCCATAGGTGAACTCCTGGCCCTCGGCGAAGAGTTGCTTGAAGCCCGAGAAACAGCAGCCCATCGCGCTGCGGCGCGCGTCGATGATCCGCGCATTCGGCAAGATCGCGTGAATCAGGCCGATGTGGCGAAAATTGTTGGGCATCTTGTCGATGAAGAACGGCCTGCCAAGCTTGCGGTGAATGGCCGTATCGCGAACATAGGCTTCGCCCAGCGCGCGCCGCTCGTCGCGCGAAAGATCAGCCATGTTGGCCGGATAGGCCGAAGCCTGCCCCACCCGGCGCCGCCCGCCCAGCTTGTGCGCGAGGGCCAGGATATTGGGCAGTTCCATCGTGCCCTCGACCTGGCTGTGGCTGGCGAGGATCTGTTCGAGCAGGGTCGAGCCGGCGCGCGGCAGACCGACGATGAAGATCGGATCGGGCGCGGTGTGCCCCCCCTCGCCCAGCGCGGCGATGAAACCGGCGTCGCAAATGTCGATCTGGTCCTGCATCTCGCGCGCCAGACGGCGCCAGTCATAGCCGACTTCCTCGCGCTTGAGGCGGTTTCCGCGCTCGTAACAGGCAAAGGCGCGGTCGTAGAGCCCCCGGTCTTCCAGCGCCTTGCCCAGCGCGAAGCACAAATGGTAGCGGTCGGCCAGCGCGGTGCGGGGCTGTTGCTCCTGCGCTTCCATCTGCGCCAGTTCGGCATCGTCGAAGCGGTAGGTCTTGAGGTTGGCAAGGCTCCAGTAGGCCGCGCCGAAATCGGGGCGCAGGCCATAGGCCGCGCGATAGGCGGCGAGCGCCTCGGGGATGGCATCGACCGTCTTGAGGACGTGGCCGAGGGTCAGGTGATAGCCCGGATTGCGCGGATGATCGGCCACGCGCTGGCGATAATGCTCCAGCGCCGCGTCGAAATTGCCGACGGCAAGGTTCTGGTCGGCTTCGAGCGAGGCGATCATCATCGAGCCCGGATCGATCCGGCGCAAGTGCCGGGCCTGGTCGAGCGCCTCGGCGAATTTCTGCCGCTTGTTGAGCACGCGGGCATAGTCATAGCGCGCGCCGATATTGTCAGGCTCGATCGCGATGGCGGATTCGAGCAGAAATTCAGCCTCGTCGACAACCTGAAACCGCTGCGCGATCTCGGCCAGCAGGCGCATGCCCTCGGTATGGGTGGGGTTGGCCTGAAGGAACTGGCGGCACAGCGCCTCGGCCTGCGAGAGCCGGTTTTCCTGAATCATGCCCGCCACCCCGAGCAGGGGCGGTGGCAGGGCAGCCAGATAATCGTGCTGGGCCAGCGCATAGTCGGCCGCGTCGCCCTCCTGAAGCTCGGCCAGCCGCCGCCACGCGGCGGGCAGCGCCGCATTGGTGGCCACCGCGCCCTGATAGGCGGCCAGAGCGCCCGCCCGGTCGCCCTGCGCCAGAAGGCAGTGCCCGCGCTCCTGCAAGGCGCGGCCATGGGCGGGATAGAGCGCGAGAAGGTGATCGAGCGCGGCCAGCGCCCCGGCCAGATCGTCCTGATAGCGGCGCACCACCGCGTCGAGATAGAGGCCGTCGCGATTGTCGGGCTCGCGCCGGAGAACTTGCGCAACCCGCGCCCCCGCCCCGGCCAGATCGCCGCGCTGCATGGCGCCCTGAATGTCCCGGAGCAGGCCGGGAATATCGGCAGTCTCGAACGCAAGCTGCGTCATCGTGGCAGCATTTCCTTCCGCTTGCCGGGCGCCTGAGAGCCCGACCCTCGGACTCTGAGTTCGCCACCGGCGGCCCCCGGAATCAAGGCCTGATTTTCAGCAGGCCATCCAAAAAAAGAAACCGGTCAAAAAAGCGGGGCGGCCCCGCATGGCGCCGCCCCTTGCTGGCTTCAGAAGTTGTACGAACCGCGCAGGCCCACCGTCAGCGGGCGTGCGGTCGTCGTGCGGTATTCGCCCTCGGTCAGCGAGCGGAACAGCTCGGGCCGGGCATTGGTCAGGTTCTTGCCGTAAACTTCGAGCGTCCACTTGTCGCGCGAGACACCCAGCGAAATGTCGAGCATTTCATAGCCGCCCTGCCTGAGCGAGGTGATCTGCGGCGAGATCGGATCGCCGTTGTTGACGGTCACCCCGTTGTAGGTGACGGTCGAGCCCGTCCAGCGGATCGAGGTATTGGCCACGTCGGAAGAAATCGACGACGACACATGGCGCACGCTGGCCTGGATGAATGGCTTGAAGCCATTGGCCAGTTCGCGCTGGTAGCGCCCGGTAACCGAGAACTGGAACTTCGGGCTCATCGCCAGAGGGCTGCCCAGCGGCACCAGCGCCGAGATCGGCAGGACATAGTCGGTGACCTTGGAATCGTTGTACGAGAACGACGAATTGACCGTCAGTTCGCGCGTTGCGCGCCAGGCCAGATCGCCCTCGATGCCATGGATGCGGGCATTGAGAAGGTTGTTGGTGAAAGTCTGGTTCGAGATGTTCTGGTCGAACACCGACATCTGCACGTTCGTCCAGCGGATGATGTAGGCCGCCACATTGAACTGGAGCCTGTGGTTGAGCGCCGAGAGCTTCCAGCCCACTTCATAGTTGTTGACATGGTCGGGCCGGTAATAGCGCAGGCTCACGCATTCGGGGGTATTGGTGCGGCACGGACGGCGGTTGAACCCGCCCGGACGGAACCCTTCCGAATAGGTCGCATAGATCAGCGAGCCGCTGTCGAACTTGTAGGTCAGGTTCGCCTTGGGGATCACCCCGTTGTAGTGGGCCGGGCTCAGCCCCGCGAGGGTCTGTGAAAAGTCGGCACTGATGTTGTAGTAGGCGGGCGGATTGGCCGCCGCGCTGTAAGTGCCGGTGGCCGGGTCATAGACCCCGCGCGCGCCGCCAAAGCTGCCGTCCGAAGACCCGGTCATCGAGGCCGTCTCGCGATAATAGCGCGCGCCGCCGGTCAGGGTCAGGTGATGGGGGATGATGTCGATCGACACTTCGCCATAGACCGCGAACTGCTTGTCGAGACGATAGGTGTCGTTGAAGAACGTCACCTCGGTCGGCTTGACGCCATAGTCGTTGGCCGAAAGGCTCGGGTTGACCGAACGCGGATAGATGTAGCCGGCGGCAACCTGGGAATAGAGCCAGTCGGTGTTGTCGCGCAGCTTGTTGACATCATAGAACACGCCCAGCGTGCCACGGATCCGCTTGTCGGCGGGCGAAACGATGCGCAACTCGTTGGTCAGGCGCTTGTTGACGCTCTTGATCCGGTACGACTTGCCCGGCGTGTAGCAGGTGTTCCCCGCATTGCTCATCGAATTGTAATAGACGCCCGCGTCGCACTCGTAATAGGGCAGATAGAGACCGACGTTCGAATAGCCCGAATAGTCGGCGGTCTGCTGCGCCTCGTGGTGAACATAGGACCCGGCATAGAGCACCGTGAGCGCGCCGATCCGCCCGTTGATGTTGAGCGTGGTGACGTCGAAGTTGTCCTTGAGCGTGTTGGGCCCGAACTTGTGCACCTTGAGGTCGCCGATGTCGGGCTGGTAGTCGAACACGCCATCGGAAGTCAGCTTCTGGCGCATGTGCATGACATCGATCGACCAGTCGGGGTCGATCTGGTAGGTCAGCGCCGCGCGGAAGCCCTTGTATTCGGCGTCGTTGTAGTTGTTCTTGACGTAAGCGGCATTGTTGATCTTCTGCCGGATCGGCGGCGTATACCCCGAGCCGGTGCAGTTGGTGACCCCCACGCACGAAGCCAGCGCGCGCGAGACCAGCAGCGGGTTGCCCGTGGGCAATTGCCCGGCCTCGCCGACATGGCCATCGAAGGGCATCTGGTATTCGCCGTAGACATTGTCGATGTAGCCGCCCTGATGGTCAAAATAGCCGGTGACGCGCAGGGCCAGCTTGTCCTTGACGATCGGGATGTTGATATAGCCATCGACCTCGCCGCTCATCGCCGCGCTGTAGGTCGCCGAGACCGAGCCGTTGATCCCCCCGCCCCACCTGGTCAGGTCGGGCTTGCTGGTGATGTAGCGGATCGCACCGCCCATCGAACTGGCACCGAACAGCGTGCCCTGGGGCCCGGCCAGAACCTCGACGCGGTTGAGATCGACCGGATAGATATCGAGGTTGCGCCCCGGCATCGAGCTGGGCGCATCGTTGAGATAGAGCGCGACGTTGGGCTGAACGCCCACGGTGCCCATGAACTGCGCGCCGGGCGTATCGGACGAAAGGCCGCGAATGTAGATCGAGGACACACCCGGCCCGCGCGAGGCCGACCGCACGTTCGACATCTGCGCGACGAGGTCTTCAAGGTTCGAGACATGCAGGTCGCGCAGCGCCTCGCCGCCCAGCGCCCGAATCGCCAGCGGGATCTTGTTGGCCGCTTCCGAACGGCGGGTGGCTGTCACGACGATATCGGTCAGGCCGCCATTGTCGGTGGTCGCCGGGGCCACGGACGCGGGCGTTGCAGGCGCTACGGGCGCGGATGCGGCCTCCTGCGCCCAGGCCGAAGGGCTCAGCGCAAAGGCCAGCACCCCGGCGGCGGCCGACATTTTCAGATTGGTCCCCATTTTTGAACGGATCGGCGTTCTCGAACTGTTGCGTTCGCTCATGATGCATACCCTCACGATTGCTTGATTTTTTATGCAACAGGCCCCCCTCACCGAAACGTCACCGTTCGGCGGGCCAAGTCCAACAGTAAAAAAGATCACAGATCGGCTGCGCGCCCTGTTTCGCCTCGGATCATCTGCCCGATTCCGCAAACGCGCAGAAAAAATGTACACACATGAACATTGAATGCAACGAATATGTCCGCCAGCCCCGGCCCCCGGCACATTGCGGATGCAAAGTGTGTTTATGTGAAATAAACCACAACAATCAATGTGCTTGTGCGAGGCAAAGTGCCGAATCCAGCCGGCCAGGCCCATCATTACTGCAAATTATGCCCGGCATCCGGGTTTGCTGATCAATCGTCCCATAACCCGCCCCGCCCCTTCCGGCGGCCCCTTTCCAGGCGGGAAAATCAGCGTTCCGTGCGCCGTTCCCCTCTGCGCGATGCCGCAAGGTTCACATGAGAACATTAAATTGACACATGTGAACATATGTGATGTCATCCCCCTGTCCGTTCCTTCCCCGGCCCCTTGTCCGGGCCGGACCTGCCGGGGGACGCACCAATCCGATGTCTCCATACCCAATTGCCGGAAATACCCTCTGTTTTCGCTGCCCGCCGCCCGTGATGCGGCGATGGTCCCGATGGAAAACTTGCGGAGCGTTCGACGTGATCTCCAGGCCCTCTCCTTCCGGCGTGTTCCCCACGGTTCCTGCCCAAGCCTCTCCCGCAGACGCCGATCCCGTTCCTGCGGACAATGCCCGGCAGCGCCGCTTCATCGCCCGGCTGACCTTCATGATCTCGGGCGGCATGTTCATCGACGGCTTCATCCTGGGCGCGGTCGGCATCCTGATGCCCGGCATCACCGCCGACCTGAAGCTCTCCACCAGCTGGGAAGGCCTGATCGGCGCCTCGGCGCTGATCGGCATCCTGATCGGGGGCCCCATGGGCGGGTTGCTGGCCGACAGGATCGGCCGCAAGCCGATGTTCACGATCGACCTTGCGATTTTCCTGCTGGGCTCGCTCGCCCAGTATTTCGTCGTCACGCCCGGCCAGTTGTTTGCGGTGCGCCTCGTCATGGGCATTGCCATCGGCGCCGATTATGCCGTGGGCTGGCCGATGCTGGCCGAATTCGCGCCCGCGAAGATCCGCGGATTGCTGATGTCGGTCCAGGAGATCGGCTGGTATGCGGGCTATCTGGCAGCCTATGCGCTGGCCTGGGCGCTCACCGTCCACTTTACCGTCGACTGGCACTTCATCCTCGCGCTCAGCGCGGTACCGACGCTCATCGTCCTGCTCATGCGCTTCGGCACCCCGGAATCGCCGCGCTGGCTGATGAGCGTGGGCCGGATCGACGAAGCCGAAGCCCTCGCCCTTGAATACATGCACGAGGAGGAACGCCGCGACTTGCGCTCGACCAACCCGGGCGGTGCGCTCTCGTTCCGCCACCTGTTCGCCCCGCGCTATCGCCGCGCCACGGTGTTCACCTCGGTATTCTGGGTCTGCAACGTCACTCCCTATTTCGCCATCGGCACCTTCGCGCCGGTCGTGCTGCACAAGCTGGGACTGGGCGATGGCATGGCCGGGGGGCTCGCGCTCAACGGCATCGCGCTGCTCGGCGTGCTGGCCTGCACGGCACTGGTCGACCGCTGGGGCCGCCGCCGTCTGGGCATCCCGCCGTTCTTCATTTCCGCCGCCGCGCTCGTGCTGGTGGCGGTGCCCGGCCTGCCCAGCCTGTTCGTGGCGCTCGCGGCCACGGCATTCTTCTTCTTCAACGCCGTCTCGACCGCGCTGTGCAGCCTCTATCCGACCGAAGTCTTCCCGACCGAGATCCGGGGCGCGGGGGTCGGCTTTGCCACGGCCACCTCGCGCATTGGCGCGGCGGCCGGAACCTTCCTCCTGCCCATCGCGATGGAGCGTCTGGGCACGCCGCCCACGATGCTGATCGCGGCGGCCATCTGCGTGGCGGGAGGCATCGTGTCCCACCTGCTCGCCCCGGAAACCAAAGGGCTGGCGCTGGGCGAGGCTTCAGCCCCTGCCGCCCGCCCCCCCGCATAGACACCAGCCAGCCGCCAGCGGCCCCCTCGCATCCGCGATCAGGCGCTTATCCCAGATCGCGGACCAGCCGCGCGGCAAGGTCGCGGGCGGTGCGCGCCGCGCCCATCAGGGTGGCCGAGCCGGCCCCCGTCCAGTCGCCATAGCCAGCCAGCCAGAGGCGGGGTTCCCCGAGCGCCCGCTGATCCTCGACCCGGACCCGGCCATCCTCCTCGACGAGACCAAGCCCGCGCAGATGGTCGAGCGCGGGGCGGAAGCCCGTGCACCAGATGACGGCATCGACTTGCGTCTGCGTCTGGTCGGGCCAGACCACCCCGGTCCCGGTCATCCGCTCGAACGGCCTGACGGACACCAGATCGCCGCGTGCGCGGGCTTCCTTCACAGGGGGCACGACCACGATGTCGCCGATCCCGCCGACCGGCCCATCGGGCCTGGCCGCCTTGAGGCGCGCCACCGCCCGCTCGAACAGGACATGGCCATCCACCTCGTCGGGCAGGAACAGCGGCTCGCGCAAGGTGACCCAGCGCGCCCGCGCGCGCGGGGCAACTTCGGCCATGATCTGGGCGCCGCTGTTGCCCCCGCCCACGACAAGCACGCTCTGCCCGGCAAATGAATCGGGCCCCACATAGTGCGCAGAATGGATCTGCCGCCCCCGGAACAAGTCGCGCCCGGGAATATCAGGCACATAGGGATGCGACCATGTGCCCGTCGCGCTGACCACAGCGCGGCCCGCAAAGCATCCGGCGCCAGTCTGCACCACGAGCCCGTGATCGGCCCGCGCAATCGCCGTCACCTCCAGCGGGCGCCTGATCGGCAGGTCGAAACGGGCCTCGTAGCGTTCGAGATAGTCGATCACGTCATCGCGCGTGGGATAGCCCTCGTGCGCGGGCGGCGGCATCAGCCAGCCCGGCAGCGAACTGTAGCCCGCCGGGGAAAACAGCCGCAGCGAATCCCAGCCATGGCGCCAGGCCCCGCCCGCAGCCTCGCCCGCATCCAGAATGAGGAAATCGGCCTTCGCCCGCTTCAGGTAATACCCGAGCGCAAGGCCCATCTGGCCCCCGCCGACGATGATGATATCGTGCTTTTCCATGAGGTCAGGCTTGCAGCCTGCGCCGGACATCTTCAACCCGGACGATCTCGCCCCGAACAATTTCAAACGCGCGAGGCCGCATCGGCCTGTCCGTCGTCAGAACATTCGGCACAACTCACGGCGTAAATTAGCGGAGTGCGGGCCTCGTCTGGGGTTTGATGTTAGGCGGCGAGCTTGCGGTGTTGCAAGCGCCGATGCTCGATGGTCTGTCGTTTGATCCTTTCACGCTGTTTGATGATGGCGGGGGCCCTGCCGAAGTAGGCATCGGCGGACGTCACGTTGTTCAGGCTCTCGTGGTATCGCTGGTGATTGTAGTGCTCGACGAAGGCCTTGATCTGTGCCTCGAGGTCGCCGGGCAGGAAGTAGTTTTCCAGTAGGATGCGGTTCTTCAGGGTCTGGTGCCAGCGCTCGATCTTGCCCTGGGTCTGAGGATGACACGGGGCGCCGCGCACGTGGCTCATCTTGTTGGCCTCGATATATTCGGCCAGTTCGCCCGCGATGTAGCTGGGGCCATTATCAGACAGCAGCCTTGGCTGTAAACGTTCACGCTATTTGGCGGCGCACCAATCGCGGTGTTTGTCAGTTACCCAGCTCGATAACGAGGCAATCGCGGGCCGTCTGAACTATGGCGAGCGGTAAATGGAGGTGTCCAGGTGGCTATGGCTGGCTGCCCCTTAATTCTGCCCGAACCGCGTCGCCCTTAGGGCGTTAATGCTGCTGACCTGCCCCCCGTCAGTCCCTCGATCATAACGAGAGTCCAGCAGTTAAATACGATGCCCCCTGCGCCTGCACAAGCGCGTCGTGCGTGATGGCTTCGTCCTGCTCGAACGCTCGACGCGCTTGTGCAGGCGTTCGATTTCCCAAAGATGAGTGTGGCCGGACGTGGTTGTAATCGTAGCGCCAGATGGCCAGCTTCCGGCGGGCATCGGCCAGGCTGTCGAACAGTTCCTCGTTGAGGAATTCATCGCGCAGCGAGCCGTTGAAGCTCTCGATGAACCCGTTCTGCTGAGGCTTGCCCGGGTCGATGTAATGCCACTCGATCCCATTCTTGCCGGCCCATTCGAGGATGGCCCGACTGGTGAATTCGGTGCCATTGTCGCTGACAATGCAGGCCGGTTTGCCATAGAGCCGCACCAGCGTGTCGAGTTCACGCGCCACCCGGGCACCAGAGATGCTGGTATCCGCGATCAGGCACAGGTTCTCGCGGAAGCAGTCATCATTGATGGCCAAAATCATGAACTTGCGTGATGCGCCGAAGGTGTCGGACACAAAGTCCATCGACCAGCGTGCCCCCGGTGCCAGCGGCACGGGCATCGGCGTGCGGCTGCCCCGCGCCCGTTTGCGGCCACGCCGCCGCCGCACTGACAAGCCTTCCTCCCGATAGAGCCGGTAGAGCTTCTTGTGGTTCATGATCATCCCCTTGCGTTCGAGCATGATGCCGATCCGCCGGTAGCCAAACCGGCGGCGCTTGCCCGCAACCTCCTTCATGGCGGCACGGATGGCGCTATGGTCAGGCGGGCGTTCGCGCCGGGCTCGGCTTTGGGCCATGCCCCCGGCATGGCCGTCGCCTGCGCTCTTGGGATCGACACCAATCAGCACGCAGGCCCGGCGTTGCGAGATCTCATAGTCCCGCAACACCCGCCGCACTGCGTCCCGCCGCTGGCCCGGTGTCGTCAGACTTTTCCCAGCAAGTCCTTCAGGATCGCGTTGTCGAGCATGCTGTCGGCCAGCAGGCGCTTCAACTTGCCGTTCTCGTCCTCAAGCTGGCGCAGGCGGCGGGCGGCGGATACCTCCAATCCGCCGTATTTGGCCTTCAGCTTGTAGAACGTGGCCGTGCTCAGCCCATGTTTGCGGCAAACCTCCACAGTCGGCAGCCCGGCCTCCTGCTCCTTGATCATCCCGATAATCTGCGCCTCGGTGAAACGGCTCTTCCTCATGCGTCTGCTCCTTGCAGTTGGCAGACTCTACATCAGAATGAGGGATCTTTCGGGGGGCAGGTCAGAGCGCATTGGCCGCACCGTCCGCCCGCGCCTGGTCTTCGCCTTCGACGTGGGCCGCGCAGGCGTGGAAGCGACCACCAAATATGTGAAGCGCGCCATCACCGAAGGCTGGGACGCCAGCGCCATGCAGGTCCGCCCCGATGGCGAGGGCACCAAGAAGGACTGGAACGACCTTCTCAAGGACCACCTCGACTGGGCCGGAGACCCGGACAAGGCCCCACTCTCCGACTGGGCCTTCGACCAGTACCGCTACAACGGCGCCATCACCATCGCCGAAACCGCGCGCGACAAGGCCCGGCTGATGGCCGACCACAAGATGGCCGTCTCCTCGTTCGAGTTCCGCCACAAGAACCGCCTGTGGTCGTGCAAGGTCAGCTTCGACGAGGAGAGCGAAAAGCGCCGCATCGTGGTCGAGGAAATCGCCAACTGCGCGTTCCGCCTGCTCTATCGCGAGTTTGATGAGGTCGCCAGCGAGGCGACCTATTTCCTGCAAATAGACTTCCCCCTACAATCGGAAATCCACAAAGGGCCGCTTCTCTTCCGCAGCATGTGCGAACAGCGGCGAGTTCAAGAAGCGGCTCATGACCTGGGCCGCATCGTGGAGCGGAACCAGCGAGCAATTCGACCGCATCATCCGCAACCAGACCCGCAACCTCAAGGTCGTCGAGCCGATCAAGTTCACCGGCTATTCGCGCGACCATCGTGCCTGGGTGCTGGGCGACATAGCCGTGCGCGACGGCAAGCTGATCAAAATTAACGAGGAAAGCTATTTCGACCTTGGCCGCGACGCGGTGAAGCTCAAAAGCCCCGACCGCCTGCTCGACATCACCTACGACCCTGACCAGATCGACTTCGACTGGCTGCCCGATCTGTGGACCGCCTATGGCCCCAAGGGGCTGGTTGCCCTGGGCTTCTTCGTCATGTCGCTGTTCGCGGTCCAGATCCGCGAGCGCCACAAGTCGATCGGCTTCCTCGAAATCACCGGCGATCCGGGCGCTGGCAAGTCGACCATGGTGGAATTCCTCTGGAAGACCCTCGGGCGGCCCGATCACGAAGGCAACGATCCTAACAAGGGCACCGTGGTTTTCCTCGCCCGCACGTTCATGAAGGTATCCAACCTGCCGGTCGGCCTGATCGAGGGCAAGCGCGGCGACGATGACAAGCGCTCGGGCCAGCGCCAGTACGACTACAACGAACTGCTGGTGCTCTACAACGGACGCAACCCGCGCGGCACCGGCCAGAAGTCAGACGGCTACGAGACCCACGAACCGCCATTTCTGGGCACGATCTACCTGATGCAGAACGAGCGGATCGACGCGATCCCCGCCGTTCTGGAACGCCTGATGTCGATGAAGGTCGACAAGAGCCGATGGAGCGATGCGACGAAGCTGGCTGCCGTCCGCCTCGAACGCTGGCCGATCGAGCGGGCCTCGGGCACCATCGTTCATGTCGTGCGCAATGAAGGCCGGTTCCTGCCCTACTTCTTCGAACGCTTCGACCATCACGATACCGACATGCCCCGGCGTGTTCCGGGCCTCCACAATACCCGCCCGATCAAGTGCCACAGCCAGCTTGCCGCCGCTGTCGAAGGGCTGGCCCGGATATTTCCCAACTGCCGCCAGGAATGGATCGATGAGGCCGTTGCCTTCATCGACCAGATGGCGCTCGACCGGCAGCAAAGCTGCGGCGGTGATCATCCGCTCGTGGCCGAATTTTGGGAAAAGGTGGACTTCCTCATCAGCCGCGAGGATTCCACCGCCCACACCGAAGGCAAGAGCATCAACCAGCATCGCGACCGCGACCGGCTGATCGCGATCAACATGCCCCTGTTCGAGGCCCGCTGCCATCAGGCAGGCCTGCGCCTGCCCAACATGGACATCCTCAAGAAAGTGCTGCGCGGCAGCCAGTCCCACCGCTGGGTCGCCACCAAGAACGTGAACCGCCCAGACGGCAAAGTTCTGGTCTGCTGGGTCTTTGAGCAGCCCGCCAAGGCGGAGCGGATCATATGACCGCGCCCGCCCCTGCCCCGGCCAAGGAACCCCGCCGCGTCTGGCACGGCATCGAAAGCCCCGAGCCGCCCGTCGCCGCCGCCGACTATGCCGCCATCCGCGCCATGGCCGAGCGTATGCTCGAAGCCCGCCGCAAGCGGTTCCCCCAGCTGATCGCCGCTGGCCGCATGGAGGCAGGGGATGCCGCCGCGCAGATCGCGGTGTTCGAGGCGCTGGCCGCCGAATGGCGCTGGATGGCCACCGGCACGGGCGCGCCCGCCGATCACGCCATGCTGCCCGCGATCACCGCCGCCCTCGATACCAGCATCGCCACGATCGCCGAGATCGCGATGGAAGACGGCGGCCTCTCCATGGATCTGGCCGCGCAGGCCGAATGGGTGATCGCCATGGCCTGGCACCTCGAACCGGGCCGCCGCACCCGCGCCGCCCGTGCCCAGACCTTCCTCTGGCGCCAGCTCATCGCCGCCACGCCAGCCTCCCTTTCCCGCTGACCGGAGACTTCCCATGGCCTTCGCCGACCGCGCCAAAGTCGCCGCCTTTGCCCTCTGCTTCGGTTTCGCCTGGCACATGCTCGATCGCGTCATCGCAGGCTTCGCCCGCTGCCCGCTCGAAGGATGCCTGCCCTGGTGAAAGCACCCCTTACCCACAATGAAAGAGAAGCCCCACAAATGCACGAAAGACACCATACCCCAACCACTCTGGAGGGCCTCAAGAGCCGCGCCAAGCGCATGAAACGCGAAACTGGCTGCACGCACATCTCTGCCCTTGATGCCGTTGCCCGAGAAATGGGCTTCGCCCACTATTCTGCCGCCCAGGTCCATTTCACACAGATTGGTGGTGTGGAATGACCATGGAACATCTGTGCGACCTCATGTTCGACGCCAATGTGCGCTTCGAGGGAATCTGGCCCTTCCCCGTCTACAACCCACCCGAAAGTCTGGCAGATGCTTTGGGAGTTCACAGCGCCTTGCCTGAAGAGCTTCAATCGCTCGCCGCAAGTTATGATGAAGATCAGCGAGGCCACCTCTTTGAGGGCCTGTCGCCTGATTTCCTCGAGGCATACGAAGAACTCTGCTGCAATGCGTTCAATCGACGCATGTTCGGCTTCATCGCCGTTGCGGCAACCCCGGTGCTGACACCCACTGGCCACGGGTCTGCATCGTTCTCGTGGGGACATTACCATACAACCATCCTCTTCAACGAGACGATCGACGGCCTGCTGGAGACGGCTTCCCAATGGGCAGACCGAATTTCCGATGCCGACATGGGCCGCACCCCAAAAATGGGAGACGCTGCATGACAGACCGCAATATCGATGTGCGGAAATGCTGGACGCGCCCGGCCACTCCCTGTTCGCTCGTTCCGAACTGGGAAGGTGAATTCTGTGACTTCAACGATTGGGTGAATTCTGCGTCCAGACGTCTGACTGTCGCCAGCGACAGTATTGGAATGGATCTCTCCCCGATCTGTGTCGATACGCTGGGCAGACGATGCCACAACGGGCGAGACTTCATGCGCGCCCGTGATGAGGGCACATTCCCCGTCCGCTATTTCTTTGACTGCATATTGGCGGCAGAGGGGCCTACCGAATGATCCGGGTCCTTTTCCTTGCCCTGGCCCTCACCGCCTGCTCTCCGACAGGTCGCGACCCGCAAACCAACGAAAGCGCCGCGCTCGACATGATCCGCATGGGCTATGTCCAGTGGGTTGCCGCCTGCGCATGGCAGCATGGCCGAAATCACTCCCTCCTCGCCACTGCCATCCGCCGCTGCCAGATCGATCTCGGCCTGCGCCGGACATGCCGCCCCGTCCCGCATCATCGCCCCGAAAGGTGCGCCCCATGAGCCACGAAACCCCACCCGCGCCAGAGCGACTGCTCCGCATTCAGGAGGTCATGCACATGACCTCCCTGTCCCGATCCTACATTCATGCCAAGGTGGCGCGAGGAGAATTCCCCGCGCCGATCAAACTGGGCTACAAATGCACCCGGGTCGCGTCCCGGGACGTGGTGTAGGTTCTGACGGTAGCGCTGCTGGCCGGGCGCGCGCTTTCCATATAGCGCTGTAGCGTCCGGCCAGCAGCGCGGGTGGTCACCGCGATTTTCGGATAGGTTTGGGTTGCAAAGCTCGAACCTGGAGAACCACGATGACCGATTCCATGATGCACTTGCGCACGCTGGTCGAGAAGGCCCCTGACGCGGATATTTTGCGCGAGATGATCTCGTTTGCCGCCGGGCGGCTGATGGAGATGGAGGTGGGAGGCCTGACTGGTGCCGGTCACGGCGAGAAGTCTGCCGACCGGCTCGTCCAGCGCAACGGCTATCGCAACCGCGACTGGCACACCCGCGCCGGCACGGTCGAACTGCGCATCCCCAAGTTGCGTAAAGGCAGCTATTTTCCTGGATTTCTGGAGCCGCGCCGGATGGCCGAACGGGCGCTGACGGCGGTCATCCAGGAAGCCTACGTGCATGGCATCTCGACGCGCTCGGTCGATGACCTGGTCAAAGCGCTGGGCATGGATGGCATCTCCAAAAGCCAGGTCAGCCGCCTGTGCGAAGAGCTCGACCAAAAGGTGCATGCCTTCCTCGATCGCCCGATCGAGGGCGACTGGCCCTACCTGTGGATCGACGCCACCTATGTCAAAGTCCGCCAGAATGGCCGGATCGTATCCGTTGCGGTGATCATTGCGGTGGGCGTCAACAGCGACGGTCGCCGCGAAGTGCTGGGTATGGACATCGGCCCATCGGAGGCTGAGCCATTTTGGACGGCCTTTCTGCGCAAGTTGACGCGCCGGGGCCTGCGCGGCGTGAAGCTGGTGATCTCCGATGCGCATGAGGGCATCAAGGCGGCGGTCTCCAAGCTGCTGTGCGCGACATGGCAGCGTTGCCGCGTCCACTTCATGCGCAATGCCCTGGCCCATGCCGGCAAGAGCGGTCGCCGGGTCGTCTCGGCCTTCATCGGCACCGCCTTCGCACAGGAAACGCCCGAGGCAGCCAGCCAGCAATGGCGCTCTGTCGCCGACCAGATGCGTCCGAAGCTCCCAAAACTCGCCACCTTGATGGACGATGCCGAACCCGACGTGCTGGCCTACATGACCTTCCCAAAGGAGCACCGCGCCAAGTTGCACAGCACGAATCCCATCGAGCGGCTGAACGGCGAAATCAAACGCCGCACCGAGGTTGTCGGCATCTTCCCGAACGAGGCTGCGATCACCCGCCTCATCGGCGCCATTCTCATGGAACAGTCCGATGAATGGGCCGTCCAGCGTGGACGATACATGTCGCTTGAAACCATGGCGCCGGTGAGCGACAATCCCATCGTCGTGCTCTCGGCTGTGCCAGGCGCATGATCGGCTCAAGCTGATGCCGAATTTGGCGGTGGCCCAGATAAGCTACACCATGCCGTGGGACACGATCCACCGATGAACTGATCTCAGGACGAATTCGCTTTTTTGAACTATCCGACACGTCAAGTAGGAAACATCTGGAGAGCCTTGGCCTTCCTAAAATCGATCATAAGTGGGTTCGCCTTGCTATCGGAAGCGAAGGAAAAAAACTTGTATCTGGCGACATAGACTTCTTTGAGCCGAGTTTAAAAAAGGCTTCTTCGAAGATAAAGAATCGTATTCGGAGCACCCGATCTGGTATGTGCTGCAAAAGTCTGAGGAAAGTATATGGTATTGAGGTGATGTGCCTTGAGCACGTGCCTGATGAGGTTGCCGCTTGAGCGTGGTCCGATCAAATCTCATATCAAGATAGAAAGTTTCTCGATGATCAGCACTCAGTCGCCTAACGCCCAATGGTTGCATAACTGAACTCGAGATTCCAAGCCGAAGAAATGACGGGTATTGGTCGGGGCAGTTGTCATTCGCGGAGGTACAACGAATGGCAGTTTAGTCCCACGACGCCGCGTTCCGCTGCTGGCGGCAGCCGACCAAATCGAGCCGTTTCACAACGTGCGTCAGAGTGGCTTCCCTCGCCAGTTGCCGTCAATACGCGGCAGAGTTGCTTTACGACTGAAGCGGCAGGTTCGGTCCCCCTATTTCATTTCGATGCCATCATTGGCGCCCACCTGCTTGTGCCCCTGGCTTTCTCGGTTCATGCGTCTACCATGAACCGCGCCTACCTCTCCCTGCCCGCCACCTCAATTGGCACGCTTACCGATGCTGACCTCTTCGGCCGGCTGGCTGCAAAGCTCCCCTTTGCCCTCGAGCCAACCCAGCGCTCTGCCTGGGAGTATCAAATCCAGCACTTGCGCGAACTCGCGGCGGGTCTGCCCGAAGCCCATGCGTTCATGGAGTTCCTCATCCCCCGCATGGGCCGGCGTGCCGATTTGATCCTACTGACGAGCGGCGTTGTGTTCGTGGTCGAATACAAGCTGGGCGCGCGCCAGTACGATCGATCGAGCCTCGATCAGGTCTATGGCTATGGGCTTGACCTCAAACACTTCCATGAGACCAGCCACGGCCTGCCTATCGTGCCGATCCTCGTTGCCACCCATGCGCCACACGATGACGGTCGGATGCTGCAATGGGACGACGATGGCCTCGCGAAGCCCCTGGGCGTGAACGCAGCAGGCCTCCTCCCGGCAATCCAGAGCATTTGCCGCACTCATGCGCGCCAGCCGATCGACGCGGCGGCTTGGGAAGCTGGGCGCTATCGCCCCACGCCCACGATCGTCGAGGCCGCCCAGGCTCTCTACCGTGGCCATGCCGTCGAGGAGATCTCGCGCTCGGAGGCTGGCGCCGAAAACCTCACCCACACCGCGGACTACGTGGCTAATGCGATCGAGACGGCCAAGCGCGACAAGCGCAAGATCATCTGCTTCATCACCGGTGTGCCAGGCTCGGGCAAGACGCTGGCGGGGCTCAATCTGGCAACGGCACGCCAGCGGGCCCACAGCGACGAACACGCGGTGTTCCTCTCGGGCAATGGCCCCTTGGTCGATGTGCTGCGCGAGGCGCTGTCGCTGGATGCCGTGGCAAGGGCGAAAGAGGCCGGGCGCAGCACGTCCAAGACGGTGGAGGACCGCAACGCCGCAGCCTTTATCCAAAACATCCACCACTTCCGCGATGAAGCCCTAACCTCCAGCAGCCCGCCTAACGAGAAGGTCGCCGTATTCGACGAGGCCCAGCGCGCCTGGGACGTCGAGCAGACCTCGAAATTCATGCAACAAAAGAAGGGGCAGTTGGGCTTCTCGATGTCGGAGCCCGAGTTCCTGCTGTCAGTGATGGACCGCCACGATGATTGGTGCGCGATCATCTGCCTCGTCGGGGGTGGCCAAGAGATCAACACCGGCGAGGCTGGCATCGAGGAGTGGCTGCGCGCGCTGGAGCGGAGCTTCCCGCATTGGCAGGCGCATATCCCTGACAGCCTGGCGCATTCGTGCCGGCTGGCCGATGAGGTGACGGCGCCAGCGCTGCATCTCGCCACCTCGTTGCGCTCCTTTCGCGCTGAGCGCCTCTCGGACTTCGTCGGCCACGTGATCGCGGGCGATGCCGCGGCTGCGCGACAGGTCAAAGCGGCCCTGGCCAGCTTTCCGCTCTACATCACCCGCGACCTGGATCTGGCGCGGCGCTGGCTTCGCTCTAAGCGGCGAGGCGCTGAACGCATGGGCCTTCTCGCCTCGTCCAATGCTGCGCGCCTGAAGCCTCATGGCGTGTTCGTGAAGGCCAAGATCGAGCCCGCCAAGTGGTTCTTGGCGCCGAGCGATGATGTGCGCTCCTCCGACGCGCTGGAAGACGCCGGCACGGAGTTCGACGTCCAGGGTTTGGAGCTAGACTGGACCTGCCTGTGCTGGGACGCGAACTATCGCCGTGTCGACGATGCGTGGCAGGCATTGCAGTTCAAGGGCACCCGCTGGCAGGCCGTCAATGACGAGGCGCGCAAGGCCTATGTCGCCAATGCCTATCGCGTACTGATGACGCGAGGGCGCCAGGGCATGGTCGTGTTCGTGCCAGAGGGCAGCGAGGACGACGCCACGCGCGAGCCGGAAGTGTATGACGCCATCTATGCGTTTTTGGTTGAGTGCGGATTGGAGCCGCTGGCGTAAACCAAGTTCACATTCTGTCGCTAGAGCCCCGTCGCGGTCGCGCGTGACCCGCGATGGGGTACCCCCTGGGAAGGACCCGCCCTTTGCAATGCCCGAAATTTCGATTCTGAGGCCGTTTCAGACTCACCTTGGGGACTTGAGCTACTGGGGTAGCCTGAGACACGCAGCGGCGCTCTATGAGTCTAGAAATGGCAAATTCAGACGCGTCAACTAGGCCGTAGACTCATAAACACGGAGCCACAGCCGCATTGAGGCCAGTTGGACCATGGCGAGGAAGTTTTCTGCCAACTTGTCATAGCGCGTTGCGACACGGCGGAAGTGCTTCAGCTTGGAGAAGAAGCGCTCAATCAGGTTCCGCTCGCGGTACAGCCACGTGCTGAAGTACGGTTTCGACCTCCGATTGGCCTTGGGCGGAATGTTGGCAAACGCTCCCTTCTCACGCAGTGACGCCCGGATGCGATCAGCATCGTAGGCCTTGTCCGCCAGCACGATTGTTCCGGCACCGACATGTTTGAGCAGATGGTCGGCAGCTTGGCCGTCATGGCTTTGTCCTGCGGTCAGGCTCAGCCGGATCGGGAGGCCTTGCCCGTCGACGACCGCGTGGATTTTGGTTGTGAGTCCACCCCTGGAGCGACCGAGACAATGATCTCGATCCCCCTTTTTGCCGTCGCAGCCTGCTGGTGCGCCCGGATAGATGTGCTGTCGATCATCTGAATGTCGCCGTCGTGGGCGGCGGTAATGGCGTCCATCATCCGATCCCACACTCCTGCTTTCCGCCATCTTACAAAGCGGTTGTAGCAGGTGGTGCGCGGGCCATAGCGCTCGGGCAGATCGCGCCAAGGCGCGCCGGACCGCAACACCCAGAAGATGCCGTTCAGCACGCGGCGGTCATCGACGCGCGGCACACCTCGGGGCTTATTCGGTAACAGCGGTTCGATCACGCGCCACTCGAAGTCGGTCAAGTCATATCGGCTCATGCCAAGCCTGAATCAGATTTTGACGGAAGAAGAAAGTTCGAGCCAATGCCGCTATGCCGCTCGGCTGAGCAGGTCTGCAACGATCTGCCCCAAAGCCGAGGCCGAATTAGCAGATGGAACCGCTATATCCGGCTCCGGCTCAAAGCCCTCTTTGCTACCCAAATTGCGATAGGGGGTGACTTTGAGCAAACTCCCGTCGCTCACGACACTGACATGCTTGGACAATTTCATGAACGTGGTCCACGAACGAACGCCGGCGGCCGCCAGCAATGGCTTGTCGATGCGTGCATCGGGCGGCGGCGTCGGGACGCCTTCCTGCGATCGAGCCAAAGCCTGTTCGATGGCGCGACCCAACTCATCATGCGAAGGCTGGCTGAGGCA
Organism: Novosphingobium sp. IK01; assembly: GCF_033242265.1. NCBI lineage: Bacteria > Pseudomonadati > Pseudomonadota > Alphaproteobacteria > Sphingomonadales > Sphingomonadaceae > Novosphingobium > Novosphingobium pituita. The sequence goes on along the minus strand of NZ_BTFW01000001.1, from coordinate 3,394,270 downwards.
AGCCACTTGCTCATCGTCGATCCAAAAACCCGCCGCCGTCTTGTGCGACGCCGTCACAAACAGTTGCCCCTTGCGTTCATAGATGGCGGCCAGCTTCTTCATGCCTGCACTTTGCGCTCGAAGGGCGTGCCTGTCCACACGGTGGCCGCTGGTAATCTAGCATCACAGATTTATGGGTTCACGGCCTAGGTTTACACTTACACTATGGATAGACCGTAAGTGAACCGTAAGTGCCTCAAACCCGCAGAAATCCGCCATATCTTACACTTTCACTTACACTTACGGAAATACAATACATACATACAGGAACTGTCTCACGATGTGTGATTGCCTATGTGTGTCTATATAGGTCTGTCGATTTTAGCGTAATTTCCATCTAAAACGAATTAAACGATATTTTTCAATGACTTGGAACTTATGGTTGCATGCGTTTTTTCAGTTTAATCCGTTTAATCCGTTGCATATTTTGCGCATCTCCAGCGACAACGGAGTTCTATCGTGCCTGAATTTTCACTCGGAAAGATCGTCAAGGGAACCCCGGCCAAGAAGCTCTACGGATATGAGCAGGCCATCGAAGACCACGTCCCCGGAGGGCGGGCAGCCGTTAATGCAATGCTCGATCAGCTTGAAGATGGGGATGTCTGGTCTTTTCCGCGCCCGAGCGGCCTGCGGTACCACGACTTTTTGCACTTCCTCGGCGTGACCAGCAAGAGGACCGGCAGGCACTACAAGGTCAGCTTTTCCAGCGACGAAATCTCAGTCTGGATCGACTGGGTGATCAGTGATTATTCGTGATCGCAGGGGCGGGTGGGGCAGCGCCCCACCCGCCGATCAGTGGCGCGGCAACGGAACCCATGCCGCACGGCTTTCGCTACCAGAGAAACCGAAGTAGGTCACGTCCGCAGCCTTCGCCCCCGGCAGGCGTTTCAACACCTTGTTCCAGTTGGTGGACCACGGCGTGTTTGCCAGCAGGCGCTTGAGGCCATCAGAGTTGTTCGCGATCAGCAGGCCATCCCCGGTGTTGTCGAGCCTCAGCCCGACGCGCCCGAGCGCCCGCTGCGCGCACAGGGCGTTCGACAGCTCCCCGTCGCCGGGCACCTCGTTCATGGCATAGTCGATCAGCTCGCCCACGGTGAGGTCGCGCTTGCCAAGGGACATGTCCGCGCCCTTCACCACCTGCTGCAGGATATGCTGGAGGCAGGCCTGCTCGTCGGACATGCTCTCGACTTCGGCCTTGTCCTCGGCGAGATCGAACTGGGCCAGCCATGCCTCGGCCTGCTCCACCGTGACCTTGCTGTCGCTGGAGAGGCTGTAGGCGCCTGCCAGCAGGGCGCCGTACTGGTCGCCCGCGCGCTGCTCGCCGAGCTTGGCAGCGGCCACCATCGAGAAGATCTCGGCGTTGTGGCGGATCACCGGGGCGAGTGCGATGGCCCGTGCCTGATAGCGCTGGGCGTACTCGTCGTCGGCGAGGAACTGGCCGAAGCGGTTGAACTGCTCGAGGTTGTAGCGCTGCCGGTCAGCCTTCAATTCGACCACCGTGATGCGCGAGCGGTCGGACTGCTGCACGATGCTGGCATTGATCGAGGCGAACATGAAGCAGGAGCGGATCTGGAACGACAGGGCCGCCCCGGTGGTGGTGCCCTTGGCGATCTTGGCGCCGGTTTCGCTCGAGGACTGGCGCACCGTCTCGAGGATGCGCTGGATGCGCGCGACGGCTGTCTGGTCCTGCCCCTCGGCCTCGTCGAAGAGGACGGGCACGGCGTCAGAGCCAAGCGACTGGCGCAGGCCCGCCTCGGTGGTCGAGGATGCGACGGCGAGGCAGTGCTCAGGCCCGAACAGGGGCTTCACGACGCGGTCCATGACATAGGACTTGCCGGTGCCCTTGGCGCCGACCAGCCAGATGTGCGGGCGCCAGTTGAGGACGCCGCCGATGTGGGCGCAGACGGTCCAGCCAGCCATCATCACCGCGTCCAGATCGCGGGCGAAGGGCATGCGCTGAATGTGGTCGAGGTAGAGCTTGGCCTCGTTCACCGTGAGCGGCTTGTCGATGGCGGCGCGCATGGGCAGGCCGACCTCGTACACGAACCGTGACTTGACCGCACTGGGCGCATGTGGGGTGCGGTCAACGTAGGCGCGGTCACCACAGTGCAGGACGATGCGGCCATCATCCCACCACGCGCCACGGCCACGCAGCAGCTCCATCGAGAAGATGCCCTTCTTGGCACAGGCCCGCATCATGGCATTCATGGCGGCGTCAACATCGAAGGCGCCGCGCTTGCCGGTGTCGAAGTTGGAAGCCCAGAACGACAGGTCGGCCAGACTGAGCAGGTTGTTCTTGGTGTGGGCGCCAGCTGACAGCTCGACCACCTGCTGCGTCTCGCGGGGCAGGTAGTAGTAGCTGCCCTTGTTGTAGCCGAGGCAGAGGAACGGGAAATCGCTCTCGGTGGCGACTTCCTGCCGGTTGATGATGGCTTCGACGTCAACGGACTTGGCCGGGGCGACCGGCGGCGCCCAGTCAGGCGCCCTGTCGATCAGCTCGAGCAGGGCGTCCTTGTCGTTGTCCTCGACCGCGAGCCAGTCGCTGATGTCGCCCTTTTCGGGCAGGCCGGGCAGGTGCAGGATGCGGATGCTCTTGGCAATGCCCAGCAGCGCGGCACCCACCTTGTTGGCGTGTTTCGCGCCCGGCGCGTCGTTGTCGGGCACCAGCACGACGTCCTTGTCGCGCAAGATCTCGTTGTAGTTGTCCTGCCACTTCTCGGCACCGCCGGGGTTGCAGGTGGCGACAATACCGATCTCGGCGAGGTTATCGACGTCCTTCTCGCCCTCGACGATCAGCACGACGCCCTTGGCGTTGTAGGCGCGGGCAGCGTTGTAGAGGGTGCGGCATTCGGCGGGGACGGTTCTGGCCCATTCGTTGGGGCGGTCGGGATCGGGGCGGCGCTGGCTGAAACCCTTGGGTTCATAGCGCACAACCTGCATCAAGAGTTCGCCTGTGATGTGGTCGAAGTAGTCGTAAGTCGCCACGATCTTGCCACCGCCTTGCTTGGCCTTCCCGCCACGCTGGCTGCCCAAGTTGTCGTTGGCAATTGTGGCGGTGCCTCCAGCCGAGCGCGGACGGTGATGCGGCCCAGCATCGGGCCAAAGGCCGCGCGCCTTGATGGCATCAATCACTGTGAGCGGTTCGCAGCCTGCGTGGCAATGGACGAGAAGCTTGCCCTCTTTCCCGTCCGACACCTTGAGAGAGGCGGTGTTGTCATTGTGGGCAGGGCACCGCACCATATAGCCATCCCCCGACTCGCGGACGTTGGGGTCAAGCGCTTTTGCGACGTGGGCAGCCTGGCTCATACGGCGAACACCTCGTGCTTCACATCCTCGCCGGTACGGGCCTTCACAGCAGCCTTGATGCTATCGACGGTGATGCCGGTGCGGCGCCCGAACTTCACCTTGGTGAGTTCGCCCGCGTCCATCAGTTCATAAATGGTCGAGCGGCTGAGCGAGAGGACCTCGGCTGCTTTAGTGACAGAAACAAGCATCTGTTGCATGTGTGTGTCCATTCAGTTGACGATGGACGTACCAACTCTGCAGCGATTCGATCTCTGTCTAGATGATCTTTTCAAGTCGGCCACAACTATGCCGCCACCACAGTCCGGCTGGCCATGGTGGCGGCGAAGTGAACTGCCTTAGAGCGCTTAGGCGGCGTGACTGGCGAGGTGATCAGCCCAAGCCTGCATAATGCCCTTGCGCATCTCGAGATGATCGGTGCGCAGGTAGGCCGTCACCACGCTGTTGCCGATCTTGTGGGCCAGTGCTGCTTCGATGGCGTCGAAAGCAAAGCCTTGCTCTGCCGCCCAGTCGCGAAAGGTCGAGCGGAAGCCGTGGACGGTGAAGTGCCCGAGATCCATGCGCTTCAACACCGCCGACAGCGACATATCGGACAGGGCCTGGCCCTTGCTGCCGGGGAAAATCAGCAACGAATTGGCAAAACGCGGCATCGCCCTGAGCAGGGCCACAGCCGCGCTGGAGAGCGCCACTCGGTGTTCGCGCTTGGCCTTCATGCGCGTGGCGGGGATGACCCAGAGGGCCTTCTCCAGGTCGATTTCATCCCAACGCGCGCCACGCACTTCGCCCGAGCGCGCCGCCGTCAGGATGGTGAACTCGAGCGCCCGCGCGCCCATACCCTCGCGCGCCTGCAGAGCCGCCATGAAGGCAGGTGCCGAGGCATGGGGCATGGCCGGGTGATGGCGTACCGTCTTAACCTTGCCACGGCGCGGCAGGACCGCATCGAGCCCACCCTTCCACACCGCCGGGTTCTCACCCTCGCGCCAGCCGAGCGCCTTAGCGCTGTTCAGCACCGCCTCGATGCGCATGCGCACGCGGCTGGCCGTCTCGGGCTTCTTGGCCCAGATGGGCTTCAGGATCGCCACGACGTCGGCGGTGGTGATGGCATCGACCGTCTTGCTGCCGATCTTGGGATAGACGTAGGTCTTGAGCGTGTTGGTCCACTGCTGGATGTGCTTGGCATTGCTCCAGCCCGCTTCGTGGGTCGCGATATAGGCCTCGGCCACCTTCTGGAAGGTCTGCTGCTGGCGCTCCGTCTCGACTTCGGCAGCGCGCGCGGCGGCTTCTGCGGCCAGCCGCTCGGCCTCGCGCTCGGCCAGCGGGTCGATCCCATTGGCAACCTTCAGCCTCAGCTGAGCAGCAATGGCACGGGCCTGGGGCGCCGACAGCCCTACCAATGAGCCAAGGCCCATTTCGCGGCGCCTCCCACCCATCTGATAGCGAAACATCCAGCTTTTGGAACCCTTGCGGGTCACTTCGAGGTACAGGCCATCGCCATCGCAATGCGAGCCGGGGGCTGCTGACAGGATCTGAGTATTCTTCAAAGGCATTGAGCTACCCACCACTTGACCCACCACTGACGCGCCCATTGTGTGCGAACAGTGACGGAGATTAACGAACTGTGGTGGATATTATGCCTAGGAAATTCAGTGATTTACCAGATCATCAACGGACGTTCGCGGACGCTGGCAAATGGTGAAATGGCGGAGCGGGAGGGATTCGAACCCTCGATACGCTTTTGACGTATACTCACTTTCCAGGCGAGCGCCTTCGACCACTCGGCCACCGCTCCGCATGCACTGGAAGGCGCGCACTAGCCGCCTGTGCGGGGTTGCGCAAGGGCGGTTTGGGGGTCACAACGGCAAAATGTTGATGCGCTCCCTGTCTGGCCGTCTTTCGGCTTTTTTCTCCGTGGCTTCCGGCCTGGCTGTGATGGGGGCCTTGCCGGTCCTGGCCCATCAGGCAGAGCCCGTCATGCCGCCTTCGCCCACGCAGATCGTGGAGGCTGCGCCGCCCGGTGACTGGGTGGGGATTCCGGCCGATCACCTGCTGGTGGTCGATCTGGCGCCCGATGCCGCCGGTCAGGCCCGGCGCGTGATCATCCAGTTGATGAACGGGCCCTGGTCACAGGGGTGGATCGGCAATATCCGCAAGCTGGCCACCGCGCACTGGTGGGACGGGACTTCGGTCAACCGCGTGCAGGATGGCTATGTCGTCCAGTGGGGCGATCCCCTGGGGGATGACAAGGCCCGCGCCAAGCCGCTGCCGCCCGGTCTGCTCTCGGTCCCGCAGGGGGCCTATACGCTGACGGCGGGAGCGGCCCCGGCCTTTTCCGGGCCTCGGGTGGCCGATGGGGTCTATGCCGTTGCCGAACGGTTCTATCAGGGCTGGCCGATTGCCACCGGGCCGGGGGACGAGCCCGAAACCTGGCCGGTGCATTGCTATGGCAGCGTTGGTGTCGGGCGCGACATGCCGCCTGACAGCGGGTCGGGGGCCGAACTCTATGCGGTGATCGGCAATGCGCCGCGCCAGCTCGATCGCAACATTGCGGTGGTGGGCCGGGTGATCAGCGGGATGGAGTGGCTGTCGAGCCTGCCGCGCGGCAAGGGCGATGCCGGGTTCTACCAGAAGCCCGGGGAGCGCACGGCGATCACCAGCATCCGGCTGGGAAGCGATGTGCCCGGGCTGCCCGCGTGGCAATATCTGTCGACCGACAGCGCGAGTTTTGCCGCCTATCTCGATGCGCGGGCCAATCGGCGCGATCCGTTCTACGTGCGGCCTGCCGGCGGGGTGGATATCTGCAATGTGCCGGTGCCGGTTCGGGTGACACCCGCCCGCTGAAGGCAGAGCGCCGGTCCCGAAACCGGGACCGGCGAGATACCCTGCCCGGCCTGCCCCCGCCCGGCCCTAGATGCGGTCGGCCTGGGCCACGGCGTCGCTGGCGCGCAGGGCGCTGACGATGCGGGTCAGGTGGGCCAGGTCGCGGACTTCGAGATCGACCAGATAGGTGTGGAACGGGTTTTCGCGCTGGGTCATTTCGAGGTTGACCACGTTGGCGTGGTTGTTGGCAAAGATGCCCGCCATTTCGGCGAGCGTGCCGGGGCGGTTGTAAAGTTCGGCGCGGATGCGGCCCACGGCGCCGTCGGTGCGCTTGTCCCACGAGAGGTCGATCCAGTCGGCGTCGATGCCGTCGGCCAGCGTCTCGCAGTCGATGGCGTGGACTTCGACCCCCTGCCCCGGACGGCGCAGGCCCACGATGCGGTCGCCCGGAACCGGGTGGCAGCATTCGGCCAGCTTGAAGGCCATGCCCGGTGTCAGCCCCTGCACGGCGATGGCCCGTTGCTGGCGGCGCCACTCCTCGGGATTGGGCATGGTTGCGGTACAACCGGGCACGAGCGCTTCCATGACCTGAAGATCGTCGAGCTTGGCCGTGCCGATGGCGACCATCAGGTCTTCCTCGGACGTGAGCTTGAGCCGCTTGATCGCTTCGGCCAGCGCCTTCTTGCCGACCTGGGTGGGCAGGCGCTCGATGATCTCGTCGTAGAGCTTGCGGCCGATCAGGGCGACTTCGGCGCGTTCCTTTTGCCGGACCGCGCGACGGATGGCCGCGCGCGCCTTGCCGGTCACGGCAAAGCCCAGCCACGAGAGTTGCGGCTCGGAATTGCGGCTCTTGATGATCTCGACCACATCGCCATTGCCCAGCGGGGTGCGCAAGGGGACATGGCGGCCATTGATCTTGGCCCCCACTGCCTGCGCGCCCAGATTGGTGTGGACGGCAAAGGCAAAGTCGATCGGCGTGGCGCCCTTGGGCATCTGGAACAGCGCGCCCTTGGGGGTAAACGCGAAGATGCGGTCCTGATAGATCGCCATCTTGGTGTTTTCGAGCAGTTCCTCGGCATCGTGGCTGGCATCGAGGATCTCGACCAGATCGCGCAGCCAGCCCACTTCGCCATCGGGCGTCCCGCCCTGCTTGTAGGCCCAGTGGGCGGCCAGACCATATTCGTTGCGATGATGCATCTCGCGCGTCTTGATCTGCACTTCGACGCGGCGCGCGTTGTTGTAGATCAGCGAGGTGTGCAGGCTCTTGTAGCCGTTCATCTTGGGCGTGGAGATGTAGTCCTTGAACCGGCCCGGAATCATCTGCCAGGTCTGGTGGAGCACGCCCAGCGCCTTGTAGCATTCGTCGATGTCGTCGACGAGCACGCGGAAGGCCATGATATCGGTGATCTGCTCGAACGAGACGTGCCGCTCGGCCATCTTCTTCCAGATCGAATAGGGGTGCTTCTCGCGGCCCTCCACCTCGACCCGCAGGCCCGCCTGCGCCAGCGCCTGGCTGATCGAAAGGGCGATGTCGTCGACCTCGCCGCCGCCTTCCGCGCGGATCGCGGTCAGGCGCCCCTCGATCGTGGCATAGGCTTCGGGTTCGAGCTGTTCGAAGGCGAGAAGCTGCATCTCGCGCATATATTCGTACATGCCCACGCGCTGGGCGAGCGGGGCGTAGATTTCCATCGTCTCGCGCGCGATGCGGCGGCGCTTGTCTTCGCTCTTGATGAAGTGGAGCGTGCGCATGTTGTGCAGGCGGTCGGCCAGCTTGACGAGGAGGACGCGCAAGTCCTCGCTCATCGCCAGCAGAAACTTGCGCAGGTTTTCCGCCGCGCGTTCGCTTTCCGTCATCGTCTCGATCTTGGAAAGCTTGGTCACCCCGTCGACCAGCCGGGCGACATCGGGGCCAAACAGGCGCTCGATCTCCTCGACAGTGGCCAGCGTGTCTTCCACGGTATCGTGGAGAAGCGCGGTCATGATGGTTTCCTGATCGAGCTTCAGCTCGGTCATCAGGCCCGCCACTTCGACCGGGTGCGAGAAGTAGGGATCGCCACTGGCCCGCTTCTGGGTGCCGTGCTTTTGCACGGTATAGACATAGGCACGGTTGAGCATGGCCTCGTCCGCCTGGGGGGCGTAGGCCAGCACACGTTCGACAAGTTCATATTGGCGCAGCATTTCACCCCCTAGATGGGCGAAAGGCGGCATATTGGGCAAGGGGAAAGGATCAGGATTTGCGGCGATAACCGCGATCCTGGTGACTGGCCTGGTGTCAGGCGCGCGCGCGCGGCGCCCGGCAAGGCGCGGGACGATCCAGGCCGAAGCCCCGCCGCGCCAGAGATTCCTCAGCGAAGGCGGCATCGCGCGGGCGCCTCGGGAGCGGGAAAAATGGGGCTTGGCTGCATCCTTGCAGTCTCACCCGCCAAGCCTTTCCCGAAGATGGCCGAGCCGTTCAGGATTCGTATCGCCCCTTCCCGTCACACTGGCGCCTCGTCAGGCCGCACTCAGGCAGCAGCCCCGGCCTCCAGCAGCGGCACCTGCGGCGCTTCCTCGCCCAGCAGCCTCTCTCCGCGCGCATTGGCCCCGCGCGGATCGGGAAAAACCTCGACAAAGCGGGCATAGGGTACGAACCCCTGCCCCATGTAGAACGGCAAGGCCTGCGGCCCGTCGAGCGTGCAGGTATGCACCCAGACCCGCGTGACATCCTTGTCGCCCCAGGCCATCTGCAAGGCCCGACGCATCAGCCACTTGCCAAAGCCCTTGCCCGTCGCGCCGGGGATCAGGCCGAAAAAGGCGATCTCGGCCTCGCCCGCCTTGCGGAAATCGAGTTCGAGCATCCCCACTTCGACACCCGCCCGGTCGGCCACGGCAAAGACGTGGACCTGAGGATCGTGGATGATCGCGCCCAGCGCCGCATCGTCGAGCGCGAGGCGCGACCACCACAGCCACCTGGCCCCCACCCGGCGAAACAGCAGGCGATATTTGGCCAGATCGGGCGCCTTCCAGCGCACGAGTTGCAAGGGCACATCCTGTTCCGGCACCAGCCGCCGCAAGCTGGCGGGCGCTTCGCGCATTTCGAGCGCAGTGACCACCGCCGCCAGATCGCCGGCCGCCAGCGCATGGAATCCGGGCGCAAGGCGCGCGCCGTTTTCCGCAATAGCCATCAGCTCCACACCGCGCGCGGGGGCAGGCTCATCAGGATCGCGTCGATATTGCCGCCCGTCTTGAGGCCGAACAGCGTGCCCCGGTCGTAGACGAGGTTGAATTCGGCATAGCGCCCGCGCCATTCGAGCATGGCGGTCTCGTCCTGCGGCGTAAACGCGCTGCCCATCCGCCGCCGCACGAGGCGCGGATAAATGTCGAGGAAGGCCTCGCCCACGTCGCGGGTGAATGCGAAATTGGCCTCGAAGGCGGCTTCGTCGGCACATTCGAGGTGATCGTAGAAAATCCCGCCCACGCCGCGATGGACCTTGCGGTGGGGGAGGAAGAAGTAATCGTCGGCCCAGGCCTTGAAGCGCGGGTAATAGGCCGGATCGTGCGCATCGCAGGCCGCCTGGAAGCGCGCGTGGAAATCAGCGGTGTCGTCCGCATAGGGGATCGGCGGGTTGAGGTCGCCCCCCCCGCCAAACCACGCCTTGCTGGTGGTCAGGAAGCGGGTGTTCATGTGGACGGCGGGGACATGCGGATTGGCCATATGCGCGACAAGGCTGATGCCGGTGGCCGTGAAGGTCGGGTTTTCCGGGTCCGCGCCGTTGATCGTGCGAGCAAATTCGGGGCTGAACGTGCCGTGGACGGTCGAGACATTGACGCCGACTTTCTCGAACACCCGGCCCTTCATCAGGCCCTGCACGCCGCCCCCGCCGTTCTCGACCGGCTCGCCATCATGCTCACGCGCCCAGGGGCGATAGGAAAAGCGCGCATCGCTGCCCGCTTCGGCCTCGATCGCCTCGAAGGCGCCGCAGATGCGGTCGCGCAAGGATTCGAACCAGGCGCGGGCGCGGGCGGTTTGGTCAGTCCAGTCGGTCAATGCGATCTCCTTGGGTGTCGCGCTTGCCAAATCGGCGGGGCCGGGGCAAGAGGGGCTCATGGTTCCCCTTTCGTTCGCACCGTTCGAATTTGCCGGACACGAATGGCTCATGGGCCCTGCGCGCGCGCTGTTCTGGCCTGCCGAACGCGCGCTGCTGGTGGCTGACCTTCACCTTGAAAAGGCGAGCTGGTTTGCCCGCACCGGACAGATGCTCCCCCCTTACGACAGCCGCGAAACGCTTGGGCGGATCGATGCCCTTGCCCGTGCCACCAATGCCGCGCGCGTGCTGTGCCTGGGCGACAATTTCCACGATGCGCAAGGGCCCGCCCGGCTCGATGCGGTGGCGGCCGATCTGCTGGCCGATCTCGCCCACCGGCTGGACTGGGTGTGGATCACCGGCAATCATGACGAAAAAGATGGCGCCGCCCCCGGAACAATGCTGCCCGAGGTGGCCCTGCGCGGCATCGTCCTGCGCCACGAGGCCCGCCCCGGCGAGCCTGCCCCCGAACTCTCGGGCCATTTCCATCCGCGCCTGCGGGTTCCCGCGCGCGGGCGCACGGTCACCCGGCCTTGCGCGGTGATGAGCGAGCGCAAGCTGATTCTCCCGGCCTTCGGCGCGCTGACCGGGGGGCTCGACGCGGCCCATCCGGCGCTGATCGCGGCCCTGCAACCGGCGCAAACCATCACCGCGCTGGTGCCGACAGCCGCCCGTGTGGCCCATTTCCCACTCTGGCGGGCCCAGGCGGCTTGAAATGCGCATGATTGCCCCCCAGATTGGGCACCAAGGCCCTTTATCTGTCGCGCCATTATGATATGAGCGCGCGTTGAGTCTTTCCCAAGACACGACCACACCGGATCAACGTTCAGGAGAACACACTATAGCTCCCCCGCCCCGGCGCATGTTGGCGCCCCCCGTCAAGAGCGGCCCTCGCTACAATCACATGATCAACGTGCCCAAGGTGCGCGTGATTGACGAGAACGGCGAAAATCTTGGCGTGTTGTACACGCGCGAAGCGATCGAACAGGCAGCCGACGTGGGTCTCGACCTGGTCGAAGTCTCGCCCAACGCCGATCCGCCGGTGTGCAAGTTCCTCGACGTGGGCAAGTTCCGCTACGAGGCGCAGAAGAAGGCGAACCTCGCCCGCAAGAGCCAGAAGACGCAGGAGATCAAGGAGATCAAGATGCGTCCGAACATCGATGACCACGACTACGACGTGAAGCTGCGCAACGTGCACCGCTTCCTCGAAGACGGGGACAAGGTGAAGGTGACCTTGCGCTTCCGCGGGCGCGAGCTTTCGCACCAGCAGCTGGGCATGAACCTGCTCAAGCGCGTGCAGGAAGACGTGGTGGAGATCGCCAAGGTCGAAGCCTTCCCGCGCATGGAAGGCCGCCAGATGCTGATGGTGCTGGCCCCCAAGTAAGGCCAGCCGGACAGCAAGGCTCCGGTCAAACTGCAAGGCTGCGGGAAACCGTTGCAATGCTTTACAAAAAAGGGCGCATCCCGATCGGATGCGCCCTTTTTTCATGGCGCGCGCACGCTGGCCACCCCGCCGGGCAAGCCTTGCTGGACAGGCGCTGCGCGAGGGGGCAAAGAGAGCCCCGGACAACGACCATGGCCAAGCGCGACACCGACAGATCCGCCGCGAGACCAGCCGTACCGCCAACAGCAAGGCCCGCATCCGGGCCTGCTGGTGAATCGGCCTTCTCGCAAGGCGCCAGCAGCGTGCTGGGGTCGCCCTTGCGGCTGCTGGCGGGCACGCTGCTCTTTGTCGCGGGGGTCTTTGCGGTTTCCACGATCGGGTATGTCCGCGCCGGCTGGCCGCTGGGCGATGCGGCCTACATGGTGCTGCTCACGATCTTTTCGGTCGGCTATGGCGAAGTCCGCCCGATCGACTCGACGTTCCTGCGGCTGTGGACGACGATGACGATCGTACTGGGCTGCACGGGGATGATCGTGCTCACCGGCGCGCTCGTACAGGTCTTCACCCTGTTCCAGTTTCGCCGTCTTCTGGGGCTAGAGCGCATGCATAACGAAATCGAGCGGCTGTCAGGCCATACCATCATCTGTGGCTATGGCCGCATCGGCGTGCAACTGGCGCGCGCCCTGTCCGAAGCAAAGCACCCGTTCCTGATCCTCGAACGCACGCCCATCCGGGCCGAGGAAGCCCGCTCGCGCGGCTACCTGACCCTCCTTGGCGAAGCCACCAACGAGGACATCCTCAAACAGGCCGGGGTCACCCATGCCCGCGTTCTGGCCAGCGTCCTGCCCGATGATGCGACCAATGTGTTCATCACCCTCTCGGCGCGCAGCCTCAACCCCGATATCCAGATCATCGCCCGCGGCGAGGCGCCGAGCACCGAAAGCAAGCTGTTCCACGCCGGGGCCGACAAGGTCGTCCTGCCCACCCACATCGGCGCCGAACGCATCACCGAACTGATCCTGTTTCCCGGCACGGCCCCGGCGCTGGCGGAAACGCCGCCGATGGGCGAGGTCAAGCGCCAGTTCGTCGATTTCGGGCTCGACCTCGAAGTCGTCGCCTGCCCGGCGGGCAGCGCGCTGGTCGGTGCGAGCGTCCGCGAGGCCGAACGGCGCGGCAAGGGCGCCTATTTCATCGTGCGGATCGACCGCGCGAACGGACAGGAAATCCGCCATCCGGGCGAAGACGTGCGCCTCGAAGCGGGCGACAGGGTCATGCTGGTCCTGCGCGGCAGCCGCCTGTCGGCAGGCGCGATCTTCGCGGCCCCCGCCCATCCGCACAAGCTACGCCGCTAATTCTCCCGGACACAAAAACAGGGCCCCGGCCTGACCGGAGCCCTGTTTTTTTACGCCTGTCCGGGCCAGCTTCGCTGCGCCCGCGCGCGCCCTCAGGCGGCGTGGCGGTCGAAGCCGGACTGCTGGTGCCCGCCGCCCATGTTGAACCGGCCAATCGCCGAATCGAGCGTGCGAGCCTGATCGTTGAGGCTGCGCGCGGCCGCCGTACTTTCCTCGACCATGGCCGCGTTCTGCTGGGTCATGCGCTCCATTTCGCTGACCACGGTGTTGATCTCGGCCAGATCGCGGGCCTGGACTTCGGCCGAATTGGCGATCTCGTCGATGGTTTTGCGCAGGCCCCCGATCTGCTCGATGATGTGTTCGAGCGCGCTGCCGGTCTCGGCCACCAGCGTCACCCCTTGCGTCACCTGCTGCGAACTGGCGTTGATCAGGTTCTTGATGTCCTGCGCGGCCTCGGCGCTGCGCATGGCCAGCGAGCGCACTTCGCTCGCCACCACCGCAAAGCCCTTGCCCGCATCGCCCGCGCGCGCGGCCTCGACCCCCGCGTTGAGCGCGAGCAGGTTGGTCTGGAAGGCGATGCCGTCGATCACCCCGATGATCTGGTTGATCTCGGAAGCCGACCGCTCGATCTCGCCCATCGCGGTCACCGCATTGCGGACCACCCCGCCCCCGTCGACCGCCTGCTGGTCGGTCGAGATGATCGCGCGGCGCGCTTCTGCGGCGTTTTCGGCGGTCTTACGCACGATCGCGGTCACCGAATTCATCGCCGATGCGGTCTGTTCGAGGCGGGCCGCGCCGGTTTCGGTGCGATTGGCCAGATCGATCGAAGCCTGGTTGATCTCGCCAACGCCGATGCTGATCGTCCGGCTGCTGTCTTCGACCGAACGCATGATCCTGTGCAACGAGGAAACCGCGCCATTGAAGTGCCGCTTCACGTCGGCAAATTCGGGCGAGAAATTCTCGACGATCTGGGCGGTCAGGTCGCCATTGGCCAGCCGTTCGAGGTTCTTGGACACAGTATCGACGACAAGCCGGGTGCTCGCCTGATCCTGCGTGGTGCGCTCGATGCTGGTGCGCAAGTCGTGCTGCATCTTGCGCAGCGCCTCGGCCAGCGTGCCCACTTCATCGGCCTGCTCGATGGCCAGTTGCTGGTTGAGGTTGCCCTGGGCGATCCCTTCGGCAAACTGCGCGCAGCCGCTGATCGGCTGGGCCACGCTCGATGCCATGCGCCATGTCATGAAGATGGCGACCGCCGCGATGCCCATGCCGATCACCAGTTGCAGCAGGGTGTCCACGCCCGAACGGCGGCCAAGCTGGTCGGACAGCAATTGGGCATCGGCCATGACCATCGCGCGCGGAACCGAGATCAGCACCGCCCACGATGCATCGACACGGCCAATGCGGATCGGCGCATAGACCTGGAGGTTTTCGCTTTTGGGATCATCGAGCACGACCGACTTGCCCGCCGCGATGATGCTTGCACTGTTCGCCCAGGCCGGATTGGCCTGCGACGCGGCGCCCCCGATGGTTGCCGGATTGGCACTGTTGGCCACGATCAGCCCGCTGTCGTTGATCACCGCCACGGTGCTCTTGCCGCCATAGAGCGACTTGCTGACCTGATTGGCAAGGGTCTGGAGGAAATCGAGATTGTAGTCGGCCCCGGCCACCCCGCGGAACTGGCCGTTGATCATGACCGGAACCGACATCGTCGCCAGATAGACCTGCTTGCCCTGCACGATATAAGGCAGCGGCCCGAGCAGGTTCTCGCGGTGGGTGTTGTGGGGGTTGATGTACCAGGCGCCCTTGACGAGGCCGTTGGGATGGCGCGCGCTGCTGTCATATTCGACGAGCGGCTGGATGGCGATGTTGCCGTTCGCCGCGCGCGTCCAGTAGGGCAGGAAACGCCCGGTGGCGTCCGACCCCATCGCAGTGTCGTTGACATGCGCGCCATCGTTGCCATCGAGGCCATTGGGCTCCCAGGCCGAATAGGTGCCGTTGAAGCGCGGATTGTGTTCGAGCACGTTGCGCAGCACCGCGTTGAACTGGGCGCGCCGCTCGCCCATCGGCGTGCCCGAGGCGCCCGGTGCGGCCATCTGCTCGAAGCTGTTGGCCATGTTGCGCGCCGCATCGAAGGCCGTGTCGAGTTCGGACTTGATGAACCGCGCCTCGGCATCGGCCCGGTTTTGCAGGTTCTCGTTGACCTGCCCGCTGATCATGTCGGACACACGGCTGTTGACGTAACTGTGCGTACGGAACGTCGAAAACGTGCTGTATGCGACGAGAACAGCAAAGGCGATAACGATACAGGCCCCGGCCATGACCGCGATCTTGCCTTTGACCGAGCGTAGCATCGCAAATGATTTCAACATGAACGCGTCCTCTATGCAGCCTCTAAGCAGCCTCTCGGGCCTGTTTTCCGGATTCTGCATAGGATAGAGGGGCGGATATTTGTTGCTGCGGGGTCTTCGTAGAACTCCTGATCCCCCCTGCCCCGCCTCATACTGCCAAATCGGCGGCGAATGCTGCGCAGCGCAGGGTGCGCAAGTCATCTGCGGTTCAGCCGCAAGGGGCACCAATTCCGGGCATGGCGGCTCCCTCCCTCTCTCCCGGCGCAATCGCCCTCAACCGCTTCGGCCTTGGCGCGCGCCCCGAAGATCTGCCTCCCGCCGATCCGGCCCGCGCGCTCAAAGACCAGTTCGCCCGCTTCGAGATCGCCCCCGCCCCCTTTGCCACCCTGCCCGACGCAAGAGCCGCGCTTCAGGGCTGGCTGGCCGCGCGCAAGCAGGCCCCCCAAGCCCCCGCCACGGCGATCAGGGCGCTCTATCAGCAGGAAATCGGCGCCCGCATGGCCAGCGCGCGCGCCACCCCCGCCCCCTTCGTCGAGCGCATGGTCCATTTCTGGTCCAACCACTTCGCCGTCTCGGCCGACAACACGCAAGTCATGGCCCTTGCCGGAGCCTTCGAGCGCGAGGCGATCCGCCCCCATGTGCTGGGCCGGTTCGAGACCATGCTCCAGGCCGTCGAACGCCACCCGGCCATGCTGGTCTACCTCAATCAGGTTCCCTCGACCGGCCCCCACAGCCCCGCTTCAACCCGCGCCGCAGCAGCGGGGCGCAAGGCCCCCGGCCTCAACGAGAACCTCGCGCGCGAGATCATGGAACTCCACACGCTGGGCGTGCGCTCGGGCTATACCCAGGCCGACGTGACCGAACTGGCCCGCGCGATGACCGGATGGACGCTCGATGGCCTTGGCCAGCCCGGCACGCCCGACGGCACCGTGCCCATCGCCTTCCGCTTCCGCCCCGCCCGCCACGAGCCGGGCCCGCGCACGATCATGGGCCGCACCTATCCCCCCGGAACCGGCGAAAGCCAGGCCGCGCAAGCTTTCACCACTTTCGCCCACGCGCCGCAGACCGCCACCCACATCGCCACCAAAATGGCCCGCCATTTCGCCGGGGACACCCCGCCCCCGGCCCTCGTCGAGCGCCTGTCCCGCGCCTTCACGCAAGGGCGCGGCGACCTTCCCGCGCTCTATGCCGCCCTCATCGACAGCCCCGAAGTCTGGGCACCCGTCCCGCTCAAGTTCAAGACGCCGTGGGACTGGCTGGTCTCGGCCCTGCGCGGCCTCGATACCGATGCCCTTCCCGCAGAGCGCATCGCGGGCATGCTCGAAAAACTCGGCCAGCCGGTGTGGAAACCCGGCTCGCCCGCCGGATGGGACGATACCACCGCCAGCTGGGCGGCCAGCAATGCCCTGTTGCGGCGGGTCGAAATTGCCCAGCGCCTTGCCAGCCAGACCCCGCGCGATCCCGCGCACGACGCGCGCCGCCTCGCGCCCCTGCTGCTCCCCGGCGCCTGCGCGCCGGCAACCCTGGCCGAAATCGCGCGGGCCGAAAGCCCGGCCAGCGCGCTCGCGCTCCTGCTCGTCTCGCCCGATTTCCTGCGGAGATAGCCCGATGCCGCTGCCTCTCACCCGCCGCCGCTTCGTCGCCCTTGGTGCAGCAGGCCCGCTGCTCTTTGCCCCACGCATGACCTTCGCCCGCGCCGCCACCGACCGCCGCTTCGTGTTCATCATCCAGCGCGGCGCCGCCGATGGTCTGGCCACGGTGATCCCGCAAGGCGACCCCGCGCTGATGGGCCTGCGCAGCGAGCTGACGCCCGATCTTGCCCAATGTCACCGGCTCGACGGGTTCTTCGCGCTCTATCCGGCGCTGCCCCATGTCGCGCAGCTCTATGGCCAAGGGCAGGCGCTGTTCGTCCATGCCGTTGCCTCGCCCTATCGCGACCGTTCGCATTTCGATGGCCAGAACGTGCTCGAAACCGGCGGGACGCGGCCCTATGCCCGGCAGGACGGCTGGCTCAACCGCCTGCTGGCCCTGATGCCCGGAACCCCTCCCGGCCTGGCCCTCGCGCCCACTGTCCCGCTGGCCCTGCGCGGGGCCCATGCGGTCGAATCCGCCGCGCCGACCGGCATGGCCCTCCCCCCCGACGACCTGATCGCCCGGCTCACCACGCTCTACGCCCACGACGCCCAGCTCGCCCCGCTCTGGGCCGCCGCGCGCGAGGCCATGCCGCTCGATCCGGGCAAAGTCCGTCAGGATGCGGCCACCTTCGGCCAGATGGCCGCCACTTTCCTCGCGCGCGCCTCGGGTCCGCGCATCGCCATGCTCGAAACCGGCGGCTGGGATACCCACAGCGGACAGGCCGGGCACCTGACCGACCGGCTGCGCGCGCTCGACAGCCTGATCGCCGCGCTGCAAGCCGGATTGGGCACAGATGTCTGGGCACAGACCACCGTGCTCGTCGCCACCGAATTTGGCCGCACCGCCGCCGCCAATGGCACGGGCGGCACCGATCATGGCACGGGGGCGGTGGCCATGCTGCTGGGCGGGGCCGTCAAAGGCGGGCGGGTGATCGCCGACTGGCCGGGTCTTGCCCCGGCGCAGCTTCTCGACGGACGCGACTTGCGCCCCACGCTCGGGCTCGACAGCCTGATCACGCAAGCCGCCGCCGAGACTTTCGGCCTCGATCCGGCACGGGTGAGCCGGACCCTGTTTGATGATCCGGCGTTCAGTGGACCGGCCCTTGAATCCCCGGCCCGCAACTTGTTGTCAGGACTGGTGGCGGCCTGAAAAAACAGGCGCCGCCACCAGTCGATCCTGTTTCAGCCGTGGGCGCCGAAATAGTTGGCGATGGCCACCGCCACGCGCAAGTTGAGCGCATGGGCCCGCTCGATCGGGTCGATGAAGCGCGCACGGATCGCGCCATAATCCTCGCCCGCATGGTCGGGGAAGTCGCTGGGTTCATCGACGCAGAAATCGCCCACTTCCGGGCTTGCCGCCGGATAGGCCCGGCGCAACTGCGCGAGGGCATCGTCGACCCGCAGCGAAAGCACCATTTCGAGCACGTCGTCGCGGCTCACATCGTTCGAGCGCGAGAACGGTGGCACCTGCACCGCGCGCAGGAACATGTGCATCAGCAACGACAGGCGCACGGCCTGAAGCAGGCCGATATTGCGCCGCTCCGCATCGGTCACCAGATCGCGGCTCGAAGCCGTTCCGGGCACCAGCGCCAGCAGGCGGTGGAGCTTCATCCAGTCCACCCGCAGGCGCGAGGTCAGGCGGCGGAACACGCCCGAGCGGTCATCCTTGGTCAGATATTCGGCAAGCGCCATGCACGCCTGTTCGAGCTGGGTTTCCGTGCCGCGATAGGGGCGGCTGGCCCAATAGGCCGAATTGAACAGTTCGCCATGGGCGGCCACGGTCTTGATCGAGGCAAGGCCATTGGCCGCGCGCAGCAGCCGCACGAGCTGGCGCCCGCGCTCCGACTGGCCGAGCAGTTCGGCAATCGATTCCATCTCGTCGCCCGCCGCCGTGCCCGCGCCCGCGATCACGTTGACCGGATAGCCGATCTGCTGGAGGATCGCGTTGTGCGGGATCGCGCGGATCTGGCGCAGGCTCATCGAACGGTCCGCCGCGATGTCGGACTGGCGGCGCGAAACGCGGCTGCCGGTGGGCGTGAGCATGCCCAGGCCAAAG
Source organism: Novosphingobium sp. IK01 (assembly GCF_033242265.1). NCBI lineage: Bacteria > Pseudomonadati > Pseudomonadota > Alphaproteobacteria > Sphingomonadales > Sphingomonadaceae > Novosphingobium > Novosphingobium pituita. The sequence continues at coordinate 3,375,273 of NZ_BTFW01000001.1, read as the reverse complement.
GCGGTCACCGCGCGGGCATAGGTCGCGCTCTTGAGGTGGTCGCGCTGGACGCGGCGGATCGCACGATAAAAGTCGAGGCTGAGGTCGGTGCGCGCATAGAACGGATCGCGCTCGACCGGGGCGAGCAGGCTCGTCTCGACTTCGGTGATCCGCGCGAGCGTGGCCAGCGCCAGTTCCTCGTTGCGGAAGAACAGGTAGCCATCGCCGCCCTGGAAGCTGGCCTCGGCCTCAAGCCTGATGCCCGCCTTGGTGAAGCGGCGGCGCGCCCAGCCGCTCAGCGGCCAGGTCAAACGGTCGGCAAAACCGGCCGGGTGGGCGCCGCGGCCCATCGATTCGCCATGGGTGTCGAACACCAGCGCGGCCACGTCGGTCAGCCCGTTGGCAACCATCGCCTCGGCCAGACGGCCCTGAAGGCGCTCGATCGCCAGCGCCGCCGGGATCTGGCCGATGAAGCGGCCCGCATCGGAAAAGCCGGTCTGGATCGAAACCCGCCCGCGCCCGCGCGCATAGGCGCGATAGGCTTCTTCAGCCAGCAGGGCTTCGAGGAAACGCCCCCCGTGTTCAAGCGCGGTTTCCGTCTCGAACAGCGGCGAAACGTCGACCTTGTCGTCGATCCCGAACAGCCTGGCGAAATAGAGCGCGGCCAGCACCGTCTGGGGCTGTTCGCACTCGGCAATCAGCATGCGGATCGGCGCATCGGCATCGATGTGGTGGATGATCTGCGCCATGGCCAGAAACTGGCGCATCGCGGTCGAGGTCTCGATGGCCAGCGCGGCAAAGTTGACGCGCAGCGGCTTCACTTCGGCGAGCAGTTCGCGCAGGCGCGAGATCGCGCTCTTGCTGGCGATGTCGAGCGTGCCTTCCGGGTCGATCCGGCGGCGCAGCGCGTTGTGCAACTGCGAGGCGTTCACGCGGAAGTGGATCCAGCCCATGCCCAGCCCGTCGGCGCGCATGGCCCCGGCCAGCGTGGCAAGGCCCACGGCCACGTCGGCATCGGTGGCCGCCGCCGCATCGGCTTCGAGCACTGCGATCAGCGGCTTGAGGCTGAGCAGCTTGGCCGGATCATCGGCGGTCAGGCGGTTGGCCGCCTGCGAGAGCGCCTCGGGCGCGGTGAGCGGCTGGGCGAAGAGCGCGGCCATCTCGCTGGCATGGACCTGCGCCGCATCGAGCGTGGCAAGCAGCGCGTGCTCGGGCGCAAGGCTGCGCAGGCCCGAGGCATACGTCCCCAGACGGCGCGCCTTTTCTTGCAGGCGGAACGAAATCGACGTGTGCCAGCCGATGTCGGTCCGGCCATCCATGTCATAGCCGACCCAGGTGGCGAAACGGAACGGCAGCGGGCGGAAATCGAGCCAGCGGCCCGGCCAGCGCTGATGCGCATGGGCCAGCAGGGTCGCATTGATGCGGTCGCGCGCGGCGCCTGCCCGCTCGATCGCGTCGCAGACCTCGCCATGCTCGAATTCGAGCGTGATCGCGGGCGCCTGCGTGGGCACGGTGCAAACGGTTGCAGCCAGCGGATCGTCGGCCAGCGCGGCGCTGGCCACGGCATCGGCCTGCGCCGGATTGAGCAGGAACGTGGGATGCGCGGTAAAGACCGCGTGAAGCAGCGGCTTTTCCCAGCGGGCGCGGAACTCGCTGAAGCTGTCTTCCTCGTTGAGGAGGGCGGCAACACGGGCCAGGTTCTCGTCCGGGCTGGTCGGCGCGAGCAGGCGGCGCAGGCGCGCGGCACGGCTTTGCAGCGCCTCACACTCCAGCTCGGCGACGAGGCTCTCCATGTCGTCGAGCCCGATCCCGCCATTTTCCAGCTCGCGCGAGAGATCGTGGCTCAACTGGAACACGGGATTGAACAGCGGCGTTTCAGCCGTCCGCTCATGAAGCTTTCGCAAACGATCCCTGAGCTTTGCGACAGTCTTCATCGCGCGAAATCCCCCTTCAGCCTGCGGCGCCGCACCGGTCCCTGAGCGTGACGCCGTTTTTGTTGATGGCCGCGTCTTTTTGCGCTGCACCATGTATGTCCTCGCTCAGTCCTTGCCGAGAGTCGAGGCTTCGCGTGCAAGACGCTCGATTTCGGCCTCGTCGGGCACGCCCTTGGGCACGACCCAGCTGCCCCCCACGCAGAGCACTCGGTCAAAGCCGAGCCATTCGGGCGCGGTGGCCGCGCTGATCCCGCCGGTCGGACAAAAGCGCGCCTGATAGAAGGGCGCGGCAAGCGCCTTGAGCGCGGGCAGGCCACCCGAAGTCGAGGCAGGGAAGAACTTGAAATGGGTGAGCCCGAGGTCGAGCCCGCGCATGATGTCGGCGGCATTGGCCGTGCCGGGCAGGAACGGGATGCCCGATTCCACCGCCGCCTGACCGAGGCGCTCGGTCAGGCCGGGCGAGACGATGAATTCGGCGCCCGCGTCGATCGCGCTCTTGAGGTCCGCCGGGTTGGTGACGGTGCCCGCGCCCACGATGGCGCCTTCAACGGCCTTCATCGCGGTGATCGCCTCCAGCGCGGCGGGGGTGCGCAAGGTCACTTCGAGAACACGCAGCCCGCCCTTGACGAGCGCACGGGCCACCGGAAGGGCATGGGCCAGATCATCGATCACCAGCACGGGAATGACCGGCGCGGTGCGCATGATGGCTTCGATAGGCTTCATGAACTCTCCCCATAAGCTGGCAAGCGAGGCAAGACGCGCGCCCGGAAAATCGGGCGGGCGCGCTGCATCAGGCAGGCGGGGAGACTAGCGGCTAAGTTGCGCGTTGTGCACCCGCCTCGCGGGGGAACGCATAGCTATTTCCTCAGACAAGAAATCCTTATCAGACGGCCGAGCTGAACTGATGGCCTTGTCCGCGATAGGCGTCGAGCAGGACCGCGACGGAGCGGTGATAGGGCTCGCTGCCGGGCAGGAGTTCGAGCCGCCCCCCTTCCAGACGGGCAAGGCCGCGCGCGATGAACGGATCGAGATCGGGCGCGATGGCCTCGCGGATGTCTGCTGGCAGGTCGACCGCCTCCTGACACAGCAGGGCCTCGATCAGCGCGGCGCGGCGCTGGTCCTCGGCGGTCTGGACCACCCCGCGCGTGCCGGGCAGGCGACCGGCCTCGATCGCCTCGCGATAACGCCCGGCGTTCTTCTCGTTCTGGACCAGCAGCCCCGGCCACTGGCTGACCGAGGACGCCCCCAGCCCGACCAGAACCGGCGCGGCATCATCGGTAAACCCCTGAAAATTGCGACGCAGCGTGCCGGCATGGCGCGCGCGGGCCATAGCATCGTGGGGCAGCGCGAAATGATCAAAACCGATCGTCTCGTACCCCGCCGCGCGCAACTGGGCCGAGCCTTGCGCGGCCATGGCAAAGCGCGCGCGCTGGCCGGGCAGCGCGGCGGCATCGATCCGCCGCTGGCGCGGGATCACATGGGGGACATGGGCATAGCCGAACAGCGCCATCCGGTCGGGCTTCATGGCGATGGCCGTGGCCAGACTGCGCGCGAGCACGTCCTCGTCCTGATGGGGGAGCCCGTACATCATGTCGAAATTGATCGAATCGACACCCGCCGCGCGCAAGCCATCCATCGCGCGGGCAATGTCTGCTTCGGGCTGGACACGGCCAATCGCGGCCTGCACGCGCGGATCGAACGTCTGCACGCCCAGGCTGGCCTTGATCACCCCCACGCCGCGCAGTGCGGTAAACCATTGCGGGATCAGGCTGCGCGGATCGAGTTCGACCGAAAGAACCGGGCGGTTGAGCTGGAAATTGAGCGTGAGCGTATCGATCAGCCGCACGAAATCGGTCGGCGAAATCGCGTTGGGGCTCCCCCCGCCAAAGGCGATGCGGGTGACCCTGGCGTCGGGCCCGATGGCACGGGCAACCAGTTCGATCTCGCGATGGAGCGCCGAAAGATAGCCCGAAAGGCGCGATCCGCGATTGGCCGCCCCGGTGTTGCAGCCGCAATACCAGCAGATTTCCTGGCAATAGGGGATGTGCAGATAGAGCGAGACAGGGCCCGACAGCGCGGCCAGCCCGGCCCGCTGGGCCTCTTCCATCGGCGCATCTGCAAATTCGGCCGCCGTGGGATAGCTGGTGTAGCGCGGCACGGGCCGGGCCAGCAATTCGGGATACCAGATCCAGTCGGCAAACCGCTCGCCCGAACCGGCGTTCGAAGCAGGAAACCGCGAGGCATTGGGGGGAGTATTGGGGGCAATAGCGGTAGTGATCTGCGCAGCTGGGCCTGCATCATGCGACATCGGGATCATCCTCCTCGTCGCAACAACTAGCCCCGCCTGCCCGCTTGCGCATTGCGCTATGGCAAATCGTGCAACACGGCGCGGGGCCGGAATCGCCCGGTTTCCGGGCAGGCGTCCCGCCCCGCCCGCCAATCTTCGCGCGCCCTGCCGTCCCCAGCACGACAAAATGCCCCGGCTCGCCACAGACCGGCACGGCGATCCCCGGAACGGTCCCGTCCTGCGCCTGAACCGGCGCGGGAAGCGCAAGCCGCCCGACCGCCACCAGCGAGGCTGCCGCAATGATCCCGAGGCGTCGCTCGCGCCTCACCGTGCAGACCTCACTGGGCAGGCCTCCCCGAGCCGTCGCTTACCTCGTCCTCGTCATCGATCAGGATGCGCGCGGCGGCCCCGTCGAGGTCGACGAACTGCCCCTTGCGCAACGCCCAGAAAAAGGCCGCCAGCCCCAGCAGCCCCAGACCCAGCGCAATCGGGATCAGGAAGGCCAGCGAGGTCATGCCCGCCCCTCTTTCCCGGCGTCATTCCCCGACGCCCCGCCCAGTGAAAGCCGCAGCGAATTGGCCACCACGATCAGCGAGGATGTCGACATCGCCACCGCCGCGATCAGCGGCGTGACCAGCCCGGCCATGGCCAGCGGCACGGCCAGCAGGTTGTAGGCAATCGCCATCGCGAAATTCTGCCGCACCACGCGCATCGTGCGCCGCGCCATGCGAACACTGCGCGGCAGGGCCATGAGCGAACCGGCGGTGAACACCACGTCGGCGGCCTGCCGCCCGACATCGCTGGCGCTGCCCGGCGCGATCGAGGCATGGGCCGCGGCCAGCGCGGGCCCATCGTTGAGCCCATCGCCCACCATCAGCACATGGCGCCCGGCCTGCTCAAGCCGCGCGATGGCCTCGTGCTTGTCCTGCGGGGAGGCATTGGCCTGCGCGGTCAGTCCGGTGGCCCGCGCCACGGCAGACACGGCCTCGGTCGTATCGCCCGAGAGGATCGAGCATTCGATGCCCAGCTTGCCGAGCGCAGCCAGTGCCGCCGCGCAATCGGGGCGCAAGGCATCGGAAAAGCCGATCAGCCGCACCGGATCGCTGCCAATGGCCAGCGCGGCGGCCATGCCGCCTGTCGAACTGGCTGGACGCCCGAGCGAGACTGGCATCCCGTTCCATGTCGCGCTCATGCCCCGCCCGGCGACTTCCTCCACCGCGTCGAGCGGCTCGGCCCGCACCCCGCGCGCGGCGAGCGCCTGGGCCAGCCCCTGCGAGAGCGGATGGCGGCTGTGGCTGGCAAGCGCGAGGGCAATGCCCGCTTCCGTCCCGCCCAGCGCGGCAATCGCCGCCGGGTCGGGCACCGGGCGTCCTTGGGTAAGCGTACCGGTCTTGTCGATCAGCGCGCGGTCCACTTCGGCCAGCCGTTCGAGGGCCGAGCCGTCCTTGACGAGAATGCCCCGCTTCATCAGCGCGCCCGCCGCCACGACTTGCGCCACCGGCACGGCCAGCCCGAGCGCGCAAGGGCACGTGATGATCAGCACCGCAATCGCGATGACCAGCGCATGATAGAACCCGGCCCCGGCCAGCATCCATCCGGCAAACGTGAGCGCGGCAAGGCTGTGAACCGCCGGGGCATAGAGCCGCGAGGCCCGGTCGGCGATGCGTACATAGCGCGAGCGCGACTGTCCGGCGGCCTCCATCAACCGCGCGATCTCGGCCAGCGCGGTATCCTCGCCAATCGCCAGAACCCGCACGTCGAGCGGCGCCTCGACATTGAGCGTACCGGCATGGACGCTCTCGCCCGGCCCGGCAGCGACCGTCGCGCTTTCGCCGGTCAACAGCGAGCGATCAAGGCGGCTGGTGCCCGCCACGACCACGCCATCGGCAGCCAGCCGTTCGCCTGCCGCCACGCGCATGACCATGCCCGGCGCCAGATCGGCGGCCGCCACCCAGTCGAGCACGCCCGCCTCGCTCACCACCATCGCGCCGGGCGCGGCCTGACGCAGCAGGGCATCGACCCCGGCGCGGGCGCGGTCGCGCATCATCGCGTCGAGCGCGCGGCCCGCCAGCAGGAACAGCAGCAGCATCAGGGTGCCGTCGAACCAGGCTTCGGCCCCGTGGGTCACCGTTTCATAGAACGAGAGCGCGGTCGCCAGCGTGACCCCGATGGAGATCGGCACGTCCATGTTGGTCCGCCCGCGCCGCAGCGCGCTCCACGCCGAAGCGAAGAACGGACGCCCGGCATAAACAATCGCCGGAACCCCGATGAGCGCGGAAAGCCAGTGGAACAGGTCGCGCGTGGCGCCCCCTGCCCCCGACCACACGCTGACCGACAACAGCATGACATTCATGCAGGCAAAGCCCGCCACGGCCAGCGGCGCGAGCAGGGGCCGCACCGCCGAAGGGGCCTGATCGGTCACGCTCGCACGGGGCTGGGCGGCAAATCCGGCCCCGGCCAGCGCCTCGACCAGCGCGGGCACGCCGACCTGCGGATCGTGGACGACCCCCACGCTGCGCGCGGTCAGGTTGGCGCGGGCGGCCTCTACCCCCGGCACGGCGGCAAGCGCCCGCTCGACTTTGCCCATGCAGCCCGCGCAATGCATGCCCGGCACCGACAGCGCGGTCTGCACCGGCGCGCCAGTTTCAGCCCCGCCCCCGCCTGCGCCCGGCTCCAGACTTGCCACCCGGCTCATGCGACATCTCCGACCATGCGCCAGAGCGCGCCGCCATGACGCACCGTCAGCTTGATCCGCCAGCGCCCGGCAGGCAGCCTTGCCTCATAACGCCCGGCCCCCACCGCATGGAGCGTAACCGCGATATCGTCGCGCAGGCCCAGCGGATGCTCGGCCAGCGCCGTCACGCGCGCCCCTTCGAGCGCGCGCCCTTGCGCGTCAGACAGTACCACCTCCAGCCCGCCATCGCTTCCGCGCGCGAGGGCGCCCTTCCAGCCCAGCTTGCGTTGCGCGCGTGCCTCGTCGAGCCAGCCGTTGAAATGCTGGCTGGCGACATAGGAATTCTCGACCACCGTCCCGCCGAACGTCGCACTGGCCAGCCGCGCCATCAGCACATTGACCGCGATCACCACGCCAAAGAACGTGACCAGAATGACCGCCATGTGCCGTCCGGTAAACGCGCGCGGTGGGCGCCTGCGCGCGATGGAACCATGCGTGGAATGGCCTTCAACAGACTGGGTCATCGGCCTGCGGCTCCTGCCTGCGGGATCATGAGGGGCATCATTGCGGGGCGCCATCCACCGGGCTCAAGGCGGCGGCCGGAGCGGCAAATTCGGTCTTCACGCGGTCGCCCGCAGCCTCCTGTCCGTCTGCGGCCTGCGCTTCCAGCCGGAAGGCAAACGATTGCGGACGGGCGGCCTTCTCGGGCACCACGACATAGACGCGCAGGCGCTCCGTGGTGTCCGCCGGCACGGTGAACGCCAGCGACGTGCGCGCGGCCGAGGCTTCCATCTCGTCGGTATAGATGCGCCCTTCGGGCAGGCCGTCGAGGCTCAGCCGCGTTGCACGCGGGCGGCCTTCCATGTTGCGCAGCTTGATGGTGAACCCGTCGCGCACCGATCCGTCGGACAACTGGACAAATTCCGGGTTGCGGTCACGCGCGACCGAAAGGTCGAGACGGCTGCGCTCGCCCAGCATGAACAGCAGGCCCAGCCCGATGGCGCTCCACACGCCCAGATAGACCAGCGTGCGCGGACGTAGGATGGCATGGAGCAGGCGCCGGGGCGCGGCGCCCGCGCGTTCCTGCTCGGCATCCTCCAGCGTGCAATAGTCGATCAGCCCGCGTTCCCGGCCCACCTGCCCCATCACCCGGTCGCAGGCGTCGATGCACAGCCCGCAGGTGATGCAGCCGATCTGCGCGCCCTCGCGAATGTCGATGCCGGTCGGGCAGACCGCCACGCACTGCTTGCAATCGATGCAATCCCCCACGGCACCGGGCAGGCGCTGGGCCTGCTTGAGCGAGCCGCGCGGTTCCCCGCGCCAGTCCTTGTAGGTGACGATCAGCGACTTTTCGTCGAGCATGGCCGACTGGATGCGCGGCCAGGGGCACATGTAGACGCAGACCTGCTCGCGCATGAACCCGCCGAGCCAGAAGGTCGTGAAGGTCAGCACAGCAACGGTCGCATAAGCCACGACAGGGGCCTGCCCCGTCCAGAATTCGTGATTGAGTGTCGGCGCATCCTCGAAATAGAAGATCCACGCGCCGCCCGTGGCAAAGCTGATGGCGAGGAAAATGGCCCACTTGGTCAGCCGCTTGGCCCATTTTTTCGCCGTCCACGGCCCGCGCGCAAGGGCCAGCTGGGCATTGCGGTCGCCCTCTACCAGCCGATCGACATGTTGGAACAGGTCGGTCCAGACCGTCTGCGGACAGGCATAGCCGCACCAGGCCCGCCCCACCGCGCTCGTCACCAGAAACAGGCCGATCCCGGCCATGATCAGCAGGCCCGCCACGAAATAGAACTCGTGCGGCCAGATCTCGATGCCGAACATGTAGAAGCGGCGATGGGCCAGATCGACCAGCACCGCCTGATGGGGCGCCCAGGGTCCGCGATCCCAGCGGACCCAGGGCGTGCCCCAGTAGACGATCAGGCAAAAAGCCATGACCGCCCACTTGAAGCGGCGAAAGCGTCCTTCAACCTTGCTCGGGCAGACCGGCTCGCGCCTGGCATAGAGCGGGGCCTCCGGGGACTCCCCCGAAGGCGAGGCGCTGGCAGGGACCAGCTTGAGCTTGGGATCGCTGGACATGATGCTTTCGCTTTTCTGCTGTTAAGGTGCGGGCTGCTGGTTGTCAGACGGCTCGGCGGCGGCCTGTTCGGGAAGGGCTTCACCGCCCCCGCGCGAATGGACATAGGCCGCCAGCATCTTGACAGTGACCGGATCGAGCCGCTGCCCCCATGCCGGCATCACCCCCTGGCGGGCATTGGTGACGGTCTGGGTGAGCGTGGCGCGATCACCACCATAGAGCCAGATGTGGTCGGACAGACGCGGTGCGCCCACCGCCCGGTTGCCCTCGCCGCTCTCGCCATGGCAGGCCGCGCAGTTGTCGGCAAAGATCTGCGCGCCGCGCGTCGAGGAGGCGCTGGGCTTTTCCTGGCCGCTGATCACGCGGACATGGCTGACCACATCCTGCACTTGCGCCGGGGTCAGGATGCCGTCGCGCCCGAAGGCGGGCATCTGGCTCATCCGGGTTTCCTCGTCGCCCGGATAGCGCACGCCGTGTTCGAGCGTCTGGTGGATGGTGGCGATGTCGCCGCCCCACAGCCAGTCGTCGTCGTTGAGGTTGGGATAGCCCTTCGAGCCAGCCGCGCCCGCGCCGTGGCACTGCACGCAGTTCTGCTTGAAGGCCGCCGCCCCGCCCTCGATGGCCGCGCGCAGCAGTTTGGGATCATTGCCCAGTTGCTCGATCGGGGTCGCCGCGATAGCCGCCCGCACTTGCGCGCGCGCCGCCTCGGCTTCCTTCAGATCCTTGGCAAGCGCGCCACGGCTGCTCCAGCCCAGCACGCCCGGCGTTGCCGAATGCAACCCCGGCAGCGCCGGATAGGCCACCGCATAGCCGACCGCGAAGGCGATGCAGGCATAGAACGACCACAACCACCAGCGCGGCAGCGGATTGTTCAGTTCCTCGATGCCATCCCATTCGTGGCCGACGGTTTCAACGCCGGTTGCCTCATCGATATGCTTGTCAGCCATCGTGATCCTCCGTGAAGATCGAAGCGGCCGCTTCCTGACCGGAGGCCTTGCCCCCGCGGCGGAACGGCCAGATGCACAGGCCCAGGAAAATCGCGGCCATCACCACGAGCGCCCAGCTGTCGGCAAAGTGACGCAGGAAGTCGTAAGTGCTCACTGGCCCTTCTCCCCCGATTGCTCCTGCGCGGCAGGGGCGTTCACGTTGACGAGCGTGCCGAGCATCTGGAGATAGGCGACGAGCGCGTCCATCTCGGTCACGGTCTTGGGATCGCCGTCGTAGTCACGCACTTGCGCGGTCGGCCAGCGCGTGGCGAAATCGCCCGCGTTGTCCGGGTCGGCCTGGGCGAGCAGGTCTGCGTTGGCCTTGGCCATCTGCTCGGGCGTGTAGGGCACGCCGGTGGTGTGCAGGGTCTGGAGTTCGGTGGTCATGTTCCCGGCCTCCAGCTTGCGCCCGGCGAGGAACTGGTAGGTCGGCATGATCGATTCAGGCACGACCGAACGCGGGTCCTTCAGATGCTGGACGTGCCATTCATCCGAATACTTGCCGCCCACGCGGGCCAGATCGGGCCCGGTGCGCTTCGAGCCCCACTGGAACGGGTGGTCGTACATCGATTCGGCCGCGAGGCTGTAGTGGCCATAGCGTTCGGTCTCGTCGCGGAACGGACGGATCATCTGGCTGTGGCACACATAGCAGCCCTCGCGGACATAGATGTCGCGCCCGGCCTGTTCGAGCGGGGTATAGGGGCGCATCCCCTCCACCTTCTCGACCGTGTTGTCGATCCAGAACAGCGGGGCGATTTCCACGATCCCGCCGATCGTCACCGCAACGAAGGCGAAGATCGCCAGCAGGGTGACATTGCGCTCCAGCGTCTTGTGACGCTCGACAATGCTGGACATGTCTTGGGTTCCTGTCTCTTCGCTGCGGGATCAGGCCGGCTGGGCCAGGATCGGACGGTCCTTTTCAGGATCGAAGGCGGCGTCGGTCATGGGCGCTTCCTCGCGCAGGTCGCCCCGGATGGTGCGCACCACGTTGATCACCATGATCACCCCGCCCGTCAGGTAGAGCAGCCCGCCAAAGGCACGCAGGGCATACATCGGGTGCAGCGCGGCGACCGTTTCGGCAAAGCTGTTCACCAGATAGCCGTCGGGCCCGTATTCGCGCCACATCAGGCCTTGCGTGATGCCCGCCACCCACATCGAGGCGGCATAGAACACGATGCCCAGCGTCGCGCACCAGAAGTGCCAGTTGACCATGCGCAGCGAATAGAGCCGCTTGCGGCCCCACAGGCGCGGGACGAGATAGTAGAGCGCCCCGAAGGTCACCATGCCGTTCCAGCCCAGCGCGCCCGAGTGGACGTGGCCGATGGTCCAGTCGGTATAGTGCGAGAGCGAGTTGACGAACTTGATGCTCATCATCGGACCCTCGAACGTGCTCATGCCATAGAACGCGAGGCTCATCACCAGCATGCGCATGATCGGATCGGTGCGAATCTTGTCCCAGGCGCCGTTGAGCGTCATCAGGCCGTTGATCATGCCGCCCCAGCTGGGCATCCACAGCATGACCGAGAACACCATGCCCAGCGTCTGCGCCCAGTCGGGCAGCGCGGTATAGTGAAGGTGGTGGGGACCGGCCCAGATATAGAGGAAGATCAGCGCCCAGAAGTGGATGATCGACAGGCGGTACGAATAGACCGGCCGCTCGGCCTGCTTGGGCACGAAGTAGTACATCATGCCCAGGAAGCCCGCGGTCAGGAAGAAGCCCACCGCGTTATGGCCATACCACCACTGCACGAGCGCGCCCTGCACACCGGCAAAGACCGGCACCGAGTGCGAGCCGAACACGCTGACCGGAATGTTCAGGTTGTTGACGATGTGGAGCATCGCCACGGTCAGGATGAACGAGAGGTAGAACCAGTTCGCCACGTAGATATGCGGCTCGCTGCGCTTGACGATGGTGCCGACAAAGACCGCCAGATAGGCCACCCAGACGATCGTCAGCCAGAGGTCTACGTACCATTCCGGTTCGGCATATTCCTTACCCTGGGTGATCCCGAGCAGGTAGCCGGTCGCCGCCAGCACGATGAACAGCTGATAGCCCCAGAACACGAAGCGCGCGAGGCCGGGAAAGGCCAGCCGCGCGCGGCAGGTGCGCTGCACGACATAGAGCGAGGTGCCGATCAGGGCATTGCCGCCGAACGCAAAAATAACCGCCGAAGTGTGCAGCGGGCGCAGGCGGCCAAAGTTGATCCATTCCAGCCCGAAATTGAGCTGGGGCCAGGTCAGCTCCAGGGCGATCCACAGCCCGGCGGAAAACCCGGCGATCCCCCAGAACACCGTGGCGATGACCGCCCAGCGGATCGGGTCGTCGTCATAGCGCCCCTGATCGGGCATCCGCAGCATGCCCCGAACCGCTGCATCGACGCTCTTGCCACTGATTGTAAACCACAATGCGAGCCCTGCCGCCAATGCGCAGATCGCCATGTGAATCGCATAGCCACGGTCGAGCGCCATCGCGCAGGCGACCACCGCCAAGATAAGCGCGCCGAACCAAAGCCCGGCGCGCACGAGAACCTGTTCCATGGACCCTTCCCTTCCATGTCGTTACCAAAGCAATCGCAGACCCGGCGAAATCGGATCAAAAATCACTCCAGATACTTGTTTTTATGTGCTTTTAAGTCGCCGACGAGATCTTCGGGTCTTAAAATACTCCAAGCATTTCGCAGTGCAATATTAAGGAACAGACTGCATTGATGCGAGTCAAATAACCCGACTGGTGACCCTATTGGTCCAAAGTCTGACGCCGGATGTTTCAATTTTGCGTTGCGTCAATGAAGCGAATCGCACTGGGCCCCATTACGACTTCAACGCCGGAGGGGACGGTGCCTGCGAGGGGCAGGCCGCCTGGGCGGTGCCCGATGAGGCTAGGCCCGGATAGTCCCAGGCCTGAATTGGCGAGGAAGATCTAATGAAGAAGGTTCTTGGCAACGCTCTTGGTGCTGCGGCTCTGGCCCTGGCGTTTGCAGCCCCCGCGATGGCCGACACGGCCTCTGATGCTGCTCTGGCCAGCGATGCCCCCGCCACTGCGGAAGCTGCGGCTGTCCCGGCGGAAACCGCTGCTGTCGACTCCACCCACGCCGTCCCGGCCCGTCCCGGCAAGTGGCAGGTGAAGCTGTTCTACACCGCCGTTCTGGCGAAGGGCAAGATCACCGAAGTCCGCAAGGACCTGATCGGCCTGCCCGCCGGTTCGCAGACCGACGTCAACAACAACACGGCGACGCCCACCCTGGCGATCGAATACTTCATCAAGCCGAACATCTCGGTCGAAACGATCTGCTGCTTCACCTCGCACCACGTGACCGGCACCGGCGCGCTGGCTGGTGCCGCGCTGGTCGACCACGTGATGATCCTGCCCGCGACGCTGACCGCGAAGTATCACTTCAACCTGCCCTTCGGCCTCAAGCCCTATATCGGTGCCGGTGGCGCGTGGTTCTTCTACATCGACGAACGCGCTGGCGCGACGGCCCAGGCTCTGGGTGCCACCCGTGTCCACATGAACAACAACGCCGGTGGCGTGGTTCAGGCCGGTATCGACATCCCGCTCAACAAGCAGGGCCTGAGCTTCTCGCTCGACGCCAAGAAGTACTGGGTCGACACCACTGCCCACTTCTACACCGCCAACGGCACCGAAGCCCTGACCACGCACCACACCCTCGATCCGTGGGTGCTGAGCGCCGGTCTGGCCTTCCGCTTCTGACAGACGCCCCACGCGTTCCCAAGCCGGGTGGAAACACCCGGCGCCTTGGGGACAGGGGCACAACAAAATCTGGAGCGGTGGTCCGAAGCAGTCGGACCGCAAACCGCTCTGACCGGACAAGCCCGCCGCATCCGTCGTGTGGCAGGCTTCAGGCGGGTCAAGCCAGGGTCTGGGATCCCCTGGTTTGGCCCGCCTGTTGGTTGTTTGTGCGCTTTGAGCGAGAGGGCGCAGGCTCCTTGCCTGACCGGGCCAGCCCGGATGGACTGGTCCTGACGGCCAGTGGAGGGCCCCGGATCAAGTCCGGGACGGCGATGCGTGGCTTTTTGATTGCCCGGCTCCGGGTTTGCCGGCCTTGATCGCGGCAGGGCAACAAGGCCCCTCACCCCAATCCGGGTAACCCCAATCGGTATGCCGATTGTGCGTCGCCCCAGACTTGATCCGGGGCGCTCCCATGAAACGGAGAGGGCCCTGCCCCCTGGTCAGCCAGCCAGAGCCAGCAGCGCCGGACGGTCGAGGATTTCGACATCGCGGCGCGCGGGGAGATCGATCACGCCCTCGTTCTTCAGCTTGGTGAACTGGCGGCTGACGGTCTCGATGGTGAGGCCCAGCACGTCGGCCACCTGCTGGCGCGAGAAAGGCAGCGTGAAGCGCGTGGCCGGGCCACGCGTGATCGGGGTGTGGCCGGATTCGGCCAGACGGTCCGACATTTCGAGCAGGAAGGTGGCGATCTTCTCGGGCGCGGTCTTGCGGCCCAGCAGCATCATCCACGAGCGCGTACGGTCGAGTTCGGCCAGCGTGCGTTCGAGCAGCTTGTGTTCAAGTTCGGGATGGCTGCGCGCGAAACGGTCGAAATCGTTGCGCGAGAACACGCAGACGCGTGCATCGGTCAGCGCAACCACGCTCGCCTTGCTGGTCTGCCCGAAAGGACGGCCAATGAAATCGGACGGATAGGCCACACCCACGATCTGCTCGCGCCCGTCCTCGGTGCTCGAAGTGAGCTTGAGGACGCCCTCGATCACATTGGCGACCAGCAGGGAATCGTCATCCTCCCAGATGAGCGGCTCACCGGCAGACACACTGCGCCGTCGCCCGAGTGCATTGAGCGCAAGAATTTCCTGATTGTCGAGGCCCGCGCAAATGGCGCGATTGCGTACAACGCAGGTTTCACAAGAAGACATGAGCTATCAATTAGCACCATGTCCGCCCTGCCACAATCGCAACTTGCACGGATACGGGGCGACAGAATGTCCCACCCCCCCCGGAAAAGGGGGGCGGCGCCGCGAGGCTGGCCGCCCGAGTTGGGGAGAAATCACGCGAAACGAACAGGGTTCCGGGTCAAGAGAACCTGTCCCCTCCGGGCGAGTACCGCTCTAGCCTCTTGTCGGCGGCCCGGCTTTGACCGAAGTCAACCGGACAGAAATTTCCAGAAAACCCAGACATTTCTATTGGGCGAAAACAAGGTGCGCGCCGCGTGGATGCTGTCGGGCGGATGCTGTCGGGCGGATGCTGTCGGGCGGATGCTGCCGGACAGATACTCCAAGTCAGACGCCTTGCGCGATTTCCACCGCATCGTGATACTGCCCGCGGAAGAACAGCAGCGGGGTGCCCTCCATCCGGGCATCCATCGCCTCGACCGCGCCCACCACCAGAAAATGATCGCCCACGTCGTCCACGCGCTCGATCGAACAATCGATCCAGGCCAGCGCATTGTCGAGCAGGGGCAATCCCGAGGGGCTGTGGCCATGGGCCAGTTCGGCAAACTTGTCGTCGGCGCGCGAGGCAAAGTGGCGGCACAAGTCGAGCTGGTCGGCGCCCAGCACGTTGACGCAGAAGCGGCCCGTGGCGGCAATGCGCGGCCACGAGGACGAGCGCTTGTCGGGGAAGAAGCCGACGAGCGGCGGATCGAGCGAAATCGAGGTGAACGAGCCCACCACCAGCCCGGTGCGCGCGCCCTGGGCATCGACCGAGGTGATCACGCAGACACCGGTCGGATAGGCGCCAAGAACGGTACGGAAATGCCTGGGATCGATCATCATGCCCTCGAAAAGATGCCGCAAAAAAATGTTGCAGCGCATCAATTGCCGATTCTGGCAACTTCCTCAAGCACGCGTTGCGCCCATTGCGGGCGGCAGATCAGCAGGTCGGGCAGCCAGGTGTCGGCATTGTTGTAGACCAGCGGCGAACCGTCGATGCGCGAGACATGCAAGCCTGCCCCCGCCGCCACGGCCACGGGCGCGCAATTGTCCCATTCGTACTGGCCGCCCGAATGAAGGTAGATTTCCGCCTCGCCGCGCACGACGGCCATGGCCTTGGCCCCAGCGCTGCCCATCGGCACCAGCTCGCCGCCCAGAACCTGTGCCACGGTGACCGCCTCGCGCGCGGGGCGCGAGCGGCTGACCAGCAGGCGCGGCACGGGGGCCATCGGGGGCAGCGCAGGCGGCGCGGCACTGTCGAGCACAAGGTCGAGCCCCGGCAGCGCCACGGCGCCCAGCGCGGCCTTGCCGCCCACGCTCAGGCCGACATGGACCGCCCAGTCTGCCCGGCCCTCGCCATATTCGCGGGTGCCGTCGAGCGGGTCGATGATCCACACCCGCTCTTTCGAGAGGCGCGCGGGCGTGTCGGCGGTTTCCTCGCTGAGCACGCCATCGTCGGGGCGGTGTTGCGCGAGGGCCTCCATCAGGAAGGCATTGGCCAGCACATCGCCCTGCGCGCCCAAGGCCTTGCCCTCGTGCATGCCCGCCGCGCGCAGATCCATCAGGATGCGCCCGGCTTCCTGCGCGAGGAAGCGCGCGAGTGCCACATCGTCCATGTTCATTCCCCCCCTTTTGATGCGTCCGGGTCAGATCGTCGGCATCCAGGCGCCGATCACGCGCTCGACGATCCGCTCGGCGGCTTCTTCGGGGGTTTCGCGCGTGGTGTCGACCCGGATTTCAGGGTTTTCAGGACGTTCGTAGGGGCTGTCGATGCCGGTGAAGTTCTTCAGTTCCCCGCTGCGGGCCTTCTTGTAGAGGCCCTTCACGTCGCGCTTCTCGGCCTCTGCGAGCGGGGTGTCGATGAAGACCTCGATGAACTCGCCTGCGGGCAGCAGGCCGCGCACCAGTTCGCGTTCGGCGCGGAACGGGCTGATGAAGGCGGTCAGCACGATGAGCCCGGCATCGGTCATCAGCTTGGCCACTTCGCCCACGCGGCGGATGTTCTCGATGCGGTCGGCGTCGGAGAAGCCCAGATCCTTGTTGAGCCCGTGGCGCACATTGTCGCCATCGAGCAGGAACGTATGCTTGCCCAGCGCGTGGAGCTTCTTCTCGACCAGATTGGCGATGGTCGACTTGCCCGAGCCCGAAAGCCCGGTGAACCACAGCACTGCGGGCTGCTGCATCTTGAGCGCGGCATGAGCCGTGCGTGACACGTCGAGCGCCTGCCAGTGGACGTTCTGCGCGCGGCGCAGGCTGTGGCGCAGCATGCCCGCCGCAACGGTCGCATTGGTGATCTTGTCGATCAGGATGAAACCGCCGAGCGTGCGGCTTTCGTCATAGGCCTCGAACACCAGCGGCTTGTCGGTGACAACTTCGGCCACGCCGATGGCGTTCAATTCCAGCGTCTTGGCCGCCAGATGCTCCATCGTGTTGACGTTGACGACATATTCGGGCGCGCGCACGGTCGCCGAAACGGTCTGCGTGGCCAGCTTGAGCCAATAGGCCCGGCCCGGCGTCAGGGCCTCGTCGGCCATCCACACGAGACTCGCCTCGAACTGGTCGGCGGCCTGGGGCGGATTGTCGGCCAGCGCGATCACATCGCCGCGCGAGCAGTCGATTTCGTCGGCAAAAGTCAGCGTGACCGATTGCCCGGCCACGGCCACGTCGAGGTCGCCCTCCAGCGTGACGATCCGCGCAACCGTGCTGGTCTTGCCAGAGGGCAGCACGCGCACGGCGTCGCCCGGACGGATCGAACCCGACGCGATCAGCCCGGCAAAGCCACGGAAATCGAGGTTGGGACGGTTGACCCACTGCACCGGCATGCGGAAGGGCCGCGCCTGATCGCGGGTGGACAGCACATCAACCGTTTCGAGATGCGCGATCAGCGAGGGGCCGGTGTACCACGGCGTGTTGGCCGAGGTGCTGGTCACATTGTCGCCCGCAAAGCCCGAGATCGGCATCGCAGTGAAGCTCTCGATGCCGATGCTGGCGGCAAAGGCGGCGTAATCGGCGACGATCTCGTCGAAACGGGCCTGGCTGTAATCGACCAGATCCATCTTGTTGACCGCCAGCACGATGTTGCGGATGCCCAGCAGGTGGCACAGGTAGGAATGGCGGCGCGTCTGGACGAGCACGCCCTTGCGCGCGTCGATCAGGATCACGGCAAGGTCGGCGGTCGAGGCGCCGGTGACCATGTTGCGCGTGTACTGTTCGTGGCCGGGGCAATCGGCGACGATGAACTTGCGCTTCTCGGTGTTGAAGAAGCGATAGGCCACGTCGATGGTGATGCCCTGCTCGCGCTCGGCGGCCAGGCCATCGACCAGCAGCGCGAAGTCGATCGCCTGGCCCTGCGTGCCCACTTTCTTCGAATCGCTTTCGAGCGCGGCCAGCTGATCTTCAAAGATCATCTTGGAATCATAGAGCAGCCGCCCGATCAGCGTCGACTTGCCGTCGTCCACCGACCCGCAGGTGATGAACCGCAGCATCGTCTTGTGCTGGTGGGTTTCGAGGTAGGCGTCGATGTCTTCGGCAATGAGCGCGTCGGTGACGTAGACCGGCTCGTCCTGAAGGGTGGTCTCGCTCATCAGAAATACCCCTGCTGCTTTTTCACTTCCATGCCCGCACCGCCCGCGTCCTTGTCGATGGCGCGGCCCTGGCGCTCGGACGTGGTGGTGAGCAGGGTTTCCTGGATCACTTCGGGCAAAGTCTGCGCCGTGCTTTCGACAGCCCCGGTCAGCGGATAGCAGCCGAGCGTGCGGAAGCGGATCGAGCGCATCACCGGGGTTTCGCCCGGCTTCAACGGAAAGCGTTCATCGTCGACCATCAGCAACATGCCGTCGCGCTCCACCGTCGGGCGTTCTTCGGCAAAATAGAGCGGCACGATCGGCACGTCGTTCAGATGGATGTACTGCCAGATGTCCAGCTCGGTCCAGTTGGAGATCGGGAAGACGCGGATCGATTCGCCCTTGTTCTTGCGGGCATTGTAGAGGCTCCACAGCTCCGGGCGCTGGTTCTTGGGGTCCCAGCCGTGGCTGGCCGTGCGGAAGCTGAAGATGCGTTCCTTGGCGCGGCTCTTTTCCTCGTCGCGGCGCGCGCCGCCGAAGGCCGCGTCGAAGCCATAGAGATCGAGCGCCTGCTTGAGCCCTTCGGTCTTCCACATGTCGGTGTGGAGGCTGCCATGGTCGAACGGGTTGATCCCGCGCGCCTTGGCTTCCGGGTTCTGGTAGACGAGCAGGTCCATGCCGCTTTCGCGGGCCATGCGGTCGCGCAGATCGTACATCGCCTTGAACTTCCACGTCGTATCGACATGGAGCAGCGGGAACGGCGGGGGCGCGGGATAGAACGCCTTGCGCGCGAGGTGGAGCATGACCGCACTGTCCTTGCCCACCGAATAGAGCATGACCGGGCGTTCGGCCTCGGCCACGACTTCGCGCATGATGTGGATCGCCTCGGCCTCAAGGCGCTGGAGATGGGTCAGCGTGGCGCTCTGCATGGGGGACGGCTTGCTCATGGGGCGCCTTTGGCACAAGGCGCCCCCGCCGGGACAGGGCGATTTGATTAAGCCCCGGAAAGCCAAACTATGGGCTGGCCTTCAGGTCGGAGCCAGAGTCCCGTCCTGCACGACCACCACCGGGCTGGTCGGCTGGGCCAGAGTGATCTGCTCAGCCTCGAAGCGCTCCATAACCGTGAGCAGAACGTCCTGACGCACCTGCATCGCATTGCCGTAATCGGGACCGGCCAGATAGGACCAGACCTCGATGGTCAGCGCACTGTCGCCCATGTTGGTCAGCGTCGCGCGCAGGCCTTCGTGGATGATCCCCTCGTTGCCCAGCAGCGTCTCGCGCACGATCTCCACCGCGCGGCGAACCTTGGCCGCGCTCTGGCCATAAGCAATGCCGATGGTCGGGTTGAACAGGAAGCGGTCGCGCGTGGCGTAGTTCTCGATCTGCCGCGAGGCGAAATCACCATTGGGGATGGTCACCAGCGTGCGGTCGTTGGTGCGGATGCGGGTCGAACGGATGCCGACATCCTCGACCGTGCCCGAAACCGTGCCCACCTTGCAGAAATCGCCCACCTGCACCGGCTGGTCGATGATCACGGTGACGCTGCCCACGAGGTTCTCGACCGTCTTCTGCGCGCCGAGCGCCAGCGCGATACCACCGATACCCAGAGCCGCGATGCCGGTCGTCACGTTGATGCCGAACGTGTCGAGCACGCCAACGGCGGTGAAGGCGAGCAGCAGGATCTTGGCCGCGCGACGCAGCAGCGTGATCACCGAAAGCACCTGACGGCGCTGGCGGCTGCGCATCCGCGCAATGATCACTTCGGCCACCGCGTCGATCAGGCGCAGCGCAAACCACACCAGCGCCACGAGCGCCACAATGCCCGCATAGCGCAGCAGCGTCTGCCGGGCGACAATCGCCACGGGCAGCTTTTCAGCCCAGATGAAGAACAGCATGACCGACAGGAACAGGCTGAGCGGCGAGAGCCCGACCTGGATGAACCGGTAGACCGGATTTTCCTGATGCCGCGCCATGACCTTGCGGGCGATGACCAGAACCAGCGTGGCCGCCAGACGCAGAACCGCATAGCTGGCCGCCGCCAGCCCCAGCAACAGCGCCCAGTCCGCCAGCGGCGCCCCGGCCACCATCCACGCAGTGTGAGCGGCATGGGCGCTCCCCTTGGCCACCGGAATATGGGCAACGGCCAGCGCGGAGAGGGTTTCGGGCGCCACGCGCCAGACCGCGGCGCCCGTTGCCGCAGCAGCGCCCGGTGCGCTGCGCGCGAGCAGGACAGGCACCTGATCACCGTTCACGGTGATCGTGCCCACGTCTTCGCGGTCGAGCGCCAGATCGTCGTTGAGATCGCCCGCCGGATCGCTCGAAAGTGCGCCGAACGACTTGAGCGTACCGCCCCGATCGAGCAGGGCTTGCAGGCGATGGGCCAGCACGGCCGCGCCGCGCGCCAGACGCGGATCATCGAGCCGCACGGCCATGTAGTGGGCCGCCCGGTCGTAATCGCGCTGGCCAAGGGCATCGATCAGGCCCGAGACCGCCGAGCGGGGATTGTCGCGGCCAAACGGGTCGGTCGGGACGGCAGGGGTGGTCGCGGTGGCCGCAGTGGCGGTGACCGTCAGCGCGTTGGAGGCTGCCAGCGCGGCAGGCGCGCCCCCCAGCCCGGTCAACCCAAGCCCCATCAACAGGGCCAGCCAGACGACCAGCACGCCAGCGGCGCGGGTCAGCGAACGAAACGGAGAAACACGAAGCAAGAAGCCTCCTGAAAAAGGGCTGCACGAAGCACGTCTTGCAGCCCTCAACCAGAGGCACGGGGATCAGGTTCCCCGTTTTTTTCCGTCACATCGCTCCAGCCGCGCCCGAACCGGGCCTTATTCCTCGCCCATGCGCAGGGCGGCGATGAAGGCTTCCTGCGGAATCTGGACATTGCCATATTCGCGCATGCGCTTCTTGCCTTCCTTCTGCTTTTCCAGAAGCTTCTTCTTGCGGGTGATGTCGCCGCCATAGCACTTGGCGGTCACGTCCTTGCGCATGGCCGCGATGGTTTCGCGGGCGATCACCTTGGCGCCGATGGCGGCCTGAATCGGGATCTTGAACAGGTGGCGCGGGATCAGGTCCTTCAGGCGCTCGCACAGCGCGCGGCCACGCTGTTCGGCCTGGGAGCGGTGAACGATCATGCTCAGCGCGTCGACCGGCTCGTTGTTGACGAGGATGTTCATCTTCACGAGGTCGCCCTCGCGCAGGCCGATCTGCTCGTAGTCGAAGCTGGCATAGCCACGGCTGATCGACTTCAGGCGATCGTAGAAGTCGAACACCACTTCGTTGAGCGGAAGCTCGTAGTTCACCTGTGCGCGCCCGCCGACATAGGTCAGCCCGGTCTGGATGCCGCGACGGTCCTGACAGAGCTTGAGGATCGAACCGAGATGCTCGTCGGGGGTGTAGATGGTCGCCTTGATCCACGGCTCTTCCATCGTGTCGATCTTGACCACGTCGGGCATGTCGGCCGGGTTGTGGAGTTCGACCGTCGAACCGTCGGTCATCGTCAGGCGATAGACCACCGAAGGGGCGGTGGTGATCAGGTCGAGGTCGTATTCGCGGCTCAGGCGCTCCTGGATGATTTCCAGATGGAGCAGGCCGAGGAAGCCGCAGCGGAACCCGAAGCCGAGCGCGGCGCTGGTTTCCATTTCGAAGCTGAACGAGGCGTCGTTGAGCCGCAGCTTGCCGATCGAATCGCGCAGCTTTTCAAAGTCTGCCGCGTCGGTCGGGAAGAGGCCGCAGAACACCACCGGCTGGACTTCCTTGAAGCCCGGCAGCGGTTCGGTCGCGCCGCCCTTGACGGTGGTGATCGTGTCACCCACGCGGGCCTGCGCCACTTCCTTGATCTGCGCGGTGATGAAGCCGATTTCACCAGGGCCCAGTTCGGCCAGTTGCTCGATCTTGGGGCGCATGCAGCCCACGCGGTCGATCAGGTGCTCGGTGCCGCCGGCCATGAACTTGACCTGCAAGCCCTTCTTGATGACCCCGTCGATCACGCGCACGAGAATGACGACGCCCAGATACGGATCGTACCACGAATCGACCAGCATGGCCTTGAGCGGCGCCTCGCGGTTGCCGCCCGGCGCCGGGATGCGCTCGACCACCGCGTCGAGCACTTCCTCGATGCCGATGCCGGCCTTGGCGCTGGCCAGCACGGCATTGCTGGCGTCGATGCCGATCACTTCCTCGATCTCGGCCTTGACCTTTTCGGGTTCGGCGGCGGGAAGGTCGATCTTGTTGATCACCGGCACGATCTCGTGGTCGTGCTCGATCGACTGGTAGACGTTGGCGAGCGTCTGCGCCTCGACGCCCTGCGCCGCATCGACGACCAGCAGCGCACCCTCGCAGGCCGCGAGGCTGCGGCTCACTTCATAGGCGAAGTCGACGTGGCCGGGGGTGTCCATCAGGTTGAGCTGATAGGTCTTGCCGTCCTTGCCCTTGTAGTCGAGGCGGACGGTCTGGGCCTTGATGGTGATCCCGCGTTCGCGCTCGATGTCCATGTTGTCGAGCACTTGCGCCTGCATCTCGCGCGCGCTCAGGCCGCCGGTGAACTGGATCAGGCGGTCGGCCAGCGTCGACTTGCCGTGGTCGATGTGGGCAATGATGGAGAAATTGCGGATCAGCGCGAGGTCGGTCATGGTGCGCCGTTAGCAGGCCGTCATGCCCCTGTCATCACGCACGATGCGCCAAACAGGGGGCAAAAACGAACAGGGCCGGGCGTTTTTCAACACCCGGCCCTTCTTATCTCCTGCTGCTCATGTGCTGCTGCTCATGTGCTGACCGGCTCAGCCGACCTTGCGCTGCATCGAGCGGTCGGGCAGCGGTGCGGGCGGCCTGATCTGGACCACCGCGATGCGTCCGTCGTCCCCGGCCTTGAGCGGCTCGGTAAACTCGACCCCCATGCGGTCGTCGTTACTCCACTTGCAGGTGCCCGAGACGACATGGCCATCGGCCAACTGGATGCGAAACACCGTTCCCACCGGCACGTTCCACAGCCCCTCGACCAGCGCGCCGGTCAGCGAGAGGTTGCGGATCACCCCGTTGTAGCTGTGCCCGCCATGTTCGAGCACGACCTTGCGCAGCATCGCCTGACGGCTGGCACGCGCCGAACGCGGCCCTTGCGCCACGGCGACCAGCCCGGTGGCCAGACGTTCGGTGGCATTGGCCGCCGAAAGCGGGCGCTCGTAGATATAGCCCTGGACGTGGCTGCATCCCAGCGCGCGCACGAGATCGAGTTCGTCGTGGGTCTCCACGCCTTCGGCGGTGGTTTCCATGCCCAGCGCCTCGGCCAGACTGACGATCGAGGCGATGATCGCGCCATTGCGGCTGCCCGGCTGGGTCGCCCCGCGCACGAAGGACTGGTCGATCTTGATCTTGTCGAAGGGCGCCGAGCGCAGATAGCCAAGGCTCGAATAGCCCGTGCCGAAGTCGTCGAGCGCGAGGCGCACGCCGATGGCCTTGAGCTGCTTGAACATCTGGTCGGTGCCCTCGTCGTTGTTGAGGAACACGCTTTCGGTGATTTCCAGTTCGAGCCGCGAGGCCTCCACTTGCGCATGGGCCAGCGCCGAAGTGACGATCGAGGGCAGCGCCGGATTGGCGAACTGCAAGGGCGAGACGTTGACAGCCACGCGCACGTCTTGCGGCCAGTGGGCCATGTCCTGACAAGCCGTGCGCAGCGCCCATTCGCCGATGGCCGCGATCATGCCGGTATCCTCGGCAATCGGGATGAACCGGGCGGGCGAGATATAGCCGTGCCGCGGGTGCTTCCAGCGCAACAGCGCCTCGAACCCGGTGATCCGCTCGGTCGCGGTGTGGACCACGGGCTGGTAGAACATCTCAAGGCCGCCATGGGCGAGCGCATCGCGCAAGTCGTCTTCAAGCTGGCGGCGTTCCTGCGCGTCGCTGTGCAGGTCGGCGGCATAGAAGTGATAGCGCCCGCGCCCGCCATCCTTGGCCGCATAGAGCGCAAGGTCGGCGTTGCGGATCAGCGCCTCGCTGGTCACCCCGTCTTCGGGCGAGACGGCAATGCCGACCGAAGCCCCGATCATCACCCGGCTGCCTTCGATCGAATAGGGCGCCGAGAGCTGCTCGATCACCTGACCGGCCAGATAGGCGAGCTGCTCGCGCTCGATCTTGCCCGGAATGATCACCTGAAACTCGTCGCCGCCCAGACGGCCGACCCGGCCCACCGTGCCGATCGCGCGTTCGAGGCGCTGCGACACCTGCTTGAGCAGTGCGTCCCCCGCCGGATGGCCGAGCGTGTCGTTGACCTGCTTGAAGCGGTCGAGGTCGAGCAGGAACACCGCGCAGGCGCGATGCTGGATCTGCGGCGCGACAAGGATCTTCTCCAGCGTCTGCGACATGCGCAGCCGGTTGGACAGGCCGGTGAGCGAATCGAACTGGGCCAGCCGCGTGGCATGTTCAGCCGAGCGGCGCTTTTCGGTCAGGTCGGTGCCCGAACCGCGGAAGCCCTGAAAATTGTTGAACGTGTCATAGGTCGGGCGGCCATTGATCTGCCACCAGCGCTCTTCCATGTCGGTAGCCGCGCGCACGGCCAGTTCGGCAAAGCTGGCGCGAGCCGAGAGATGGAAAGCCAGCGTGCGCTCCCCTTCCCCGGCCTGATCGGCCAGGTTGAACAGCTCGAAAAAGGGCCGTCCAATGAGATTTTCGACCGAACGCCCGAGAATCTGGGCCACCGGGCGCGACAGATAGGTGATCTGCCCGCGCCGGTCGGTCTCCCAGAACCAGCCCTGTCCGGTTTCCTCGTAATCGGCGAGAATCTCCTGCGCACGGGTCTGGATGCGGGTCTCGATCTCGGCAGCCTCGCGCTCGCGCTGCTCGATCTCGCGCTGGCGGAAATAGGCCGCCACCGACACCACCACCCCGATCGCGAGCGTGACCATCCCGCCCACGCGGCTGGCCGCACAGGCCACCCCGGCCCAGATCGCCACTTGCGCCACCAGCACCCCGGCCAGTTGCCCGCTCTCGAACACCGTCGCCAGCAGGGAAACCGTGACCAGCAGGGCCAGCCCCTGAAGCCAGGGCAGGCTGCCCATGGTCGCCCAATGGCCGATCGCGGCCCCGAACAGGACCATCGGCATGCCCACGGCCAGAACCATCATGACCATGCGCGGCGCCGTGCCGCGCAGCAATCCGCCACTTTCGACCCGCACCGCCAGAAGCCCGAGCAGCGCGAGCAGCACGCTGGTGGTTCCCAGCGACATCACGGTCCCGTCGGGCATGCCATTGGAAACGCCCAGTCCCGCCAGCCCCAGCGCCATCGGCAAGGCCATCTGCGGCCATTCGCGGGCGATCATGCGCACGCCCTTGCGCAGTGCGGGCGCATGACTGGACGGCATACGCTCGCGCCTGCGCTGCGTACGCCCGTAATCGCGGCGCTCGGCCTGCTGAAGATCAGCGGCGGGCTGCGGATCGGGTTTGGTCTGTTCAGCGGATACGTCTGCCATGTCCGCACGATGGCCCCGGGGGCTTTGAAAAAGCGTTAAGCACACCCCTGCCAAGGCCGGAAATCGGCAGGGCATTAATCCCGAAATGGAGCAAAAACGCCCAGAATCAGCACAGGCAGGTGCCAGCGCATCCCGGTCGGGGCGGTTCTGGCACCTGCCTGTGCGCCCGATCCCGACGGGTGCTCTGCCCTCTCCCCTCAGGCAGCCCGGCGCGGGGCGGCCAGCGCCTTGCGCGGGGCGGAAGACTGCGCTTCGAGACGGAAATGCGACACGAGATTGGCCATGCGGTCGGCCTCTCCGGCCAGACTGCGCGCGGCTGCGGTCGCCTGCTCGACCATCGCCGCGTTCTGCTGGGTCATCAGGTCGAGATCGTGCACGGTCTCGTGAATTTGCTGGATATTGGTGGCCTGGCTTTGCGATCCGGCGGCAATGCCGCTGGCCAGCCCGGCGATCTCGCCCACGCGGTTGACGATTCGCTCGAAGGTCTCGCCGGTCTGGCCCACCAGCGTCACCCCGCGCTCGACCTGCTCGGAGCTTTCACTGATCAGTTTCTTGATGTCGAGCGCGGCATCGGCCGAACGCTGGGCCAGCGCGCGCACTTCGGTGGCAACAACCGCAAAGCCGCGCCCGGCATCCCCGGCGCGCGCGGCCTCGACCCCGGCATTGAGCGCCAGAAGGTTGGTCTGGAAGGCGATCCCGTCGATCACCGCGATGATCTTGCCGATCTCGGAAGCCGAACGGTGAATGTCGTTCATCGCCCTGACCGCATCTTCAAGGACACTGCCGCCCTGTTCGGCGTCGCCATGGGCTTCCTGCACCGCACCATGAAGGTTGGTCGCATCGTTGGCCGTACTTCGCACGGCACTGGCCAGCGTGGTGATCGCCGCCGAAGCTTCCTCAAGGCTGGCCGCCTGCTGTTCGGTGCGGTGGGCCAGATCGTCGGAAGCCTGCCGGATTTCCTGCGCGCCCATGTCGACCGCGCGCGAGGTACTGGCCACTTCGCGCAAGGCATCGCTGACTTTGCCGCGCATCGTCTCCAGGTCGTGTTCGAGCCCGGCATAGGCAGGGGGCAGCCCGCTGACCGGGACGGTGAAATCGCCCTCGGTCATCATCTGCACGGCATGGCCGACATCGCGGATCACCGCCACGCGCTTGGCATCTTCGGCCTCGAAATAGGCCGAGAGCGCCACTTCCATGTCGAGCAGCGCCATTTTCACCAGACTCGCCACGGCCTCTGCCCGCCGCTTGCGCCCCAGACCGATCCCGCCCGACAGGAAACGCACGATCACCTCGTCGAGCACCGAAGCATAGGCCCCGATATACCAGCCCGGCTCCAGACCGATCCGCGCATGGACATCGCCGATGCGCTGCGCACGGCCTACATAATCAGCCCCCGGTGCGCCCGAGAACATCGCGTTCCAGTGTTCGACCTGCTTGTCGCGGGCATGGGTCATGGCCTGACGGGAACTGAAGAAGCGCGCGGTTTCCGGCGTTGCACCAATCCGCTCGTAGAGACGGTCGAGCGCAGGCACCGCAACGGTGTTCATGACTTTGGTAATCTGCGCGAAACGCGCCACATCGTCAGCCGTAATATTGAAGAACGCCAACTTCTTGTCGACGTCCTGCTGGGAGAGTCCCATGATCCGCTGCCCTTTTTCAAAAGTCGGGGCAAGTGTAGGCATCGCCTGGTCAACGGCTTTCGCACTGCGGCATAGGGAGTGCCCCGCAAGGGGCCGGTCATTTTCGGCCAAGACCCAAAGGAACCACGGCCCCGGCGCGCTCAGGCCATCGCGCCCGATGATGCCGGTCCGAAGCGGGCCACCATGTCGTAGGCCTCGCCCGGAAACACCTGCCGCACATAGGTGATCCGCTCGGGCCCGCGCCACGTCCACCGCTCGACACACAGGCACGCCGTCCCTGTCGCCACGCCCAGATATTCGGCCTCCTCGCCCCGCGCGGCCACGGCGGAAATGCGGGTTTCGGCCTCGGTCCAGGGCACGTGCTGCAACAGCCATGTGCCGGGTGCGACCGTGTCGAGATCGGCCTCGACAATATCGGGCACGGCCTGCGCGCTCACCAGGCGGAACTCCACCCCCAGCGGCGCGCCATCGGCCAGATGAAGCCCGTCGACCTGCATCAGCAGGCCCCCGCCCGCCAGCAGACGCTCCTGCTCGTCGGCAACCGCAGGCCGGACCCGGCGGCGCAGCAGGCGAAACGCATAGTCCTGCCCGCGCTCGCGCACTTGCGCGGCGATGTCGGGCACGTCGAGCACCATCGAATGCACGCGCGGGCGTGCCACGAACGTGCCCGCGCGCTTGCGCCGGTCGATCAGGCCCGCCCCGGCCAGCGCGGACAGCGCCTTGTTCACGGTCATGCGCGAGCAGCCATAGTCCTGCATCAGGTCCTGCTCGGTCGGCAGCCGATCACCGGGCGCCAGCGCCCCGCCCAGTATCCGCCCCTCGAAATCAGACCGGATGCGTTCGTGCAGCGGCATGGTCACGCGATCAGTCTCTCCAGCACGCGGGCATAGACCCGGCGCACCCGGTCGCGGGCGCGGTGTTGCCCGCCCTCTACCAGTTTCTCGCCATGGCGCCACACGCAGTCGATGGCCGAACGCCCGCCCGCAAACACGAAGCTGTCGGTGATCGTGTCGCCCTGCCGATGGAGCAGCGCGGGATGATCGAGGTCGAGGCTGACAAGATCGGCGGATTGCCCCACCGCGATGCCGCCCGCTGGCCCGGTGCCCAGTGCCGCGCTGCCGCCAGCCAGCGCCCCGGCGTACAGATCCGCGCCGGTCGAATGCCCGGCCCCGCGCGCCATCACGTTGCGCGCCCGGCGCGACAGCCGCTGGCCATATTCGAGCAGGCGCAGTTCTTCGGCGCAGTCGATCAGCACGTTGGAATCGCTGCCCACGCCAAAGCGCCCGCCCGCATCGAGAAACGGCGCCACCGGGAACAGCCCGTCGCCAAGGTTCGCCTCGGTAATCGGGCACAGCCCCGCCACCGCGCCGCTGCGCGCCAGGCCAAGGGTTTCCGCATCGGTCATGTGGGTCGCATGGACGAGACACCAGGTGCCATCCACCGGTGCATTGTCGAGCAGCCATTCGACCGGACGCGCCCCGCTCCACGCAAGGCAATCGGCCACTTCCTTTTCCTGCTCGGCAATGTGGATGTGCACCGGGCGATGGCGGGCGAGCGGCACGAGCGCGCGCAACTGTTCCGGCGAGACCGCGCGCAGGCTGTGGGGGGCGACCCCGACCACCGCATCGGGCAAGGCGCGCGCATGGGCCTGCGCCCCTTCGAGCAGACGCGCATAGCCATCGAGCGCATTGAGGAAACGCGCCTGCCCCGGTTGCGGCGCCTGCGCGCCAAACCCGGCATAGCTGTACAGCACCGGCAGCAGGGTCATGCCGATCCCGGTCTCGCCCGCCGCGCTGAGAACCGCGCCGCTCATCTCGGCCCGGTCGGCAAAGGGCTGTCCGTCCAGATCGTGGTGCAGGTAGTGGAACTCGCCCACGCGGGTAAACCCGGCCTCGAGCATCTCGACATAGGCCATCGCGGCAATCGCGCGCACGTCGTCGGGCGTCATGCGGTCGACGAAGCGATACATGATCTCGCGCCAGGTCCAGAAACTGTCGCTCGACACGCCCCGCCGCTCGGCCAGACCGGCCATGCCGCGCTGGAACGCGTGGCTGTGCAGGTTGGGCATGCCGGGCAAGGCGCAACGATGGCGCTCGTCCGCGTCACCAAGGGTTGCCCCCACCTCGATCGCGGCCACGCGACCCTGATCCAGCGTCACGCGGACATCACGCGCCCAGCCATGCGCAAGCCAACACTTCTCGAAAAACAACGCCATGGCCAAGACACTCACCCGGTTGACGCAGAAATTTGCGCCTGCCCTCTCTTTTTGTCTATACATTATTTTGGAACGGTGCAATCACCACGCAACACGACACGCACCGGGGATCGCGCCAGGCATGCTCACCGATACGATTTGGAAAAACGCCCGGCTTGCCACGATGAAGGGGGCGGCAACCGGTGCAGGCGACATCGGCGCCGTGGACAACGGCGTGATCGCGGCCAGGGATGGCCGGATCGTCTATGCCGGGCCTGCGGCCGATGCCCCGGCGCTCGACGCGCGGGAGATCGTCGATTGCGCGGGCCGCTGGATCACGCCGGGCCTGATCGATTGCCACACCCACCTGATCCACGGCGGCGACCGCGCCGCCGAGTTCGAGATGCGCCTCGAAGGCGCGTCCTATGAAGAAATCGCCCGGGGCGGCGGCGGCATCGTCTCGACCATGCGCGCCACCCGCGCGGCGAGCGAGGACGATCTTGTCGCCAGCGCCCTGCCCCGCCTCGACGCGCTGATCGCCGAAGGGGCCACGACGGTCGAGGTCAAATCGGGCTATGGCCTCGATGGGACGAGCGAAATCCGCATGTTGCGCGCCGCACGCGCGCTGGGCGCGGCGCGCCCGGTCTCGATCCGCACGACATTTCTGGGCGCCCATGCCCTGCCCCCCGAATTTGCGGGCAATGCCGATGGCTATATCGCGCTGCTGTGCGACGAAGTGCTGCCCCGCGTGGCGCAGCAGGGCCTTGCCGATGCGGTCGATGCCTTTTGCGAGGGCATCGCTTTCAGCCCCGAACAGACCGCCCGGATGTTCGAGGCCGCCGCGCGCCATGGCCTGCCGGTCAAGCTCCATGCCGACCAGCTTTCCAATCTGCACGGCGCGGCGCTGGCGGCCCGTCATGGCGCGCTCTCGGCCGATCACCTCGAACATTGCGACGCGGCGGGTATTGCCGCGATGGCGCGCGCGGGCACCGTGGCGACGCTGCTGCCCGGCGCCTATTACTTCGTGCGCGAAACCCGGCTGCCCCCGGTCGCCGCCCTGCGCGCGGCGGGCGTGCCCATCGCGCTGGCGACCGACTGCAATCCGGGCACGTCGCCGCTGACCTCGCTGCTGCTGACGATGAACATGGGCGCAACACTATTCCGCCTGACCGTGGCCGAGTGCCTGGCCGGGGTGACGGCCCATGCCGCCCGCGCGCTGGGCCTGCTGGCCGACCGGGGCACGCTGGAGGCCGGCAAGCGCTGCGACCTTGCCATCTGGGACATCGAGCGCCCCGCCGAACTGGTTTACCGCATGGGGTTCAATCCGCTCCATGCCCGCATCTGGAGTGGACAATGAATTCGATCCTGCTCGTGCCCGGCGCCGTTTCGCTGGCGCAGTGGCGTGACCTCTATCGCGGGGCGGCAGCGTCCCTCGATCCGGCCTGCGCGCCGCGCGTGGCGGAAAGCGCCGCTGCGGTCGAACGCATTCTGGCCCGGGGCGAGCCGGTCTATGGCATCAACACCGGCTTTGGCAAACTGGCCAGCGTGCGCATCGGCGACGAGGATCTGGCCACGCTCCAGCGCAATATCGTGCTCAGCCACGCCGCCGGAACGGGCGCGCCCTCGCCGGTGCCGGTGATCCGCCTGATGATGGGCCTCAAGCTCGCCAGCCTCGCGCAGGGCGCCTCGGGCGTGCGCCCCGAAACGGTCGCCCTGCTCGAAGCCATGCTGGCGCGCGGGCTGACCCCGGTGGTGCCCGCGCAAGGGTCGGTCGGCGCGAGCGGCGATCTTGCCCCGCTCTCGCACATGGCCGCCACGATGATCGGCGTGGGCGACATCATCGTCGATGGCGTGCGCCTGCCCGCCACACAGGCCCTCGAACAGGCCGGGCTGGCCCCGATCCGGCTTGGCCCCAAGGAGGGCCTTGCCCTGCTCAACGGCACGCAGTTCTCCACCGCCAATGCGCTGGCCGGGCTGTTCGAGGCCGAACTGCTGTTCCGCTCCGCCCTCGTCACCGGCGCGCTCTCGACCGAGGCGGCCAAGGGCTCCGACACGCCGTTCGATCCGCGCATCCATACCTTGCGCCGCCACGCTGGCCAGATCGCGGTGGCCGATGCGCTGCGCGGGCTGATGGCGGGCAGCGCGATCCGCGCCAGCCATCTTGAAGGCGACGCGCGCGTGCAGGACCCTTACTGCCTGCGCTGCCAGCCGCAGGTGATGGGCGCCGCGCTCGATGTCCTGCGTCAGGCCGCCACCACCCTCGAAATCGAGGCCAATGGCGTTTCGGACAACCCGCTGATCTTCCCCGAAACCGATGAAGCGCTCTCGGGCGGGAACTTTCATGCCGAGCCGGTCGCCTTTGCCGCCGACATGATCGCCATGGCCATCTGCGAAATCGGCTCGATTGCCGAGCGCCGCATCGCCATGCTGGTCGACCCGGCGCTGTCGGGCCTGCCCGCGTTCCTCACCCCGCGCCCCGGCCTCAATTCGGGCTTCATGATCCCGCAAGTGACCGCCGCCGCGCTGGTGAGCGAGAACAAGCAGCGCGCCTATCCGGCCAGCGTCGATTCGATCCCCACCTCGGCCAATCAGGAAGATCACGTCTCGATGGCCGCCCATGGCGCGCGCCGCCTGCTCGACATGGCGGAAAATGCCACTGCCGTTCTGGGAATCGAGCTTCTGGCTGCCGCGCAGGGCATCGATTTCCACGCCCCGCTGGCGTCGAGCACCCCGCTCGAAGCCGCACGCGCCACCTTGCGCGCGATTGTCCCGACACTGGAAGACGACCGCCATTTCCACCCCGACATGGAAGCGGCCAATGGCCTGATCCGTTCGGGTGCGCTGCTTGGCGGCACGGGCGCCACCCTGCCGGGCGTGGCATGAACGACTGGCTGACCATCCATCGCGGGGAGGCGCCGCTCGTCGTCGCCTTTCCCCATGTCGGCAGTGGCCTTGCCGATGTGGGCGACACATTCGTTTCGCCCTGGCTCGCCCGCCGCGATGCCGACTGGTGGGTCGATCAGGTCTACGCCTTTGCCGCCGATCTTGGCGCGACACTGGTCGCCACGGGCATTTCGCGCTCGGTCATTGATTGCAACCGCGATCCTTCGGGCGCCTCGCTCTATCCGGGGCAGGCGACGACCGAACTGTGCCCGACCACGACCTTTGATGGCGAGCCGCTCTATGCAGGTGCGGTGCCTGACGAGGCCGAGATCGCCCGCCGCCGTGCGCGCTGGTTCGATCCGTATCACGCAGCGCTCGAAGCCGAAATCGCCCGCCTGCGCGCCCGCCATGGCCGCGTCGTGCTCTATGACGCGCATTCGATCCGCAGCCATGTCCCGCGCCTGTTCGAGGGCGAGTTGCCGCAGTTCAACATCGGCACCAATGGCGGGCAAACTTGCGCGCCCGACCTGCGCGAGGCGATTGCCGAAGTCTGCGCCCAATCGGGCCACAGCCACGTCGTCGATGGCCGGTTCCGCGGGGGGTGGACCACGCGCCACTATGGCCGCCCCGAACGCGGCGTCCACGCGATCCAGATGGAACTGGCGATCCGCGGCTACATGGACGAGCCGGACGAACCCACCCCCGCCAACTGGCCGACCGCCTATGACGGGCCACACGCGGCCCCGCTGATCGCGACCCTGCAAACCATCCTGAAGGCCGCGCTGGCCTTCGCCCACCCGGAGGGCTGAGCCCATGTCCCGTATCGACAATACCCGCGTGATCAAGCCGGCCACCGGCACCGAGCTTTCGGCCAAGTCGTGGCTGACCGAAGCCCCCTTGCGGATGCTGATGAACAACCTCCACCCCGACGTGGCCGAGCGCCCGGAAGAACTGGTGGTCTATGGCGGCATTGGCCGCGCCGCGCGCAACTGGGAATGCTACGACAAGATCGTCGAGACCTTGCGTCGTCTGGAAGACGACCAGACGCTGCTGGTCCAGTCGGGCAAGCCGGTCGGCGTGTTCCGCACCCATGCCGATGCGCCACGCGTGCTGATTGCCAATTCCAACCTCGTGCCCAACTGGGCAAGTTGGGAGCATTTCAACGAACTCGACCGCAAGGGGCTGGCCATGTACGGCCAGATGACGGCGGGCTCGTGGATCTACATCGGCGCGCAGGGCATCGTGCAGGGCACGTATGAGACCTTTGTCGAGATGGGCCGCCAGCACCATGGCGGCGATCTTTCGGGCAAGTGGCTGCTGACCGCCGGGCTGGGCGGCATGGGTGGCGCCCAGCCGCTGGCGGCGGTCATGGCCGGGGCCTCGTGCCTTGCCATCGAATGTCAGGCCAGCCGCATCGAGTTTCGCCTGCGCACCGGCTA
The DNA here is from genome assembly GCF_033242265.1 of Novosphingobium sp. IK01. Classification (NCBI taxonomy): domain Bacteria; kingdom Pseudomonadati; phylum Pseudomonadota; class Alphaproteobacteria; order Sphingomonadales; family Sphingomonadaceae; genus Novosphingobium; species Novosphingobium pituita. The sequence goes on along the minus strand of NZ_BTFW01000001.1, from coordinate 3,341,252 downwards.
TCTCGACCGCAGCGCCACGACCATCGAGGAAGCCATGGCCATCCTCGACGAGGCCAAGGCCACCGGCAAGCCGGTCTCGGTCGGCCTGCTGGGCAATGCGGCGGAAGTGCTGCCCGAACTGCACCGGCGCGGCATCCGCCCCGACCTGCTGACCGACCAGACTTCGGCCCACGATCCCTTCAACGGCTACCTGCCCGCCGGGTGGACCGTGGCCGAATGGATGGAAAAGCGCGAGAGCGATCCGGCGGCCGTGGCCAAGGCCGCGCGCGCCTCGATGGCAACCCATGTGCGCGCGATGCTGGCCTTTCAGGCCGATGGCGTGCCCACGACCGACTATGGCAACAATATCCGCCAGATGGCGCTGGAAGAAGGCGTCGAAAACGCCTTCGATTTCCCCGGCTTCGTGCCCGCCTATATCCGCCCGCTGTTCTGCCGGGGGATCGGGCCGTTCCGCTGGGCCGCGCTCTCGGGCGACCCGGAAGACATCTACAAGACCGACCAGAAGGTCAAGGAACTGCTCCCCGACAATGCCGCGCTGCACACCTGGCTCGACATGGCGCGCGAGAAGATCCATTTCCAGGGCCTGCCCGCGCGGATCTGCTGGGTGGGTCTGGGCGACCGCCACCGCCTCGGCCTCGCCTTCAACGAGATGGTCGCCAACGGGGAACTGAAGGCCCCGGTGGTGATCGGGCGCGACCACCTCGACAGCGGCTCGGTCGCCTCGCCCAACCGCGAGACCGAGGCGATGGCCGACGGGTCCGATGCGGTGTCCGACTGGCCGCTGCTCAACGCCCTGCTCAACACCGCGAGCGGCGCGACGTGGGTTTCGCTCCACCATGGCGGCGGCGTGGGCATGGGCTTCTCGCAACATGCGGGCATGGTCATCGTCGCCGATGGCACCCCCGATGCGGCCCGCCGCCTCGAACGCGTGCTGTGGAACGACCCGGCCACCGGCGTCATGCGCCATGCCGATGCGGGCTATCCCATCGCGCTCGATTGCGCGCGCGAAAAGGGGCTGGACCTGCCCGGCATCCTCGGGTGAGCCCGAAAGTGATCCCCATGACCCGGATGCGGGCCATGGCATGGAAAAACGGCGGGGGGACAACGCGCGAGATCGCCGTCTTCCCGCCGGGCGCGGGCATGAACGATTTCATCTGGCGGCTGAGCATGGCCACGGTCGAACAGGCCGGGCCGTTCTCGGCCTTTCCGGGCATCGAGCGCACGCTGGCAGTGCTCGACGGCAGGCTGTCGCTTGTCGGGGAAGGTCTCGCCGCCGAACTCGACGCCGCCTCTGCGCCGCTGTGCTTCGATGCGACCCGGCCCGTGCACGGCACCCCGCTCGGCGGCCCGGTGCGCGATCTCAACGCCATGGTCCGGCGCGGCGCCTGCACGGTGTCGATGGAGCGCCTGACCCACGGGTCTGTGGTAACGGGCGCGCCCGACCGCTTTCTCGTGGCGCTGAAAGACCAGACCTGCGACGGCATCAGGCTCGGCGCCGGAGACTGCGTGGTCGTCACGCAGGATCTGCGCCACGATGGCCCGGCCCTGCTGGTGACGTTCACCCCGAACCCTGCCTGCCCGAACCCTGCCTGAAAGCAAAAGGGCCTCCCCGTCTGCCGGGGAGGCCCTTTGCATTTCCTTTGGCGCAGCGGCGCTTACACGCGCATCGGCATCAGCACATAGAGCGCCGAGGCCTTGTCGTCCTTGCGGATCAGCGTGGGCGCTCCGGCATCGGCCAGATGAAGCTCGACCAGATCGCCGTCGATCTGGCTGAGGATGTCCTTCAGGTAATTGGCGTTGAAGCCGATCTCGAAGCCCTGCGAGGTGTAGTCGGCGGGGAGTTCTTCGGCAGCAGTGCCGTTGTCGGGGCTGGTCACCGAGAGCGTCACTCGGTCGGTTTCGAGCGCCATCTTGACCGCGCGGGTCTTTTCCGTGGCGATCGTCGCCACGCGGTCCACCGCTTCGTAGAAGCTGCGCGGATCGAGGCGCAGCAGCTTGTCGTTGGCAGTCGGGATCACGCGGGTATAGTCGGGGAACGTGCCGTCGATCAGCTTGCTGGTCAGCACGACGCCATGTTCGCCGCCCAGCGTGAAGCGCACCTTGCTGGCCGAAAGGTCGAGCAGGACATTGGTGTCGAGCACTTCTTCGAGCAGCTTGCGCAACTCGCCCACGCACTTGCGCGGCACGATCACGTCAGGCATCCCCTCGGCGCCCTCGGGGCGGGCCAGCGTATAGCGCGCAAGGCGGTGGCCGTCGGTGGCCGCAGCCTTGAGCACGTCGTCGGCGACGTGGAAGAAGATCCCGTTGAGGTAATAGCGGGTTTCCTCGGTCGAGATCGCGAAACGGGTGCGGTCGATCAGTTCGGCCAGCACGCGCGCGGGGATCTCGAAGCTGGTCGGCAGGTCGCCTTCCACGATCACCGGGAAATCATCGCGCGGCAGGGTGGGCAGCTGGAAGCGGCTGCGCCCGGCCTTGACGACCATGCGGTTGTCGGCGGTTTCCAGGCTCACCTGCGAGCCATCGGGCAGCTTGCGCGCGATGTCGAACAGGAGGTGGGCCGAAACGGTGATCGCGCCGGGCGCCTCGACCGTGACGGCAGGCATCGACTCGACAATCTGGAGGTCGAGGTCGGTCGCCATCAGGCGCACCGAATTGTCCGCCGAAGCCTCGATCAGCACGTTCGAGAGGATGGGAATGGTGTTGCGGCGTTCGACAACCGACTGGACATGGGACAGGCAGCGCAGCAGCGTCGCGCGTTCGATGGTCGCCTTCATTCTCGTCTCGATCCCCAGTGTCGATCCCGGCCCCCACGGCAAAACCGGAGGAACCGAAGCTGGACGGGCAGGCGCCGTCCGGGTTTGGTTGCACGACTCCAAGCCACGGAAGAGTGGCCGTTCGCGCGTTTCGGACCATCTTTCTTAGCGCGGCATGGCCTGCCGACAAGGCTCGGCATAAGGGGGAATGGTGAATCTGTGCATAAAATGCACCAAAACTTGCAAATAATACGGGATTGTCCGGCCGTCAGGGGCCCGGTCACTCCAGATCGCGCTGGCCGCTGAACATCATCGCGGTGGCGGTGATCCAGGCGGTGATCAGTTGCCAGCCCCGGCTGGTCACGCTCGCCTGGGCCTTGCCCGCCGCGTCGAGCGCCTCGCCCACGATCCGCAAGTCGCCCTTCGTTACCTCGGCGGCCGGGTTGTTGGTATTGCCCGGGCCAATGTCGAGCGCGCGGTCGATCACCGCGCTGCCGATCCCCTCGGCAGCCAGCCGCGCGTCGAGCGCGTCGCGGCCCATGCGGCCCCACGAATAGGAAAAATAGGCCTCGTGCTGGGGCATGGTCAGCAATTGATCATAGGCACAGGCATCGGTGATCGCCCGCACATCGGCCTGTGTCGCATTCGAGGCGGGCGTACCGGGCGTCAGGAGCGCGTCGGCCACGCGCTCCTCGATGCCCGGCGGCGCGGCCTTGACCGCGCAGGCCATGACCTCGGGCGGGCGCGCCAGAACGGTCGCCGGGGCAAGCAGCCCCGACGCCGCGCCAAGCAGCACCCACCCGGCAGGCCTCATGCAAACATCGCCATGCCGCCGTTCACATGCAGGGTCTGGCCGGTCATGTAACCGGCTTCCTTGCTGGCGAGATAGGCAACCGCCGCGCCGATATCCTGGCCCTCGCCCATGCGGCCCATCGGGATACGGGCGTTGAGCGCCTCCTTCTGGGCGTCGGGCAGCACGTCGGTCATCGCGGTGCGGATGAAGCCGGGGGCCACGCAGTTGACGGTGACATTGCGGCTGGCCAGTTCCTGCGCGAGGCTCTTCGACATGCCGACAAGGCCGGCCTTGGCCGCCGCATAGTTGACCTGACCGGGGTTGCCCGTCGCGCCCACGACGCTGGTGACCGAGATGATGCGGCCAAAGCGGGCCTTCATCATCGGCTTGGTCGCGCTGCGCATCAGGCGGAAGGCCGCTTCGAGGTTCACGCGGATCACCGCGTCCCATTCCTCGTCCTTCATGCGCATGGCGAGGTTGTCGCGGGTGATCCCGGCATTGTTGACGAGAATGTCGATCTTGCCCAGCGCGGCCAGCGCCGAGGGGACGAGCTGCTCGACCTGTTCGGCATTCGACAGGTCGCACGGCAACGCGACATGGTCCTGCCCATAGGCCACGACGAGTTCATCGCGGAAGGCTTCCAGCTTGCCCGGATTCGTGCCCGAAAGGGCAAGGCGGGCACCCTGGCGGGCCAGCGCGTGGCTGATCGCCGAGCCGATGCCACCGGCAGCGCCGGTGACCAGCGCGGTCATGCCGGTCAGGTCGAAAAGACGGTTTTCCATACATTTTGCTCCGAATGAGCGCGGCAGGAGCCCCCGGCCCCGCCGCGCCGGACAATCACAGACCCTTGGCCAGCGCCTCGATGTCGGCCATGGTGATCACGCTGGTGACGGCCAGATCCGCGCCCGCCGAGCGGGTGATCATCGGCGCGAGCACCTTGCCGCCCAGTTCGACGAAGGCTTCGACGCCCGCTTCCTTCATCGCGATCGCGCTTTCGCGCCAGCGCACGCGGCCCGTCACCTGCTCGACCAGCAGCGCCTGGACTTGCGCCGGATCGGTCACCACCGCAGCGGTGACATTGGCGAACAGCGGCACGCGGAAGGCCTGCGGCGGGGTGGCGGCCAGCGCCTGCGCCATGGCATCGGCGGCAGGCTGCATCAGCGGGCAGTGGAACGGCGCGGAAACCGGCAGCAGCACGCCGCGCTTGATCCCGAAGTCCTTGACCATGGCCACCGCGCGCTCGATCGCGCCCTTGTGGCCCGAAAGGACGACCTGACCGGGGTCGTTGTCGTTGGCCACGGTGCAGACTTCACCCTGCGCGGCGGCATCGGCCAGCGCCGTCGCCTTCTCGATGTCGGCGCCCAGCAGCGCGGCCATGGCGCCCTCGCCCACCGGCACGGCAGCCTGCATCGAACGCCCGCGCAGCTTGAGCAGGCGCGCGGTATCGGCCAGCGAGAAAGCCCCGGCGGCGCAAAGCGCGGTATATTCGCCAAGGCTGTGCCCGGCGACGAAATCGGCCTTGTCGGCCAGCGCGATGCCGCCTTCCTTTTCAAGCACGCGCAGCACGGCAATGGCATGGGCCATGATCGCGGGCTGGGCGTTCTCGGTCAGGGTCAGCGCCTCGTCGGGCCCTTGCGTCATGATCTCGAACAGCTTCTGGCCCAGCGCGTCGTCGACTTCCTCGAACACTTCGCGCGCGGCGGGGCTGGCAGCGGCGAGTTCGGCGCCCATGCCCACCTTCTGGCTACCCTGCCCCGGAAAAACGAATGCCCGCATGGTGAAATGACTCCGTAAAAAAGCTGGCGATCTCAAAAAACTCGCGCGGCCCTATTGACCCCGCGCCCGTCCTGCAACCCCGAAGGGGACAATCCGGTTATCGGCATCGTGCCCGATGTCGGCCCGGCCCAGAAAGGCCAGCCCGGTCCTGTCGCACCAGTGGCGTACCATCTGATCGACGCAAAAGCCAAAAGGCCTATCGTTTTCAGGCACCTGACTGACCCTGCCGATCCGCAGTCCGGCAGCCCCCGCCTGTTGCAGGCCCGCCGTCACATGGAACAGCAGCCGGTCGACGGCATAATCGTGCTCACTCACTTCCTCGACCATCACGACATGCCCGGCCAGATCCGGCATGACCGGGGTGCCCATGATCATCGCGAGCGTCATCAGGTTGAAGGCGACCACGGGCCGTGCCTCGCTCACCAGCGAAGGCTCCAGCCCCTGCGGATCACCCGCCAGCCAGTCGAGCACGCGCCGCACCGCCGCCTCGCCCCCGGCCCGGCGCAGATCGACCGGCATCGGCGCATGGACGGGCCGCCCGATCCCGGCGCGATAGAGCGCGGCCAGCAGCACGCCGCCATCCGAATAGCCCAGATAGGTCTTGCCGCACGCCGCCGCTCCCAGCCGCCCCATCGCATCCTGCGCGATCCGCCCCGCGCCATAGCCGCCGCGCGCAAACCATACCGCATCGACCGCCCGATCATTGGCGCATTCGACGAAAGCCGCGAGGCGCAGGGCGTCGCTTCCGGCGAAATGGCCCTCGCTGGCAAAGCACTGGTCGTGGAAGGCGATGGACAGGCCGGGAACTTGCCCAACGAGCGCTTCCACGCGCGCGGCATCGTCGCGGGTAAACGGGGTGGATGGGGCGCAAACGGCGATGTGGATCATGGGGTGTTCGTAGGGGGGCTTGCGTCTGGCGTCCATTCCCCTCCACCACCCGCTATCGCGGGCGGTCCCCCTCCCCATTGCATGGGGAGGATCAGCAAGGCCGGGGTTTGATCCTCCCCATGCAATGGGGAGGTGGCAGGCCGCAGGCCTGACGGAGGGGCCCGTCTTGTCACTGCCGCCCCAATTCCTGTAGGGCCTTGCGCCATGACCACCCAGACTGCCGAGCCGCTCACCGCCCATCCCTGGTTTTTCTGCGGCATCGGCGGATCGGGCATGTTGCCCCTCGCGCTGATCCTCAAGGGGGCGGGCGCGCAAGTTTCGGGGTCCGACCGGGGGCGCGATCAGGGCCGCAGCCCCGAAAAGTTCGCCTGGCTCGAAAGCCTGGGCTTCACCCTGTTCCCGCAGGACGGCAGCGGCTTGGCCGATCCGCGCCAGACACTGGTAGCTTCTGCCGCCGTCGAAGACACCGTGCCCGAAGTGGTCCGCGCCCGCGAACTGGGCTGTGCGCGGCTGTCGCGCGCGCAACTGCTCGCGCGGCTGTTCAACGCCGCCGATTGCGGCGTGGCCGTGGGCGGAACCAGTGGCAAGTCGACCGTGACCGGCATGATCGGCTGGATCCTGACCGCGCTGGAGCGCGATCCCACGATCATGAACGGCGCGGTGATGAAGAATTTTGCGAGTGCAGACGCGCCGTTTGCCTCGGCACGAGTTGGTCAGGGCGGCGTGTTCGTGTCGGAAGTGGACGAGAGCGACGGCTCGATCGCGCTCTACCGCCCGCGCGTGGCCGTGCTCAACAATGTGAGCCTCGATCACAAAAGCCTTGAGGAACTGCGTGTCCTGTTTGGCGATTTCCTCGCCGCTGCACCCGTCGCCGTGCTCAATGCCGACGACGCAGAGAGCCTCGCCCTGCGCCCGCGCGCCCGCGCGGCGATCACCTTCGGCTTTGCGCCCGAGGCGATGATCAGCGCGCTGCCCGAAAGCATCGTGGAAGGGCCGACCAGCCTTGCCGCCACGGTCATCGACCGCCGCGATGGTTCCACCGCCCCCCTCGCCCTCAAGGTGCCGGGCCGCCACAACCTCGCCAATGCGCTGGCCGCCCTTTCCGCCGCCAGTGCGCTGGGGGTTCCGCTGGCGCAGGCCGCCGCCGCGCTGGGCACGTTCGCGGGCCTTGCCCGCCGGTTCGACATCGTGGGCACGAGCGCCTCTGGCGTGACCGTGATCGACGATTTCGGACACAACCCGGAAAAGGTGGCCGCCACGCTCGCCACGCTCAAGGCCCATCCGGGCCGCGTGCTCGCGCTGTTCCAGCCCCATGGCTATGGCCCGCTGCGCCAGATGGGCGCGGAACTGGCCGAAGTCTTCGCCACGCGACTGGGCGCGGAAGACCGCGTGATCCTGACCGATCCGGTCTATTTCGGCGGCACGGTGGACCGCACCCAGGGCTCGGAACGGATCGTCGGCCTGATCAACGACCACGGCGGCCATGCCGAACACATCGGTGACCGCGCCACAGCGGGCGAAAGGCTGCTCGCCCTCGCCCGCTCCGGCACCCGTGCTGATGACCGTATCGTGATCATGGGCGCGCGCGACGACACCCTTTCTGCCTTCGCGCGCGACCTGCTGGCAAGACTGGCCTGAAATTCAGGCCAAAAAGGTCAGCGCAGCGTCTTTTCGAGCATGACGATGTGGGGGTCGCCCTCCACGCCATGGGCCACGAAGCCGCAATCCTTTTCCAGTTCGATCGCGGCATGGTTGGCGCGATCCTCGATCGCGATCACCCGCGTAAGGCCGCGGCGCTCGCCCTCGGCGGCGACAAGGTTGAGCATGCCCCAGCCCACGCCGCGCCCGCGATAGTCGCCGCGCACCGAGATCGCCACTTCGCCGGTTTCCATCTCGGCGTCGCAGGCCAGCACCGCCGAAGCGACAAGCTCGCCGGTCGCCTGATCGAAGGCCAGGAAGCTTTCCGTGCGCCAGTGATCGACATGGGTCATCGGCGCGAGGCGATCATGGTCGAGGTGGCCGGCAGCGGCCAGAAAGCGGAAGCGGCGGTCTTCGGGAAGGACCGCATCGAAGAACACGGCCAGCGCGTGCTCGTCCTCGGCAAAGGCCTGACGGACGCTGAGCGTCACGCCGCTGCGGGTCGGAACGGTCACCGCACGGGCGATCTGGGCCAGATTGGGCGCAGGAGTAGGGGCAGGCTGGGTCATTGCTTCGTCTCCCAAGGTCCGGACGATGATGGTCGCTTGATATGACCAATTCATTAGAATCGGCGCCGTGGTGGCGCCTTGACCTTGCGCAAAGGAAACCATCGTTTCCCGCGCCGCGCCATAGGGTTTTTCTTGCATTTCGGACCTCGTGAGCCTAAGCGCGCCCGGTTCCCTTGCGTAATCGGGGGAATGCCTGCGTGGGCATCCGGCCCGCATGGGCAGATCGGCCCTTTTGGCCCGCATCCTGCATGGGGCAGGCATGCGGAGAAAAGACCGGCGGAGACAACCGCCTGGCCGGAAACATCGAAACAGGAAGACTATTTCATGTCGACCAACCCGACGCGCGACGATTTCGCCGCGCTGCTTGACGAAACGCTCGGCGCTGCCGCCAACGGTGGCTTTGAAGGCCGCGTGGTCAAGGGCACCGTTACCGCCATCGAAAACGACAAGGCCGTCATCGACGTGGGCCTGAAGAGCGAAGGCCGCGTGGCCCTGCGCGAATTCGCCGCCCCCGGCCAGCCGCACGGCCTCAAGGTCGGCGACGAAGTCGAAGTGTTCGTGGACCGCGTTGAAAACGCCGACGGCGAAGCCATGCTGTCGCGCGACCGCGCCCGCCGCGAAGCCGCCTGGGACAAGCTCGAAGCCGAATTCGGCGAAGGCAAGCGCGTTGAAGGCGTGATCTTCGGCCGCGTGAAGGGTGGCTTCACCGTCGACCTCGACGGCGCCGTAGCCTTCCTGCCCGGCTCGCAGGTCGACATCCGCCCCGTGCGCGACGTGACCCCGCTGATGGACATGCCGCAGCCTTTCCAGATCCTCAAGATGGATCGCCGCCGTGGCAACATCGTGGTTTCGCGCCGCGCCGTTCTGGAAGAAACCCGCGCCGAACAGCGCTCGGGCCTGATCCAGAACCTCAAGGAAGGCCAGATCATCGACGGCGTGGTCAAGAACATCACCGACTACGGTGCGTTCGTGGACCTGGGCGGCATCGACGGCCTGCTCCATGTCACCGACATGAGCTACAAGCGCGTCAACCACCCCTCGGAAGTGATCGCCATCGGCGACACCGTGCGCGTCCAGATCATCCGCATCAACCAGGACACGCAGCGCATCTCGCTGGGCATGAAGCAGCTTGAAAGCGATCCCTGGGATGGCGTTGCCGCCAAGTACCCGGTCGGCGCCAAGCTGCACGGCACTGTCACCAACATCACCGAATACGGCGCCTTCGTCGAACTCGAACCGGGCATCGAAGGCCTGGTGCACGTTTCGGAAATGTCGTGGACCAAGAAGAACGTCCACCCCGGCAAGATCGTTTCGACCAGCCAGGGCGTCGACGTCATGGTGCTCGAAGTCGACAGCGACAAGCGCCGCATCAGCCTCGGCCTCAAGCAGGCCCAGCAGAACCCCTGGGAAGCTTTCGCCGAAAAGCACCCGGTTGGCTCGATCGTCGAAGGCGAAGTCAAGAACGCGACCGAATTCGGTCTGTTCATCGGCCTCGATGGCGACGTGGACGGCATGGTTCACATGTCGGACATCGCCTGGGGCATCTCGGGTGAAGACGCGCTGGCCCTCCACCGCAAGGGTGAGCAGGTCAAGGCCGTGGTCCTCGACGTGGACGTCGACAAGGAACGCATCAGCCTTGGCATGAAGCAGCTCGAAAAGGGCGCTCCGGCTGCTGGCGGCGTGGCCACCTCGGGTTCGCTGCGTCGCGGCGAAGTCGTGACCGTGACCGTGCTCGAAGTGCGTGACGGCGGCCTCGAAGTTCAGGCTGGCGACGATGGCGCCACCGGCTTCATCAAGCGTTCGGACCTGGGTCGCGACCGCGACGAACAGCGCCCCGACCGCTTCCAGGTCGGTCAGAAGATCGACGCCATGGTCACCGGCTTCGACCGTTCGAAGAAGCCCAACTTCTCGATCAAGGCCCGCCAGCTGGCCGAAGAAAAGGAAGCGGTGGAACAGTACGGTTCGTCGGACTCGGGCGCTTCGCTCGGCGACATCCTCGGCGAAGCTCTCAAGGCCCGCGGCTAAGAGACTTCCGGCTGATCCTGAGATTCAGCCGGGGTTCGCCCCGGCTGGCTTTCATGGCCACCAACACGAAAGGGCCCGCCCGGCTTGTCCGGCGGGCCTTTTTGCTGCCCGCGCCCCTCGCTTTGGGGCCCGGCAATCCCTACATCACGGGCATGACTGCTTCCTCCACGCCCTCGCGCGTCCAGCGCCTGCGCGACGCCACCCACGAGGCCCACGCCACGCTCGACAAGGCGCTGATGGACCGCGACAGCTTCGCCAGCCTCGCAGGCTATGCCCCGTTCCTGACCATGCAGCACGCGTTCCACCGCGATATCGACGCGCTCTATGCCGATCGCGCGCTTGGCGCGGCCTTCCCCGGCCTTGCCGCGCGCCGCCGCCTGCCGCTGCTCGAACAGGATCTGGCCGATCTGGGGCTGACACCCGTGCCCGCCGCGCCCGCCTTCGACGGATCGCTCCCTTTCGCCACCGCCCTCGGCTGGCTCTATGTCGCCGAAGGCTCGAATCTGGGCGCGGCGGTGCTGCGCAAGCTGGTCGCGCGGATAGGCCTGTCCGATACATTCGGCGCACGCCATCTGGCCCCGGCGCAGGAAGGCCCCGCCGCCCACTGGCGCGCCTTTGTCGAGGTGCTCGACGCCCTGCCCCTGTCTCCCGAAGAGGAAGCGCAGGCCATCGCCGGGGCCCGCGCGGCCTTTGCCCATGTCGCAGCCCTCGCCCACATCACTGCCCCCGCACCCGTCGCACAGGGCTGAATTTCGCGCCGCCCCGGCAAACCCGCACGCTCAGGGCTCCTCACAGGCTTTTGCTTTGCAGCATTTGCGCTATGAGGAACCCACCGGCTGCCTGACAGCGCCGGACGGGGAATAAGGCCCAGCCAAGGGGCCAGGAGCGGGGCGATGATCGAAATTCACCAGTTTGCCTGCCTGTCGGACAACTACGGCTATCTCGTGCACGACAGTGCGAGCGGCGAAACCGTGTGCATCGATACGCCCGACGCCGGGGTCTATCTGGACGAAGCCGCCCGGCGCGGCTGGACCATCACCCAGATCTGGAACACCCACTGGCACGCCGATCACGCCGGCGGCAATGCCGCGATTGCCGCGGCCACGGGCGCGACGATCACCGCCCCGGCCATCGATGCCCCCAAAATCGCAGGGGTTACGCGTACCGTCGACGGCACGCGCGAAGGCGGCGACACGGTGACGCTTGGCGCCTTCACCATCCGCGTGCTGGCCGTGGGCGGCCACACGCTCGGCCATGTCGCCTATGTCTTCGACGACGTGCCGCTGGCTGACGGAACGACCGGCACTCTGGCTTTCGTGGGCGATTCCCTGTTCGCGCTGGGCTGTGGCCGGATGTTCGAGGGAACCCCCGTCCAGTTCTGGGACAGCCTGTCGCGGCTCAAGGCCCTGCCTGCGGCCACCCGCGTCTATTGCGCCCACGAATATACCGCCAGCAACGCCCGCTTTGCCCTCCACGCCGATCCTGACAACGCCGCGCTGATCGCCTATGCAGGCGAAGTGGAAGCGCGGCGCGCACAAGGCCTACCCACCGTTCCCACGGTGCTGGCGCGCGAGGCAGCCACCAATCCTTTCCTGCGGGCCGACGATCCGGCCTTGCAGGCCCGCTGGGGCGGCGGCGATGCCGTGGCCACCTTTGCCGCCTTGCGCGCAGCCAAAGACAGCTTCCGCTAGAGCGCCGACCGAGAAGAGAACCGACCATGGCCGAAAGGCGTCTTACCCGCGTAACCTCGTTCGACGTCGCCGAAGCGGCGGGCGTGAGCCAATCCACGGTCAGCCGCGCGCTGGCCGGCGACCCCTCGATCAGCGCCCCCACCCGCCAGCGGGTGATGGAAGCGGCGCGCAAGCTCAACTATCAGGTCGACGAGAACGCCGCCCGCCTGCGCCGGGGCAAGACCGGCACGCTCGCGGTGGTCATGGTCTGCCGCCCCGGACAGGACCGCAAGGACCTCAACCCGTTCTACTACGCGCTGCTGGGCAGCACTTGCGCGGCAGCCTCGGCGCGCGGCTACGAAGTGCTCGTCTCCTTTCAGGACAGCGAGACCAATTTCTGGGGCCACTATCAGGAACGCCGCAAGGCCGACGGCATGATCGTCATCGGCACGAGCGAGAACACCGCCGCCTGGGACTATTTCGGCAGCCTGCCCGAGGGCAGCAACTGGGTCTGCTGGGGCGCCACGCACGACAGCTTCCCGTGGGTGCGCAGCGACAACCACGCCGGGGCGACGCTCGCCACGCGCCACATGCTCGTGCGCGGCTATCGGCAGATCGTCTGCCTGGGCTCGGAAACCTCGCCCCAGCGCCAGTTCAAGGAACGCTACGACGGCTATGCCGCGGCGATGAAGAGCGCGGGCCTCGAACCCGTGCTCCAGCGCATCGAGCGCGGCCTGCCCCGCGAGGAACAGGGACGCCTGGCCACTGCCGCGCTGATCGACAGCGGGCGTCCGTTCGACGGCCTGTTCGGGGTCAGCGACGAGATCGCGCTGGGCGCGCTCAAGGAACTGGCCAGCCGGGGCTATGTCGTGCCCGACCAGATCGGCGTGGTGGGCTTCGACGGCGTGCGCGCCGGGGCCTGGTCGACGCCGCCGCTCACCACCGTCGAATCCGACTTCGAGGTCGCCGGTTCGCTGCTGGTCGAACGGCTGCTGGCCATGATCGCGGGCGAGAAACCGGCCACGCAGCGCGTGCCCGTCCGCCTTGTCGTGCGCGGCTCCACCCGCCCCTGAAGCCAGACCGCAACAGACACATAAAACGCCGGGGCACGAAAAAGGCCGGGGAAGGATACCTTCCCCGGCCTTTTTTTCAAAGGATCATCACGAAACCGGTCAGATGGCCGGATCGTCGTCCACCGGCGAGTTGAACTCGTGCCAGAGGCCATTGATCACGCCGAAACCGACGGCCAGGCCGAGGCCGAGAACCCAGGAGAAATACCACATCGTCTTGTCTCCCTGTCTCAGTAGAAGTCGGGGTTGGTGCGCACTTGCGCCAGCGTCACGCGGCCACCCATCACCTTCATCACCCACGCCGTGTAGATCAGGATCAGCGGCAGGAAGATGATCGTGCAGATCAGCATGATGAACAGCGTGAGGTGGCTGGACGAGGCGTTCCACACCGTCAGGCTCGAGTTGGGGTCGATCGAGCTAGGCAGGATGAAGGGGAACATGCTCAGACCGACGGTGGCGATGATGCCGACCGTGGCCAGCGCCGTGCCGCCGAAGTTCATCCATGCCGCGCGGCGACCGATACCCGCCAGCGCCACCAGCGGCCCGACAAAGCCGAGCACGGGCGCCAGGATCATCCAGGGATGCAGGCCATAATTGGCCATCCATGCGCCAGCAGCCGCTTCGCTGTGGCTCATCAGCGGGTTCGACGGGCCCATGGTATCGACCGTGCCGACCAGCTTCATGCCCATGCCGGTCTTGGCGACCATGACACCGCCCAGTGCAAAGAGCACCAGCGTGGCAATCGCGGCGATACGGCCATAGGCGCGGGCGCGCTGGGCCACCGGACCTTCTTCGACCTTCACGGCCAGCCAGCCAGCCCCGTGCAGCACCACCATGGCCACCGAGAGCAGCCCGGCGAGCAGGGTGAAGGGCGTGAACAGGCCCAGCAGGCTGCCTTCGTAGATCATGCGCAGGTCGCTATCGAGACGGAAGGGCGCGCCCACCAGGACATTGCCGACCGCCACGCCGAAGACCAGCGCGGGCACGAAGCCGCCCACGAAGAGCGCCCAGTCCCAGCGCGTGCGCCAAGCCGGATCGGGCTTCTTCGAGCGGTACTTGAAGGCCACCGGACGCAGGATCAGCGAGGCCAGGACCAGGAACATGGCAAGGTAGAAGCCCGAGAAGCTGACCGCATAGACGAACGGCCAGGCCGCGAAGATCGCGCCAGCGCCCAGGATCAGCCACACCTGGTGGCCTTCCCAGTGCGGAGCGATCGAATTGATCACCTGGCGGCGTTCCTCGTCGTTGCGGCCCACGAAGGGCAGCAGCGCAGCCGTGCCCAGATCGTAGCCATCGGTCAGGGCAAAGCCGATCAACAGCACGCCCAGCAGCGCCCACCAGATCAGGCGCATGGTTTCATAATCGAGCGGGATATGCATCTCACTCTACTCCTTATTCAGCCGGAACCGGGGCAAAGCCCGCGTCGTGGTGGTCGGCATCAGGCGCATGCTCGATCGGACCCTTGCGGATCGAGGCGAGCATGAGGCGCACTTCGATCACCGCCAGCGTACCATAGAGCGCGGTAAAGCCCACGATGGTTGCCCAGATCTGCGGCACGGTCAGCGAGGACGCGCCAAGGAAAGTGGGCAGAACGCCATCGACGGCCCAGGGCTGACGGCCGATTTCAGCCACGACCCAACCCGATTCAATCGCCAGCCAGGGCAGCGGAATCATGCAGACGGCCAGCTTGAGGAACCAGGTGGAGCTGAACTGGCAAGCCGAGGCGCGCCAGAAAGCGATGGCGAAGAAGGCGATGAAGCCAAAGCCGATGAGGGCCATGCCACGGAAGAGGAAGAACATCGCGGTCACGTTGGGCACGGTGCGCCATGCGGCAGCCATGATCTGCTGGTCGTTGGCCTGACGCGGGTCGGCCACTTCACGCTTGAGCAGCAGGGCATAGCCGATGTCGGCCTTGTGCGCCTCGAAAGCGGCACGGGCGGCCATGTCGTTGCGGTTGACCTTGAGCTTTTCGACCGCATCATAGGCGATCACGCCGCTGTGGATGCGTTCGTCGGCCCGCAGGACGAGTTCACGGATACCGGTCACTTCGCCGCTGAGCGAACGCGTACCGATCAGGCCCATCAGGTAGGGAATCTTGATCGCCGCATGGGTGACGTGGGCATCGTTGTCGGGGAGACCGAAGGCGGTGATCGCAGCGGGAGCCTTTTCGGTTTCCCACATGGCTTCGATCGCGGCCAGCTTCATCTTCTGGTTGTCGGAAAGGGCATAGCCGCTTTCGTCACCGAGAACGACGACCGAGAGCGAAGAGGCCAGACCGAAGGCGGCAGCAACCATCATCGAGCGGCGCGCGATATTGGTGTACTTGCCCTTGAGCATGTACCAGGCCGAAACGCCCATCACGAACGTCGCGCCGCAGACATAGCCGGCGGACACGGTGTGGACGAACTTGGCCTGCGCCACGGGGTTGAACAGCACGGCCGAAAAGTCGGTCACTTCCATGCGCATCGTTTCGGGATTGAACGCGGCACCGGCGGGGTGCTGCATCCAGCCGTTGGCGACCAGAATCCACAGGGCCGACAGGTTGGTGCCCAGTGCGGTCAGGAAGGTGACGAACAGGTGCTGCACCCGGCTCAGGCGATCCCAGCCGAAGAACATCACGCCAACCATCGTGGCTTCAAGGAAGAAGGCCATCAGACCTTCGATGGCCAGCGGCGCACCGAAGATGTCACCCACGTAGTGCGAGTAGTAGGCCCAGTTGGTGCCGAACTCGAACTCCATGGTCAGGCCCGTCGCGACCCCGAGCACGAAGTTGATGCCGAACAGCTTGCCCCAGAAACGGGTGATGATCCGCCAGATGGGCCGCTTGGTGATCACATAGATGGATTCCATGATGACCAGCATGAACGACAGCCCAAGCGTGAGCGGTACGAACAGGAAGTGGTACATGGCTGTCAGCGCAAACTGAAGCCTGGACAATTCAACGACAGCCAAATCCATGGCGGTTGTCCTCAAGTTGGGCGTGCAATCCGGGTCTGTCGGGCTTATTGGGCCAGCTGGGAAGCGCCCGGACCACGCTTGCTACAAGTAGCAGTTAACAATAAGTGGCTTTAGAATATGATCGAGCGTGCCATGCCTTCGTCCTTTCGTCCGCGCCCCGATGGACGGGCCACGCTGTGGTGGGTGGCAGAATGCCTCGGCGCCATACCCGTCGCGCTCGGCCTCGGCCTTGCCCTCGATCAAAGTTTGGCGTCTTTTATCGCATCCCACTCTCCCCTTGCCGTGGTTTGCGTGCTGTTTTTGGCCGGTTCGCTCTGGCGTGCGCTGGCACAGGCCAGCGCGGCCCTGGCCGGGCAGGCCGCTGCGGCGCGGGCCAAGACGGCCTGGCGTCAGCATCTGTTTCCGGCCCTGTTGCCCACGCGACGCACGCGCGGACGCCTGATCGGCGAAGACATGCATCTGGCCGTGGAATCGGTGGCGGCGGGCGAAGGCCTTGTCGCCCGTTTCCTGCCCCTGCGCGGGGCGGTCGGGGTGGTTCCGCTTCTGGTGGTCGCAGCAGTGGCTCCGGCCAGTTGGGTTTGCGCATTGATCATGCTTGCCACGCTGCCTCCCTTCATCATCGGGATGATCCTGGCCGGTAGTGCCACCGCGCGTCGGGCGCAAGCGCATCATACAGCACTTTCAAGACTTTCGGGTCTTTTTATTGACCGTATCCGTACTCTCCCGACGATTCTTTCGCTCGGCGCGGAAGACCGCATCGCGCGCCATCTGGGACAGGGCGCGCGCGAAGTGGCCAGCCGCACGATGGCGGTCCTCGCGCTGGCCTTCACATCGAGCGCCATTCTCGAATTCTTCGCCGCGCTCGGGGTTGCCCTCGTGGCGGTCTACTGCGGTTTTTCGCTGCTGAACCTGCTCCCCTTCCCCGCGCCCGAACACCTGACTCTGGGCCGCGCGTTCTATGCCCTCGCGCTCGCGCCCGAATTCACCCTCGGCCTGCGCCGCCTCGCGGCTGCCTATCACGAAAAGCAGACCGGCGAGGCTGCCACCGCCGCCATGCGGGCCGAATGCGCGCGTGTCTGCGCCCTGCCCGAGCCGATTCCCGCCCCCCGCCTCTGGCAGGGACAGGGCGTGATTCTCGCCCATCCCGACGGCACGCGCATCGGCCCGCTCAACTGGGCCTGGGCCATGCCGGGCCTTCACGCGGTGACCGGCCCCACGGGCGCGGGCAAAAGCTCGCTGCTGGGCGCGCTGATCGGTCAGGTGCCGATCGCGGGCGGCACGATTGCCGTCGATGGCGCAAGTTTTGCCCCCGGATCGCTCAATCCGGCCATCGGCTGGGCGGGCCAGCAGGCCGTGTTCCTGCCCGGCACTTTGCGCGAGGCGCTCACCACGGGCCCTCAAGTGGATACCCCGGCGATGACCGCCTGCCTCGAAAGCCTTGGCCTCGGGCCGATGCTGGCGCGGCGCGGCGGGCTCGACATGGTGATTGACCATCGCGGTTCAGGCCTCTCGGGCGGCGAGCGGCGGCGGCTGGCGCTGGCCCGCGCGCTGCTTTCAGGACGCCCGATGCTGATGCTCGACGAACCCACCGCCGATCTCGACGAGGACAGCGCCGCGCGCGTGCGAACCGTTCTGGCACAGGCTGCACGGGAACGCATGGTCGTCGTTGCCAGCCACGATCCGGCGCTGATCGCCATGGCCACCACCCTGTGTCCGGTCACCGGATGGGAGATCGCGGCATGATCCCGCTGCTGCGCGAAGCGCTGGCCGGTCAGGCCCGTACCGTCCGTTTTGCAATCCTGTGCGCGATGCTGGCCGCGCTGGCGGGCGTGGGCCTGCTGGCGATTGCCGGCTGGTTCCTCGCCGGGGCCGCGCTGGCGGGGCTCGCCGGGCCGGTCGCGGCGCAAGGCTTCAACTACCTGATCCCCAGCGCCGCGGTGCGCGCGGCGGCGATCCTGCGCACGGGCACGCGCTATGGCGAGCGCATGCTCGGCCACCGCGCCGCGCTCTTTGCGCTGGCCGAGGTGCGCACCGGGCTGTTCCGCCGCGTGGCGGCCAGCGCGCTGGGCGGCGATGCCGCCGGGCGCAGCGGCACCCTCGCCACCCGGCTGGGCGCCGATGTCGATGCGCTCGAAGACGCGGTGATCCGCCGCGTGGCGACCACCGGCGCCTGGGCCGCCGCGCTCATCGGCCTGGGCGCGAGCGCCGTGATCGGCTGGGGCGGGCCGCTGGTCGTGGGCGCCGGGCTGGTCGCGATGCGGCTGGCCGGGCGCGGGATGGCCCGCGCCATGCTGCCCGGAGCCGAAGACCGCGCAGCGGCCACCCACGAAGCGCTGCTGGCCGATTATGCCGACATTGCCGGTCCTTGCGCCGATATTGCGGTCTACGACATGGGCCCGGCGCTCTCGACCCACCTCGAAGGCCTTGCCGCCGCGCACGAGGCCGCCCGCCACGATCTGGCCCGCGCGCAGGCCATGATGACCGCCACCCAGACCGTGCTGGCCGGTTTCGTGCCGCTGGGCCTCGTGCTGGTCGCGCACATGCGCGCACAGCCGCCTTCGATCCCGCTGCTGGCGCTCGCGCTGCTGGCCGCGATGGCCGCGCTCGAACCCTGGGCCGGGCTGACGATGATCGACATGCGCGCCCACCGCCTGCGCGCCGCGCAGGAGCGCATCGCCGCCCTCGACAGCGCGCAAGCGACTGCCGCCGCCTCCCCTGCCGTTGCCCTGTCCGAACACCCCACCCTCACCCTCGCCGGGTTGACCGTGACAGCAGGCCAGCGCGTGCGCGTGGGCGGCCCTTCGGGCGCGGGCAAGACCCGGCTGGTCGAAACGCTCGTCGGCCTGCGCCGCGATTGCCCCCAGCCGCTCGCCGTCGATGGCCACGATCCGCGCGCGCTGGGACTGGCCGCGCTGCGCCCGGCTTTCGCGCTGGCCGGACAGGACAGCACCCTGATCGCCGGAAGCGTGCGCGACAACCTCCTGCTCGCCCGCCCCGGCCTGCCTGAAGGCGCGCTGTGGGATGCGCTGGGCGTCGCCGCGCTCGACAACGTGGTGCGCGCCCTGCCCGAAGGCCTCGACACCTGGCTGGGCGGCGATGGGGCAAGGCTCTCGGGCGGGCAGAAGCGCCGCCTCGTGCTCGCCCGCGCGCTGCTGGCGGGCAAGCCCTGGCTCGTGCTCGACGAACCGAGCGAGGGCCTCGACCCGGCGACCGAAGCCACCGTGATCGCCCGCCTCGATGGCTGGCTGGCGCGCACGGGCACCGGGCTGGTCCTTGTCAGCCACCGCCCGGCCATGGCCGCGCTGGCGGGCGACAGGGTGGTCGATCTGGCCACGCCGAGCACCAGCCCGGCCCCAGAAATGGAAGGCGTGCCAGCATGACCACGCCTGAACCGGCCCTCGCGCTCGACCGCATCGACCACCGGATCGTCGACGAACTGCGCGTCGACGGGCGGCTGAGCATCAACGAACTGGCCCGCCGCGTGGGACTGAGCAAGACACCCTGTCAGGTGCGACTCAAGCGGCTGCTCGATTCAGGGGTGATCCGGGGCTTTCGCGCAGTGGTCGATCCCCAGAAGCTGGGGCTGGCCCATATCGCCTTCACGCAAGTCAAGCTGTCGGACACCCGCGAAAAGGCCCTCGAAGCCTTCCGCCGCGCGGTCCTTCAGGTCGAGGAAGTGGAGGAGTGCCACATGATCGCCAGCCACTTCGACTACCTGCTCAAGATCCGCACCGCCGACATTCTGGCCTATCGCCGGGTGCTGGGCGAGCAGATTTCGAGCCTGCCCAACGTGGCCAGCACCTCGACCTATGTGGCGATGGAAACGATCCTCGAACACGGGGCCTGACAGGAGGCGGCCTGAAGCCTTTCAGGCCGCCAGCGCATCCCCTTGCGCCCCGCGCGCCACCGGGGCGCGGGCCAGCCCCACGACCAGCGCGACGAGGATGCCGATCCCCGCCTGACCGAGGAAATTGGGCACGAAGCTGCCGATGGTGTCATGCAGATGGCCCCCGATGCTCGGCCCCAGCGCCGCCGAGGTCGAAACCACGGTCATCACCGAATAGAGTTCAAGCCCCGCGCGCCCGCCGAACCAGTTGCGCAGCAGGAGCGCCGTCCCCACCGTGGACACCCCGATGCCAATCCCGAACGTGAGCGCGAAGAAGCCGAGCGCCATGTCCGAGAGCGGCAGCACCAGCGCCAGCGAGGAAAAGGCCGAGCCCATCAGCGCCAGCACCGTCAGGCGCCGCGCATCGACCTTCTGCCCGGCCACCCCCGCCAGCGCCGCCGCCACCGCCGCCACGAAAGCCGCCGCCGAGATGAAGCCGGTGGCCTTTTCGGGCGAAATCGCATGTTCGAGCATGTGCTGGTAGGCGAACGAATGGACGGTCGTGTTGATCAGCAGGCAGGCCGTATAGGCCGCCACGACGATCCAGAACTGCCATGTGCCCAGCGCCGCACGCGCGCTCCAGCCCTCACTCGCCGTCTGGCCTTCCTGACCGGCGGCCCCGTGGATCGCGCCGGCCATGCGTTCATAGCGCCCGCAGACCACCGCCGCGAACAGCCCGAGCACCAGCGCCCCGGCGGCGCAGGCCAGCCAATAGAGCCGCCAGTCCCCCGTGCTTGCATGGATCGCATAGAACGTGAGCGGGCCGGTCACCGCGCCGATATTGCCCGCGGTGAAATAGAAGCCGATCGCGCTCGACCGGCGCCCCTCGAAGGCATTGCCGATGGCATCGACCGCCGGGATCGTCCCGCAGAAACAGAACCCAAGGCCCAGCAGCAGCGTGCCCAGCAGGTACATGCCCACGCCCTGCATCCACGCGAGCGCGATGAAGCCCGCAATCAGCTGGACCATGCCCGCCAGCAGCGTCACCGCCACCCCGAACCGCCGAATCACCGCCGCCGGCACCAGACTGGCCGCCCCGCAGGCAATCCCCAGCACGGTAAAGCCCATTCCCGCCTGCGCCCAGGTCAGGTGGAGGTCGGCCACGATCATCGGCAGGACCTGCCCCAGCGAATTGAACGTGGACGCCATGAGCAGGAAATAAAGCGCGGAAAAAGCGCCCAAGATCACGATACGCATCGACTGGAGGCCTTTTGCCGGAAGGATCGGGGAAGAAACAGGGTCAAGCCGCCACCTCGACAGGCAGCGCCCCCCATGCGGCCAGCACGGCCTCGCTCTCGACGAGGAGCGAGCAATGCTCGGCCATGGCCTTGAGCGCATAAAGGTGCAGCCCTTCGTCGAAGGCGCCGCAGGCGTCGGACACGACGAACGTGTGATAGTCGTGATGGAAAGCGTCGCGCGTGGTCGAATCCACGCAGCAATCGGTGGTCAGCCCGGTCATCACCAGCGTGTCGATCCCGCGCGCGCGCAACTGCTGGTCGAAGTCCGTGCCCGAAAAGCCCGAATAGGCAAGCTTGCCCACCTCGATGTCGCCGGGCTGCGGAGCGACCCGGTAATAGGCCTCGCCCCCGCTGCCGATCCGGCAGATCGCCTCGGCGCCGGGGGTGCCGCGCCGCTCCATCAGCGTGCGCAGCGCGTGGCTGTCGCTCTCGGGCCGGGTCATCACGCGCAGGAACGCGACCGTCACCCCGGCCCGGCGTGCCGCCGCGATCAGCGGCTCGATCCGGTCGATCACGCGTTCGGCCACGCCCATGTCGACCCCGCACTGGCCGACGACACCCTCGGGCGCGGCGAAATCGACCTGAATGTCGACCACCACCAGCGCCGTGCGCGCGGGCGCGATCATCGCGCCGGGGGCCCCGACATGGGGCAGCGTCTGGTCAGACATCAGCCGCGACCTTCACTTTGCCGGGAAAGCGCGCGCGCAGCACCGGCAGGATCTTTTGTGCAAAGACCGGCAGCATCGCGAGGTAATCGGGGAAAATCACCATGAGCCCGTCGAGCGCGGTCTTCTCGAAAATCTCCGTCAGGCGCGCCAGCACGGTTTCGGGCGAACCGGCCACATGCGGGGCCATCAGCGCCGAGCGCGCCTTGCGGGTGAAATCGTTCTCCTTGCCGATCTCGGCATCGAGCATCCCATAGGCGCGCAACATGCCGCGCAAGGTTCCCTCGTCGAGGCCCTTGCGATAGGATTGCACCATCGCCTCGGCCTCTGCGTCGGTCTCGCCGATGACCAGGATCATCATCGAATAGGTGCGGATGGCATGGCCCAGCGCGAGGGCATCGGCCTTGGCCTTGTGGGTATTGGCGACCAGTTCGTCGAGGCCGTTGCCCGCCAGAAACAGCGCATCCATGTGATCGGCGGTGAAGCGGATGCCCGCCTTCGAGGTGCCCGCACAGACGAGGAACGGGCGCTTTTCGGGCTTGGGCCGCGAGGTGCAGTCCTCCAGCGTGAAATACTTGCCCTTCGCGGTCACGCGCTCCTCGCTCCACAGGCGCTTGATGTCCTCGATCCATTCGGTCGCCAGAACATAGCGCTCGTCGTGGTCGACGCCTTCGGGCCAGGCCCCCATCTGGGCGAACTCGTCCTTGTAGGAGCCCGTCACCACATTGAGCCCGGCGCGGCCATGGCTGATCTGGTCGAGCGTGGCGATCATCTTGGCAGCCACCGCCGGGTTTTGCAGCAGGGTGTGGATCGTCGCCCAGACCCGCACGCGGCTGGTCGCCTGGGCAAGGCCCGCCATCATCATCGGGCTGTCGAGCGAAGATTCCCAATGCTCGATTTCGCCGCCAAAGCCCTTGAACTTGGCCATCGCCATGATGAAGTCGAGGCCCATGGCATCGGCCATCTGCGCGACCTTGAGGTTGTAGTCGTACGAACCGTCGAGCCGGGGCGAATTCTTCGAGATGATCCAGCCGCCATTGGCCATGGGCATGAAAATGCCGATGTCGCGCCCGCCGGTGTCGGACGGAAGGTCGAACGGGGCAACCTGGGGGATCGTATCGGTCATGACGGGTCCATGATAAGCGTGGAAAGGATATGTGGCGACGGGCGGGATCGCAGGCAAGCTAGGATGCGCGAAGGCTCCCTTCTTGTCTGTCCGCGCCCGAAGCGTTGAACGGCGCGCGCATGAAGCGCAGCTTGCGACAATTCCATGCGCGCCCCGCCAAGACAGCCTCTTGCCCGCTGCCCTACAGCCCGCCGACACGCCCAAGAAACAGAGGCACGAAACAAAGGAAATCCTGCATGGCAAACTGGTTCATCACCGGTACGAGCTCGGGCCTCGGGCTGGCTCTGGCCCGCGCGGCACTGGCGCGCGGCGATACTGTCGTGGGCACCGTGCGTGCGCAGGCCGATGCGCAGGCCTTTGCCGCGCTCGCGCCGGGCCGCGCCCATGCGATGAAGCTCGACGTGACCGACGAGGCCGCCGTGCAGGTGGTCGTGCGCACCGCGCAAGGTCTGGTCGGGCCTCTCGACTATGTCGTCAACAATGCCGGGCGCGGATTTACCGGGGCGATCGAGGAAACCAGCCTTGAGGACGCGCGCGCGCTTTTTGCGGTCAACGTGCTGGGGCCGATGGCGGTGATCAAGGCCGTGCTGCCCGCCATGCGCGCGCGCCGCGCCGGGCATATCGTCAACGTGACCTCGGTTTCGGGGCTGGCGGCCTGGCACGGCACCGGGCTTTACGGGGCGACCAAGTTCGCGCTCGAATGCCTCGGGCGGACTTTGGCACAGGAAGTGGCGCCGCTGGGGATCAGGGTGACCAACGTGGCGCCCGGCGGCATGCGCACGGCCTTTGCCGCCACGCGCCTGCCCGGCGCGGAACCGGTGATTGCCGACTATGCCCAGACCGCCCATGTCGCGCGGGCCGTCTTGCAGGACAAGCACGGCCACGAGCCCGGCTCCCCCGAACGCGCCGCGCAAGCGATCCTGACCGCGCTCGACGCGCCCGAGCCGCCCCTGCTGCTGCTGCTGGGCGAAGACGCGCTGCACTATGCCGAGCATGAATTTGCCGGGCTCGAAGCCCAGATCGCGCAGTGGAAGGACCTGACCCTCTCGATTGCCGCCGAGCCGGAAGTGGCCGGATCATAAAGCCGCCACCCCTTGCGGAAGGCCCCGACCTTGAGCCGGGGCCTTCCGCAAATCAGTTGGTAAACAGGGCCTTGCTGATCACCGCATGGACGCCCCAGTTGCCATTGGCGACCTGGCTGATCCCGAAATCGACCCCCACCGAGAGCAGCGAGATCGCCTCGTCCTCGCTCAGGTCGCGGATGGTCATCAGGAAGCGGCGGGCCTTGCGGAAAGCGTCACGCATGGCCGCGTCGATGGACGAGCGCTTGTAGACCTCACTCTGCGCCTTGCCGCCCAGCTCGCGCAAATAGTCCGGGTTGGAAAAGCCCAGAATCACGTATTCGGTGGGCGTCTCGATCATCGGATAGTCCAGCTCGCGCACATGGGGCGCGGCGGCCTTGGCCTTGTGCAGGATCACCTGGATCACCGCCGTCATCGAGCATTCGATGGCCGTGCCGCACAGCTCGCCATCGCCCTGGCTGGCATGGGGATCGCCCAGCGACAGGAGGCCGCCGGGCACCGCCACGGGCAGGAACACACTGGCCCCCGGCCCCAGCCGCCAGTTGTCGATATTGCCGCCGAAATTGGCGGGGGGAACCGAATCGACCAGATCGGAATGGGCGGGCGCCAGCGCCACCACCCCGAAATGGGGCCGCACGGGAATCTCGATGTCGCGCAGGACGTTGAAGTTCTTCTCGGTCGTCTCGGGATCGACCGGAACGCCCGGATAATCGTACATCGGGTGGATCACCCCCGAAGGGTCGGTCTGGGGCGTCCAGCGATAGTTGTAGACCGCATGGGCGACCGGCAGCCCGGCGCCCTTCTCGATCTCGTAGATCGTGATCACCTCGCGCGGCTTGGGTTCGGTGAGCAGTTCGGCATAGTGGAAGCCCCAATAGGCCGCCACGTTGCTGCCAAAGGCGCGCCCGGCAAAGCGCGGGTTGCGGCTGGGGCGCGGGTCGATGTCGAGGATGCGCACTTGCACGACATCGCCCGGCTCGGCCCCCGAAATGGCGATGGGCCCGGTGCAGATGTGGACGCCAAAGCCCTCGCCCGGCCCGCGCCCGACCACCGAAGCATCGAGCGGCCCCGCCCCGCGCCGGTCGATCACTTTGCCTTCTGCTGTCCAG
Source organism: Novosphingobium sp. IK01 (assembly GCF_033242265.1). NCBI lineage: Bacteria > Pseudomonadati > Pseudomonadota > Alphaproteobacteria > Sphingomonadales > Sphingomonadaceae > Novosphingobium > Novosphingobium pituita. The sequence goes on along the minus strand of NZ_BTFW01000001.1, from coordinate 3,316,006 downwards.
CGATAGATCGCCTCGGCGGCCGGATCGCCGTCGATCATGCGTTCGGCGTCGTCGTTGGCGTGGTGGGTGAGCGTCTCGACGGTCACATAGTCGCCCGAGCAGACTTCGAGCGCGGGCTTGAGGGTCTTGCTGAAATAGCCCCAGTGGATCGTGTCGGGACGGACCGGCAGGGCATGGTGGCGCACGCCGCGCGCGGCATCGACCTGCACGTCCTCGACCAGCCCGTCGACCAGCCCCTCAACATCGCCGAGCCCTTCGCGGGTGGAGGGGGCGGCGCTGTCCTCGCGTTCTTCGGGGCGGCCTTCCTTCTGGGCGCTCGGGCGCCCGCGCCGGGGCGCCTCGCCCATGTCCTCGGGCAAGGCGCCGACCTTGCGATATTCGCGCGGGCTCATCGCGTAGCGTTCGCGAAAGGCGCGGCTGAAGCTGGCGCTGTCGTTGAAGCCCCATTGATAGAGGATTTCGGAAATCGAGCGCTGGGCATGGAGCGGGCTGCCCAGATCGAGGCGGCAGCGTTCGAGGCGGCGGAACTTCACGAACTGGCTGAAGCTCTCACCCGCGCTCTCGAACAGTTTTTGCAGGTAGCGCGGCGAGATGCGGTGTTCGGCGGCGATCTGGTGGATCGACAGGTTGGGATCGGACAGGCGCATCTCGATCGACTGGAACACGCGTTCGAGGATCGCCGCGCGCGCGCCCGCCGCGCCCCCCAGTTCCTTGACCGGGGCCTTGTCGAGCAGGGTAGCCGCGATGAATTCGGGCAGGGCCAGTTCGACCGGGCGGATCTGGTCGTCGGACACGTCAACGATGGTATCGGCGACCGAGCGCAACAGCGCGGAGAGCATGCGCCCGATGGCCTCGTCGGCGATCAGGTTGCTGATCTGCGAAGGCAAGGCCGAGCGCGAGCGCAAGGCGGGCAGCGCATGGGGCACCTTGACCAGCAGGAACCGGTGCTCACCCGCCAGATCGACCTGCGTGCGCGAGGCACCCCCGCCATAGAGGATGTCGCCTTCGGCAAGGTCAATGGTGGTGGTGCCCTGCCGGGCGCTCAACCGGCCTTCGAGCAGGAGCACCAGCCAGAAACTGGGCGCTTCCTGCGCCATGTCGATGGCCAGGGACTGGCCATTGCCCGTCACGCGGACAAACTGGATGCCCTGCCCGCTGGTGAAGCTCACCAGCTCGCCATAGAGGTCTTCGCTGGTCGCCTGAACTTCAAGGGAAACGCGGCGCAAGGCAAAGCGCCAGGCATCCTGACGCTGCTCGCGCGGGTAGGCATTGGTGGTGAAACGCAAGGAATGCTGCCCCTCGATGTGATCGGCCCTGAACTGGCCGACTGTTCGATACCGGCCTTGCCCCCGAGCTTACGCCATTGGCCGGGCCGCGCAATCCTGCGCAGCGCCCGGCCCGGGATGAGGGCAGATCAGGCCGCCGTCACCCGATCGGCCCCCTCCGTAAGCGCCGCAGCAGAAAGCCGGGCATGGGCGGCGGCATAGCGATGGACCAGCCACTTGTTGAACTGGCCTTGCGCGCCCTCCTGCCACGAATAGCGGCCACGCGGGGCAAAGCGCGAGCGCAGGCCCTGCTGGACGAGGCCGTCGACATGGAGATCCTGCGCGATGATATGGCCCGAGGCGCGGATGTTCATGTCGAGCTTGTGGTCGAAGGCCGGGTCGGCCATCGCGCCCGGCGCGAACAGGAAACCGGTGTCCATCTCCAGCGTTTCAGGCCCGGTCGGGCGCAGGATCAGGTAGATCACCATGTCGCTCATCATCACGAGGCTGAGCGTGGGCGGGATATTGGCGAAAGTCATCCGCATCCGCCCTTCATCTCTCAGGCCCGGAAACACCGGTAGCACGGCCTTTTGCGTGGCGTTGAAGCTGGCGTCGGCATGGAGCGTGCCGTTGAAGCGCAAGAAGCCGCCATCGGCCGGGTCGCTGTCGGGAAACTCGGCCAGCCCGGAAGGCACGAAATCGTGCAGCGGCCCGTGGTGCAGGCGGCTGGCATGATAGCCGTCGTTGTTGTTCTCGAACATGACCTTCCAGTTCCACGGCAGGCTCGGCGCGGGGTCGGGGCGCGGGCCTTCGGCACGGGCAAGGTCGTAGCCGGCGATGGCCTGTTCCACCCGGGTCAGGCGCGGGGCCAGCGGGGCGGCATCGGCATCGAAATTGATGAAGATGAAACCGTTCCACAGCTCCACCCTGAAATTGGGCAGGCCATACCGGGCCTTGTCGAAATTGCAGGTCTTGCCCATCGCGGGCGCGGCGACGAGCTTGCCCTCAAGGGTATAGCTCCAGTGGTGGTAGGGGCACAGGAAGCCGCGCGCATTGCCATGCCCCTCGGCCACCAGCATCGCGCGGTGCTGGCACACCGAGGACATCGCGCGGATCTCGCCTTCGAGCGTGCGCGCCACGACCACCGGCTCGCCCACCAGCGTGGTGGTGAAATAGTCGCCCGGATTGGCCACCCAGTCGGCCCGGCCCACGCAGAGCCATTCGTGATTGTAGAGCGCCTCCTTCTCGAATTCATAGAATTCCGCGCTGGTATAGCATTCGGGCGGCAGGGTCTGGGCATCGGCCAGATCCACCGCCGAACTTGCGAGCGAGCGAATGAAGCTGTCGGTAACGAGAGGCACGGGCTCAACTCCTGATGGCAAGGGGCACAGCATAAGGCAGGATCGCAGGCTTTCTAGAGTGCCCCGCCCGCTCGGGTCTTGAGCGGGGCACCCCGAATTCTTGAGTGCAGGCTTGCGCCCGCTTACTCGCGGGTGAAGTCTGCCGGAACTTTCGGCTCCGGCCCGGCCTTGCCCCAGAGCACGATCTCGTTGCCCCACGGGTCTTCGAAGGCGTGGTTGTAGCCGTTGAAGGTCGACCAGTAGTGGTTGCGCCACAGTTCCTTTGCCCCGCGCTGCGTGGCGGCGGCCAGAATGCGTTCGGCGCTGTCGTCGTCGCTGATCAGGATCCAGATGCGCGGCTTGCGGCCCGTGGTGGACAGGGCGCGGGGTTCGACCCCGGCGCTGTCGGGATGGGGGCGGGCATTGGCCGCATCGAAGATGCCCAGATGGAGGTTGCCGATCTGGCTGTCGGTGCCATCCGGGTTGGGGAACTGGCCGCCCGGAACCATGCGGTGATAGACGCCTGCGGGCTTTTCGTCGTTCTGCCAGCCGAACACTTCGGCATAGAACCGCGCGGCGGCGGCGGGATCATCGCTGGGCAGGTCGACGAAGATGAGCGTGTTGGGCATGGGTGCGATCCCCTTTCGTGAAATGCGGACAAGCAAAGGATGGCCGCCTTCTGGCGCGCGCCCGCGCGTCCGGCTTGGGCCAGCGCGCCCCGTTTGTTGACGCGCGCGCCATGACTTGGCCTGGGGCTGGCGCGCCCGGTGCTTCCCGCAGGCCAAGTCATAGGGCGCACGCAAACAAGACCCGGGCGCCCCCCTCTCCGACAAGGATCGCGGTTTAGTCCCCTATTCAATGAGGCACATGCATGAGCTTGGTCTGCAATCACGGTCGGCAGCGGGCAGAAACGGCGCCCGGCGCGCTGCACACTCTCAAAGCCACGCCCGAGACCGTGCACTGGGGCTATTTCTCGCCCTCGATCAAGCCCGCCCTCACGATCAAAAGCGGTGATCTGGTCCATGCCGAAGCGATCACCCACCATGCCGGCGATGCCCCCGACCTGATGTTCGACGAAGGCGTCGAGCGCATCTTTACGGAAATCGACCCGACCACCCGCGCGCCGGGCGTCCACATCATGACCGGGCCGATCTATGTCGAAGGGGCCGAACCGGGCGACATGCTCGAAGTGCGCTACCTCTCGATGGAGCCGCGCAACCCCTATGGTTCAAATCTGGCGGCCAACTGGGGCCATCTCTATCAGGAATTCGACGAGAAGGAGCGCGTGACGATCTACCGGCTCGACGCGCAGACCCAGACCGCCAGCGCGCTCTATGCCTACGATTTTCCCGGCAAGTACCTCGTTCCCGGCACGATCACCAATTGCCCGGTCTGCGACCGCCAGCCCGCACTGCCCGGCGTGACCATCCCGGCCCGCCCGCATCTGGGCACGGCGGGCGTGGCCCCGGCGGTGAACGAGCCGGTCAGCACGATTCCCCCCGGCCTCCACGGCGGCAACATCGACAACTGGCGCATCGGCGCGGGCGCGACGATGTACTACAAGTGTCAGGTCAAGGGCGGGCTGTTCTCGATCGGCGATCCCCATGTCAGCCAGGGCGACGGCGAGATTTCGGGAACGGCCATCGAAAGCTCGCTCAACTGCCTGTTCCAGATCATCCTGCGCAAGGATTTCGAATTCCCCTCGCCGCTGCTCGAAACGCCAAAACACTGGATCGTCCACGGCTTTGGCGACACCCTCGACCAGGCGATGAAATCGGCCTCGATGGACATGCTCAGGCTGCTCGACGAACAGGTCGGCCTTTCGAAGAACGATGCCTATTCGCTGATGAGCGTCGCCAGCGACTTTGGCGTGACCCAGGTGGTCGACGGCACGCTGGGCGTCCATGTCCGCGTCAACCGCGACATGTTCCCGGCCCGTGGCGTGGTCAAGGACCCCGGATAAGCCCAAAAGGGTCGCAACAGGAAAGTGGGCGCCGGGTACCAGCCGCCGGGCGCCCTTTTTTGTTCGGATCACCCGAGCCCCCAAACCTTTTTGCGCCACGCGACAAGACCGCCCGCGCGCAGCATGGCAAACCATCGGCCAAACCATCTGCCAGAAAGGATGCCAGCCTTGTCCGTGATCACTCCCCCCTCCCCCGATCTGGCGCCCGTTCTGGCGCCAATCACCAGCCGGGCCGCATGGCGCGGCGACCAGCTGAGCAAGGGGCAGGACTGGATCTATCCGCTGTCAGACGCCCAGATCGCCGAACTCGAAGCGCTGGGCACCCGCTTCATGGCCGAAAACCCCGACCTGCGCACGGTCCGAGCCGAGGATTATCCCCTCGTCGAAACCGCCACGGCCTGCGAGGAATGGCGGCAGGAAGTCGAATTCGGACGCGGCTTCGTGCTCGTGCGCGGGCTGCGCGCCGATCTCTATTCCGACGCGCTGTCGAGCGCGATCTACTACATTCTGGGCCTGCACATGGGCGATCCCATCCGCCAGAACGAGATGGGCGACCTGATCGACCATATCTATGCCACCTCCGACAAGACGATGGACGATCCCACCGCGCTGTCCTCGAAAGTGCGCGACAAGCTGGTCTACCATTCGGACAGTTCGGACATCGTGGCGCTGATGTGCCTGCGCGGCGCGCGCGAAGGCGGGGCCTCGTGCCTCGTTTCGGGCGCGGAAATCTACAACGAGATCCTGCGCCGCCGCCCCGACCTCGCCCCCCTGCTGTTCGAGCCGTTCCACTGGGACTGGCGCCGGCAGGATCACGAGGCCCCCGCCGATACCTACACCTCGCCCATCGTCAGCCTCGAACAGGGCGTGTTCAGCATGTACGCGGGCTCGCTCTATATCCTGACTGCCCAGGACTACGAGGGCGTGCCCAAACTCACCGACGACCAGATCGAGGTGCTGCGCCTCTTCGACGAGATCACCTACGAGCCGGGCATGGCCATCGAGATGGATTTCCGCCCCGGCGACATCCAGTGGCTGTCGAACTATGCCGCGCTCCACGCCCGCACGACCTTTTGGGACTGGCCCGAGCCGCAGCGCCGCCGCCACCTCCTGCGCCTGTGGCTGTCGAGCAAGGGCGCCCGCCCCGTCGTCGAAGGCTTCGGCAAGAACGGCGTCGTCCAGCACCGCGCCGCCCCGCGCGATGGCGGGGCCGAACACCCCGACGCGCATTTCGACGTGCGCGGCATGGCGGTGCCCCGGCTGATTTCCTGAGGCTTGATAACGAAGGGGCCATCGGCCCCTTCTCCCCCGCAAGCCGTGCAACAAGCCTTGCCCCGTGTTGTGTCGATGAAGAGCCTTGCCGACATATTCTCCTGTCCAGCCAGAACGGGGGCGGTGCCAGAGAAAACAAAAACAAATCAGCTGTGTCACCGCTTCCGGCCAGAGGCTGTGACACACAGCATTCGCTGGATGGAAAGCGATCCGGCGCCGCCGCGATTCGTCACCGCGCCAGTGCGGCAATCCCTGCGCGCAAGGGGCCGCGTGCGCTCAGCAGCGCCAGCCCCCAGGCGACGAGGCCCGTGACGATCACCAGTGCCAGCGTGAAGGCAGGGGCCAGCCCCCAATAGCCGGCCACAAGGCGCGCGCCCCAGGCCAGCCCGAAAGTCGTCAGCGTGGGCCAGCCGATCAAGCGCAGGAGATCGCCCAGCGCGCCGCCACCCAGCATCCCGTCATCACCCCGGCGCGCCTGCCACGCCGCCCAGCCCAGCGCCCCGGCCCAGCCCACGGCCACGCATGCCGTCGCCAGCGCCGCCGCCAAAGGCCCCTTGTGGGCCAGCGCCAGCGTGAGCCCCACGGTCACGAGCGCCGCCACCGACTGAATCCACAGCACGCGATCCTGCCTGTTCTCGATCACCAGAACGGCCCCGGCCACGGCAATCGGCAGGGCCGCCATGCGAGCGAGGCAAAAGACCGCGATAATCGGCCCGGCCCCGGCCCAGGCCGGCCCCAGAACGAGCGGCGCGACCAGATCGGACACCACCACCACCCCGGCCAGCGCGGGCCAGCACAGCGCCCCGAACACGCCCGCCATCCTGAGCCAGCCCGTTCCCGCGCCCTGTTGCCCCCCTGCATGTTCGCCCCGCGCATGTTCTGCCGCCAGACCTGTCGTCACCAGCAGGGTCGCAGGCTGCACGAACATGTCGGCCAGCGCCGTCACCAGCCGGTTGCCCGCGCGATAGAGCCCCGAAGCAGCAGGCGAAAAGACCGCGCCGAGCAGGAGATCGCCACTGTAATTGGCCAGAAACCCCACGATGATCGAGCCATAGCGGCTCCACGACCAGGCCAGCACCGCGCGCGTCGTCTCCGGGTCGGCGCGCGGCAGGTCGGGCAGGGTCAACACCATCCGGTAGGCGACGATGAAGATCAGCAGCCGCGCATAGACTTGCGCGACAAGCGCCCACAGCCCCCACCCGGCCAGCAGCAGCAGCGCCGCCCCCAGCCCGGCGCCGATCTCGGTCGCCACGGTGATCGCATAATAGCGCCGCACCTTTTGCCCGCGCAGCAGCAAGGCCTCTTCCCAGCCAGCCACCGCCGCCAAAAGGTTCGAGGGCGCCAGACAGAACAGCAAAAGCGCCACCCCCGGCCCGCGAAACAGCAGCGGCGCGGCCAGCCCCAGCCCCACCAGCATCGCCACCCAGCCCAGCGCGACCAGCATGTTGGCCGCCAGCCCCGCACTCGCCACGGCAGGCCCTTCGGCCTCGGGTGCCTTGAGCACATATTCGAACGGCCCGGTGTAGAGCATCGTGCGCGAAAGCGTGAGAAAGGCCGCCGCGATGGCAAAGACGCCGAAATCGGCGGGCATCAGCGTGCGCGTGGCCACCAGCGTAACGCCGAGCAGCGCCAACTGGCTGCTCGCCCGCGCGGCCATGGCGATCACCGCCGTCAGGCTTCCCCCGCGCGCCCACCGGGCCAGCCGCGCAGCGAGCCCCACGCGCATCAGGCCATCGGGAACGGCAGCCGATGAAGCCAGCCTCATCGCGCCACCTCCAGCAGCAGGCGCAGCAGCGTCCGCCCGGCATTGGCCCAGGTATAGCGCCCGGCCCGTGCGAGCCCCGCGCGAACCGCCAGCGCGCGCGTTTCGGGATCGTCGAGCGCGGCGATCTGCGCCAGCCAGATGTCGGGCCGGTCAGGGTCGGCCATCAGGGCCGCCGCGCCGCAAACTTCGGGAACCGCGCCGCAGGGCGCCGCGATCACCGGGCAATGGCACAGCATCGCCTCCACCGGGGGCAGGCCGAAGCCTTCGGTGCGCGAGGGGAACAACAGGGCCTGCGCCCCTTCGTAGAGCGCGCGCAACACGCTGTCGTTGCAGGGACCGGCAAAGACCGTGTTCTCGGGCGGGTGAAGCCCCGCCGCTTCGAGCGCGGCACGATCCGGGCCGACGATGACCAACTGGCGCGGCGGCCAGTCCATGCCCGCCCGGCTCGCCTCTCCGGCCAAAGCCATGGCCTCGAACACGACCTGGTTGTTCTTGTAGGCCTTCACGCTGCCGAACATCAGCAGGTATTCCCCGTGGATCAGCCCCAGCCGTTCCAGCGCGCGCTCGTCAGCGGGCACTTCGAGGATGTGATCGGCGCCATTGTGCAGGATTTCGACACGCCCCGAGCCGATCACCCCGAACCGGGTGAGATCCTGCCGCGAATAGTCCGAAACCGTCAGCACCACCCGGCTCGTCCGTGCCATCAACGGGGCCAGCAGCCGATAGCCGAGGCGCTGGCGCAGCGGATAGGAGCAATCGGGACGGCAGAATTGCGCGTCGTGCAGCATGAGCACCTTGGGCCGGTGGGTGACGGGGGCCAGATTGGCGAGATTGACCAGCAGGCTCCCCCGCGCGAGGCGAGGCAGGCGGCGCTGCTCCCACTTCTGGCTGGGGCCCTGGCCGTCTTCCTCGATGGTGATCGCGCGATAGGGCTCCTCGGGCGGGCAGCCGGATGGAACGATCAGCCGGACAGGAGGCCGCTCGTCAGGCGGCATCTGCGACAGCAGGCTGTCCACCTCGCGGATCAGGCGATCGGCCACGCGCGACACGCCATTGTGCTTGCCCGCGCGAAACTTGCCATTGAACGCGATGGGCCGCACGGCGCTCACATGCTTTCGATGCGGCGCGGGTCGATCCGCCCGCGCACGAGATCGACGAGCGCCATGGCATTGCCCCGCAAGCGCCCCAGCCGGTCGACATGCGGCTCGGGAAACCCGGCGCGCAGGACATTGCTGGCCAGATTGCGCCAGAGCAGCTTGCGCGCCAGCGCGCGCGGCATCGTCCCCTTGCGCAGGAGGTAGACGATATTGGCGACTTGCGAATAGCCGAGCCTGAGCCCCGATGTCCGCCCGCCCTTCACGCCGAGGTGGACCCCGGACACCAGCCCGGTCGACACCAGACGCCCGCGCCGCGCAAGGCGCATGGTGAAATCGATATCCTCCTGCCAGCCATAGAGCGGCAGCGCCTCGTCAAAGCGCAGATCGCCGACATCGGCCATGCGCAGCGCCATGTTGCAGCCATAGAGCGCCTCGCGCGGGATGATCGCGGGGTCGAGCTGCAAGGTCCGGGCCGCGATCATCGCCTGGGCCTGGGCGATCCCGAAGCCGCCATGGCGCACGCCATCGCCCACCAGATTGCCGGTGATCCCCGCAACATCGGCCTGACCTTCGAAAATGGCCTCTACCGCAGCGAGATAATCGGGCGATGGCACGAAATCGTCGTCGAAGAAGATCACCACGTCGCAGCGCCCGGCCAGCAGTTCGAGCGCGCGGTTGCGCTGGCGGCACAGGCCGCGCGCGGCCAGCGCCACTTCGGGGTGGAGCGGGCTGTCGGCAAGACCGGCAATGTCGGCCTCCGCCGCGCCGACGACGAGAACGCCGTCAGGGCGCCGCGACTGCCCGGCCAGAAGATCGATCGTCTTGCGCGCCAGCGCGGCGCGGCCAACAGTGGCAATGGCAACATGGATTCGCAGCATATGGCGCGCTGTCCCCTCGTTGAACGGGGGGTATTGGACGGCAGGCGCCCTGTCCGGTCCACGCGCGTTGGCTCCGTTACCGACCCACTAGCCCCGCCCGCCTCCCTCCACTCACAGCCGAAAACGCAGGAAAGGCAGGGAGAATCACCGGGAACAAGGGCCCCGCCGCATGGCCGGTCCGGCGCAATTCACACCCCATCCCGCTCGCACGCAGCGACGATTCGTGCGACGGGGGCCGTGTTCGCAGGCCACGAGCCCCCTCCCCCCAAAAAAAATTTGCCCCCGCAACGCAGCAATGCGGAATTTCCAAATGGCCCCGGCCCGTGTCGCGACGGTTTCGTCCCATGCATCTTGCACCCGCGAAGCACCGCCCCGGCCATCAGGACATCCCCGCCCCGCCCCCATCGCCGCATCGCCCCGCCCGGCATGGCCCCCCAAACCGGCGGCACCCGCCTTTCTGTTTCATAATCATGACATTGCTTGACATCAGTGCACAGACCGCACGGGGAGCCCGACCGCCAAGGTCTTGAAGCGGAAGAAAAACGGTGAACCTGCAATCAACCTTGTTCGCCAGCCACGACATTGTGCAGCGCAACGCACTTGCGCGCAGCGCGCGCGCCGGAAGCCCCGCAAACAGCGCCATGCGGCGCAACAGGATGCCTGTTGCGCCGCATCGGCCTGTAAAATCAGTATTATCCGGGGGTTTACAACACGACCTCGCTGTGAAAAGCCAGTGTCAGACGGTTGAACCGCAAGGGCCCCTGGAGCCCTTTCGGCAAGGCCGGACCGACAGGAGCATGGCGAAAACAAGCCGGGCCCTGTCCAACGTTCCAAAAGGAACATGCGGCACAAAGCCGCCAAAAAGAGAAAATGCCTCGAACTGCCGAAAACAAGGCAGGAGTCAAAAAGGCAAAATGTAGCGGGAGGGCCCGTGTCACGGCACAGTCCATGTCACAATAAGCCATGTCACAACAAGACAATGCCAAGGCCGGTAAAAAGGCCAAAAAACAAGGGTTGCAGGATGTCTACTCAATCATTTCGTGAAGACAGGTTCGTCTCATTCCATGACAGCCCCGCTGCCGAGAGCACTGCTGCGGCAAAGGGGCTCCTGATCGGCCTGGCCGTGAGCCAGGTGTTCTGGATCGGGTTCGCCCTCCTCGTTTTCTAGACCTTGCTTTGCCAGACGCCCGTCTGCGCAGGGGGAGATGTGTCAGACGCAGGCGCCTGGACGCGCTGTTGCCCATTCGTGCCGGGGCAGCAGTCATTGTGAAATGACAGATTGGTCCATGTCCACACGAGTATTCCCACACAAGTCGATGTAAGCCATTCGTGCCTCGGCACGGTCGGCTAATGCGTGCTTCGGCACGTATCGCGGGGAAAGTGCCGGGGGGCGCTTTCCCCGTTCGATATTGGGCCCCGTTCGATATTCCGGCCCCGTTCGGTCTTTCGCGTCAAAAGGCTCCACGCGCCAGCAGGACACTCGGCACCGTCAAGACCATGATCTGCAAGTTGAAGCGCAAGGAGCGGCTCCGGCGATAGTAGAGATCGCAAGCAACCCGGCGGCGATACGAGGTGTCATCCCGGCGCGCGACTTGCCACAGGCCCGTCACCCCCGGCCTGACCGCGCAATAGGCAGCAAAGTGGCGGCCATAGCGGGGCACTTCGGCATCGACGATCGGGCGCGGGCCCACCAGGCTCATGTCGCCGCGCAGGACGTTGATCAGTTGCGGCAATTCATCGAGGCTGCTCTTGCGCAAAAAACGCCCGAGCGTGGTGATGCGCGGATCGCGCTGCAACTTGTGGGTGGCCTGCCATTCGGCGCGGGCTTCCGCGTCGGTCTCCAGAACATGGCGAAGCCGGGCATCGGCATCGGTACACATCGAGCGGAACTTGAGGCAGTAGAAATGGCGCCCCCCTGCCCCCACCCGGCGATGGCGGAACAGCACCGGCCCCTTGTCGGACAGCCAGACCGCAGCTGCAATCGTGATCATCAGCGGCAGGAAGAACAGGAGCGCCGCCAGCGATACGCTCACGTCCACGAAGCGGATCCATCGCTCGCCCCCCCGCCATCGCTCGTCCCCCCGACGCGGCCCGGCATCGCCCGCGTCAGGTGAGGGCCCGACGGGGGTGTCCGCAAGCAGGCCCCTCGCAAGAGAGGGCTCGCCGGGCAAAAGGCCTTCAGGTCCGGTGCGGGCAAGGATGGCACGACGCGCAGCAGACGGCTCCACCGGCACGCAGACCGGCGTGGCGGTCCAGGGCACGGTGGCGACATTGTGACGATGATTCACGGTGACAGTCCCCATCATCGAGCGGCGCCGTTTGCGGCACCCGTCACGCGACGATAGGAAGTGGCGCCCGATCCCGTCAGCGCCGGATTAACCCAAGATGGTTCGTTAGCTGACGGCGATCAGGCCTGTCGGACCTTATGGGCGAAGCAGGAGCCAGATCACGCCGCCCCAGAAGGCGCCGCAAAACGTCACCGGGAAAAGGACACGAAACCAGCCCGGAAAGCGGGCCACAGAATCCCGTTCACGCCCCTGCGCGACGCCCTGAAAATGCCAGAGGAAGGAATTTTTTTCCATTGCACCAAACAATTCCATTTCCATCTGCGGCCATTCCAGAGGTCCACTCCGGCCCTTGCACACAGCCCTTGCCCCCGCACCGCAAACAGCCGCACGGACACTGCCGCCCCCTGCCCTACATCACGCGCGCTTAAGCATTCACCCCGAGCCGCCGCGGAAGGGCATAGGAACAAACCTTAGGATAAATACTTATCCTTATTGGTTCAAATCCGCCCTGCCATATTCTCGATTGTGGATGCAAGTCCATCGTGCATCGGCGTGGCATTCAGTCGCGGATTGCCCCTCGCAGCGGTTCGCCAAGAACCGGATAGCCATGGCCGGGCGGAATCATCAGCCACTCGCATCCCTCGCGCAGCACCATGCGCGGCGAGATCGGCACGACCGGAATGGTCTGCGCATGGGCCCGGCAGGCCGCGAAATCGGGAAAATCGGCCAGACGTTCGAGATTGCGGCGCGTGGGATAGATGATGTGGATCGCGCCCTTGTCGGCCAGCGCCAGCGCATCGCGCGCACTGGCCCAGAACAGCCGCCGGTTTTCGGTGCCATCGACGGCCAGATCGACCGCACCAGTCCCCAGATCGGCCAGATAGAACCGGGTATCGAAGATCCGCCCCGGCTTGTCGCGCGGCCACCAGCGGGCCCAGGGCACCAGCCCTTCGAGATCGAGCGACCAGCCAAACCGGGCAAGCACCGGCGCCAGCGCGCCCCCTTCCTCCACCAGCATCACTCGCGCGGCCCGGGCCGAAACCGCCGTGAAGGGGGCAGCCTCTCCGCTCGCGGCGACCAGAGCGACCAGCAAGCCTGTTTCCTCCAGCGTTTCACGCACGGCGGCGATCCTGCCCGCCACGTCTTCAGGGTCCAGCCCCGCGCCTTCGCGCGCCTTGCGCGCCATCTCGTGAACGGCCAGCGCACGGTCGGCAGGATCGACCTTGCCACCGGGAAAGACCGTCGCTCCACCGGCAAAGGCCAGACGGGACGAACGCTCGACCAGCAGGATTTCCGCAGCCCCCGTTTCCCGCGCATGACGGAACACGATCACCGTTGCCGCCGGCTCGCCCATGGAGGCTGCGGAAGGGGACGGGACAGGATCAGGAGGCGGATCGATCATCATGGCACCATGATGAGCCCGGCCCCGGCACTTTCCAAGCCCCGTTCCAGCCTTGACGGCGTGCCTGCCCGGCCACGAAAAAACGCGGCTTCCCGCAAGGGAAACCGCGTCTGATCGCAAGAGGCGGGGCTGCACCGGGCAGCCCCGTGCCCTCAGGCAGCGGGCTTGACTTCGGCCTGGGCCATCAGTTCGGCCAGTTCGCCAGCCTCGAACATTTCGGTCATGATGTCCGAGCCGCCCACGAATTCGCCCTTCACATAGAGCTGGGGGATCGTCGGCCAGTCCGAATAGGCCTTGATGCCCTGGCGGATTTCCATGTCCTGAAGCACGTCCACGCTGGCATAATCGACGCCAAGGCGTTCGAGAATCGCCACGGCGCGGCTGGAGAACCCGCATTGCGGGAACAGGGGGGTGCCCTTCATGAAGAGGACAACATCATTGCCCTTGACGATTTCGTCGATGCGCGCGTGCGTAGTCATGGTGGGATCGGTTCCTTTCGGCCCTTACTTGGGGGCGGCCGTGGTCAGTTGCAAGGCATGGAGCACGCCGCCCATGCGGCCGCCCAGCGCGGCATAGACCGCCTTGTGCTGGGCCACACGGCTCATGCCCGAAAAGCTGGGGGAAACCACGTGCGCGGCATAGTGATCGCCGTCTCCGGCCAGATCGGTGATCGTCACATCGGCGTCGGGCATCGCGGCCAGAATCATCGCCTGAATATCGGCGGCAGCCATCGCCATTACAATTCTCCCATCAACTGGCGGCGCGCTTCCACCGACTTGGCATCCATGGCAGCGCGAATTTCGGCGTCCGAGCTGTCCACACCCGCAGCGATCAGGTCGCCCAGAAGCTTGCGGATCACATCCTCGTCGCCCGCTTCCTCAAAGTCGGCCTGAACGACGCCCTTGGCATAGGCCTCGGTCTCGGCCTGGTTGAGCTGCATGCGTTCGGCAGCCCACTGGCCCAGCAGGCGGTTGCGCCGGGCATGGACACGGAACACCATTTCCTCGTCATGGGCGAGGTTGCTCGCAGGAATGTGCCCGCGGTCGTGAAAAGCGGTCATGGTCGTCGATCCCATCGGTGGTTCTCATTGCGGATAGTCACGCCATGCCCGCCTCGCAAGGGGGCGTGATGCCCCGAAGAAGGGAGAAACAGGGTGGCGCATGGCCTCAGGCAGCATCACATCAGGCTGGTGTTTCGACGAGTTCGGCGATCTCGAACGCGAAACTCTTCCATCCGCGCATCCTTGCCGCCTCTGCTGCGGGTGCGCGCTTGCGTCGGGCTTCCTCCAGCGAACGGGTATGGCCCCAGAACACCTCGGTCTTGCCGTTTTCCAGCTCGGCCACGATCCGCCAGTAGTGCGTAAAGCTGTCGTTCGTCGGCCCGATGGTCTTAACATAACCATCGGGCATTGTCGCGGTGAGATAGCGGCGCTTCTTCTTCATGGGACGGCTTCTTTGCGGCGTGCGGCGGCTGGAGGCAACAGGGGCAGGTTATGGCGTTGGGGCGCCGGGGGGAGCGGGCAGGCCGGTGTAGCTGGCCAGGAAGGCCAGTACGTCGGCGCTGGTGGCAATGATCTTGTCGATGGGCTTGCCCCCGCCATGGCCGGCCCCGGCTTCCACGCGCAGCAGGCGGGGACGCGGGCCGAGGGCGGCAGCCTGGAGCGCGGCGACATATTTGAAGCTGTGGGCCGGGACCACGCGGTCGTCACCCTCTGCCGTGGTGACGAGGATGGCCGGATAGTCGGCGCCCTCGCGGATGTTGTGATAGGGGGAATAGGCGCGCAGCACCTTCCAGTCGGCCTCGCGCGCGGGGTCGCCATAATCGTCGATCCACTGGCGCCCGCCGGTGAAGCGATCGAAGCGCAGCATGTCCATCACCCCGACATCGGGATTGGCCGCCGCGAACAGGTCTGGCCGCTGGTTGACCACCGCGCCGACCAGCAGCCCGCCGTTGGAACTGCCCTGGATCGCCAGCCCCCCTTTGGGCGTGATCCCCTGTCCGATCAGGTATTCACCCGCCGCGATGAAATCATCGAAGCTGTTCTGCTTGGCGGCCCGGCGCCCGCCATCGTGCCATGCCTCGCCGAATTCGCCACCGCCGCGAATGCCCGCCAGCGCAAAGGCGCCCCCCGCCTGAAGCCAGGCCATGCGAACCGGCGACCAGCCCGGCGTGGGCGTGATGTCGAACCCGCCATAGCCATAGAGCAGCGTCGGCAATGCGCGGCCTGCCGCCTTGCGGGCACGCACGAGGTAGAGCGGCACCATCGTCCCGTCGCGCGAGCGATAGCTGCGCTGCTCGACCAGATAGTCCGCCGGGTCGAAAGACAGACGCGGGCTGGCAAAGGGGCTGGCCTGCCCGGTCCGAAGATCGAATCGATAGATCGTGGGAGGCAGGTTGAAGCTGGAAAACTGATAGAAGGTTTCCGGATCGCCCGGCCGGCCCGAAAAGCCCGTGGCAACGCCGATGCCGTTGAGCGTGATCGCGCGGGCCGGTCGGCCCCGCAAGTCGGTCACCACCGCTGTCGTCGCGCCATCGTGCCGATAGGACAGGATCAGGCGATCCCCCACGACATTGCCCCCGGCCAGAACCCAGTCACGCGGGGGCACCACCACCCGCCAGCGCGCACTGCTCTCGTCTGCGACAGCCAGCGTCCGCCGGAACGGGTCGAGCCCGGAGCCTCCCGCCGGTCCGATGTCGAGTTCCGCAACCATGCCATTGGGCGCCCCGGCATCGGTGATGAACCACAGGCGGTCCCCCTGCCCCTCGACGATCTTCCAGTCGTTCCGGAAATCATCGACCAGCGGCAGCACCGGCCAGCCTGCCCCGGCCTTGCGTTCCAGCCCGCGCACGCCCCCGCGCAGATCGACCAGATGAACCATGCGCCGGGCCTGCGTGCCCTCGTCCGTCAGGATTACCGCCCAGCGCGAATCGGAGGTAACGAAGGCCTTGTGCCCCCACCCCGGATGATCGGGCGTCGCATAGACCAGCACATCATCGGACTGGGGCGTCCCCACGCGATGAAACCACAAGGCCTTGTTAGCCAGCACCGCGCCAAAGGCCTGCCCGCCGGGCGGGACCGGATAGCGTGAATAGAGGAAGCCCTCGTCGCCCACCCATCCGATCAGGCTGTCGTTCACGCCTTCGAGGCTGTCGGCCAGAACGCGCCCGCTGTGCACCTCGACCACGCCGAGCCTGCGCCAGTCGCTCCCCCCGTCCTGCTCGCCAAAGGCCAGATAGCGGCCACTGCGCGAGGGCACCCAGGCATCGAGCGCCCTGGTGCCATCGGCCGACCAGTCATTGGGATCGAGCAGCACGCGGGGCACTTGTGCCGCCCGGTCCTGCACATAGAGCACCGACTGGTTCTGCAAGCCGCTGTTGCGCAGGGTGAAATAGCTGTGCCCGGCCTTGCGCGGCAACGAAATGCGTTCGTAATCGAACAGGCTGCGGATGCGCGCGGCAAAGGCATCGCGCCCCGGCAGGCGCGCCAGAAAGCCTGCCGTCAGGCTATTTTCACGCGCGACCCAGTTGGCCACCTCGGGGCTCGTGCGCATGTCGGCTTCGAGCCAGCGCCAGGGATCGGCCACGTTCTGGCCAAACCGCGTCTCGACCACCGGATCACGCCGCGTTTCGGGATAGGCCTGCTGCAACGCTTCGGGCGCGGCCTGAAGCGGTCCAGCGAAAAGCAGGACCAATCCAGCCCCGGCCATTGCCCGATATATGTGTTCCATCACGCGAAACGGTCGAGCATGGGCGGGCGGTGCAGACAATCGGCAAAGCTGAAGGAACGAACCTGCAAGGGCGCGACAAGAGCCGCTTGGGGATGCTCGGCATTCATCAGAATCACGTCTGCCTCAGGCAGGACCGCCGAGCGCAAGGCGGCCAGCAACGAGCGCTGTTCATGAGCCCAGGCATCGACAAAAGCGACCCGACCGGCTGGATCCAATTCCTCCGGTACCCGCTCTGCCTGTGCATCGATTTCGGTCCAGCCCAGTTCGTAAGCGTCCTCACAAGCCTGCGCGGGCCCATCAAGATAGCGCAGGCGCACCAGAACCGCCAAACCGGCCTCGCTGGCAAAAGGGACGATAGCCAACCCCGGCGAACAATACCGCCCGCCATACCGTCGCGCCCCCTCCCCATCGAGCTTGCGCTGCCCGGCCTTGACCAATCGCCATACCCTCATGCCCCGACGCTAGGCCCGACCGCAAAATAGCGCAACGCCATGATGGAGGCGTGCCGCCCCCAAAAAAAAGCAAGGTCAGCAGGCGTTCCGGGGTTGAAGGGGCGATGGCCCCTTCGTCTTCCTTTTCCTGAAAAGAAAATGGGCGGAAGCCTCGCGGCCCCGCCCACTTTCTTTTGCCATTCAGAAGGAGCCGGAAACGGCCCCTTGCGATCAGGCGTTTTCGAGTTCGTCTTCGTCGGCAACCAGCACCGGACCCGAATCGAGGCCCTTGGCGGTCACGTCGCGGTCAACCAGTTCGATCACGGCGATCGGAGCGGCGTCCGAAGCGCGGTAGCCGGCCTTGATAATGCGGGTGTAGCCACCGTCGCGGTCGGCGAAACGCGCGGCGAGGACTTCGAACAGCTTCTTTTCCTGCGCTTCGTCGAGGATGCGCGCGTGCGCCAGACGACGGTTCGACAGGCCACCATGCTTGGCAAGCGTGATCAGCTTTTCGACGTAGGGACGCAGTTCCTTCGCCTTGGGCAGGGTGGTGGTGATCTGTTCGTGCTTGATCAGGGCGGCGGCCAGGTTGCGCAGCAGCGCAATACGGTGAGCCGAAGTACGACCCAGCTTACGCTGGCCCAGCTTATGACGCATAACTCATTCTCCGTTCGTAGGGGGGCCGTGTCAGGTACCCCGATCCAGGCTGAATTGACGGGCAGCCCGTTCCCGTTTGTGCAAAAACCGGCCCGCCACTGGGGCGCGCCGGTTTCCGCGAAAAGGCGCGAGGCTTAGCCCAGCAGCTCCTGTTCGAGCTTCTTGGCCATTTCCTCGATGTTTTCCGGCGGCCAGCCGGGGATGTCCATGCCCAGGCGCAGACCCATCGACGAGAGCACTTCCTTGATCTCGTTGAGCGACTTGCGGCCGAAGTTGGGGGTACGGAGCATCTCGGCCTCGGTCTTCTGGACCAGGTCGCCGATGTAGATGATGTTATCGTTCTTGAGGCAGTTGGCCGAACGCACCGACAGTTCCAGCTCGTCCACCTTCTTGAGAAGGTAGCGGTTGAGCTGGTTGGCATCGCTTTCCTCGGGCGTGTGGGCAGCGACGCCCGCCAGCGAGGGTGCATGGCCGGTGGGAACCTGGTCGTCGAAGTGGACGAACAGGGCCAGCTGGTCCTGAAGGATGCGCGCGGCATAGGCCACGGCGTCTTCGGGCGTGACGGTGCCGTCGGTTTCGACCGTCAGGCTGAGCTTGTCGTAGTCAAGCTCCTGGCCCACGCGGGCGTTGTCGACCTTGTAGGAAACCTGGCGCACCGGCGAATAGAGCGAGTCGACCGGGATGAGCCCGATGGGCGCATCGATCGGACGGTTCGACACGGCCGGGACATAGCCCTTGCCGCTGTCGCAGGTCAGTTCCATGTTGAAGGTCGCGCCTTCGTCGAGATGACAGATCACGAGATCCTTGTTCATCACCTCGATGTCGCCGGTCACGGCGATGTCGCCAGCCTTCACTTCGCCCGGCCCGATCGCGGAGAGCTGAAGACGCTTGGGGCCTTCGCCCTGCATCTTGAGCGCGATCTGCTTGACGTTCAGAACGATGTCGGTCACGTCCTCGCGCACACCGGCGAGCGACGAGAATTCGTGCAGCACGTTCTCGATCTTGATCGAGGTCACCGCCGCGCCCTGAAGCGACGAGAGCAGCACGCGCCGCAGAGCATTGCCAAGGGTGAGACCAAAGCCCCGCTCGAGCGGTTCGGCAACGAAAGTCGCGCGACGCTTCGGATCGGTGCCGGGCTTGATCTCGAGAGTGTTGGGCTTCTTCAGTTCCTGCCAGTTCTTGATGTTGACAGTCATGGAATTCCCCTAGGGTGTTACGAAGAGCGCCGGCAGTCGGCCCGAAGGCGCCGCAACCGGTCAGGGTATTGGGCGGGTGTGGCGCGCGTGGTACCTCGCGCGCCACTCGCCAAAAGGCAGGTCAGACGCGACGGCGCTTGGACGGACGCACGCCGTTGTGGGGAATCGGGGTCACGTCGCGAATGGCGGTGATGGTGAAACCAACCGCCTGAAGCGCGCGAAGGGCGCTTTCACGACCCGAACCCGGGCCCTTCACTTCCACTTCAAGGGTGCGCACGCCGTGTTCGGCGGCCTTCTTGCCGGCGTCGTCCGCGGCCACCTGAGCGGCGTACGGGGTCGACTTACGGCTGCCCTTGAAGCCCATCATGCCGGCGGACGACCACGAGATGGCGTTGCCCTGGGCATCGGTGATGGTGATCATGGTGTTGTTGAAGCTGGCGTTCACGTGCGCAACACCGCTGGTGATGTTCTTGCGCTCGCGGCGCTTAATGCGCTGGGGTTCGCGTGCCATGTGCTGAATTCCTGTCGAGAAACCGTTGGGGAAGATCCTGGGCCATCAAAGGCCGCGCAGGGATCTTACTTCTTCTTGCCGGCGATCGGCTTGGCCTTGCCCTTGCGGGTGCGCGCATTGGTGTGCGTGCGCTGGCCACGGACCGGCAGGCCCTTGCGGTGACGCAGGCCACGATAGCAGGCCAGGTCCATCAGGCGCTTGATGTTCATCGCGGTTTCGCGACGCAGGTCGCCTTCCACGGTGTGTTCGGCGTCGATCGCTTCACGGATCTGGAGCACTTCGGCGTCCGAGAGATCCTGAACGCGGCGGGCATGGTCGATGCCGAGCTTGTCGGCGATCTGACGGGCCTTGAACGAGCCAATGCCGTGGATGTAGGTAAGCGCAATGATCACGCGCTTGTTGGTGGGGATATTGACCCCGGCAATACGAGCCACTTGTTTCTCCGTTTGCTCCACAGGGCACCGAATCGAAGCCGGCACCCTATCTCATCGCGACAACACCCGCCGAAAAACGCCCTTCCACAGCCCCGCGCAACCGTTTACACCGGACTTGCAAAGACCTTCCTCGCTCGAGTGAAAGGCGCAAGTAGGATTTTTTCAGGAAAAGGTCAACCACAAAGGCGACAGGAGCGCATGCGGCCTCCCCGTAGCATCGGGGGCCGCAGCAGCTATGGACGCTTTATAGCCGAAAAGGGGGTCTGCGTCAAAGCGAGGTTACAGCTCCACCAACCGTTTCGTGCAGCGCCCCGCCCGACAGCGCGCCTCGCACTGCTAGCGAGTCGCACAAGCAACCGGTCAAGGGTGACTATCGTCTCCGAGCGCGGCATCGAAGGCGGCCTGTGCTTTCTTACGGGCCGCCGCTTCACCGGTCAGTGGCCTGGCCACCCCCGCTTTCGCCTGGACGGCCTTGTGCGCGACAGGGTGCGTGGCGGGGGACATGGCGATATCCGGTTTGCCGGGGCCGACCTTGGCCGGGTCCATTTTAACGGGCAGGGTTTTGCCGGCTTCGGGTTTTGCAGGGTTGGGCCCGGCAGACGACGGCGCAGCGGCCCCCAGCTTGGCCACAAGCCCGGCCAGTT
The DNA here is from genome assembly GCF_033242265.1 of Novosphingobium sp. IK01. Classification (NCBI taxonomy): domain Bacteria; kingdom Pseudomonadati; phylum Pseudomonadota; class Alphaproteobacteria; order Sphingomonadales; family Sphingomonadaceae; genus Novosphingobium; species Novosphingobium pituita. The sequence goes on along the minus strand of NZ_BTFW01000001.1, from coordinate 3,295,135 downwards.
GCTGCCCCAGCATGCGATCGACCGCAGGCGCGATCTGTTCGGGGCGATAGCGCATATAGCCGCCCACGACATATTCGACGAGAATCCGGGTTCCCGCCGTGCTTCCGGCCTTGAGCGTAATGGTCATGGTGCCCAGCAGCGCCTCGCTCTGCAAGGGGCCCAGCGCGCCGGTCAGACGCAAGACCGCCCCCGGCTCGGCATAGACGACCCGCATGTGCTGCACGCCGCCCTGTGCCCCCTTCCCCGCCTCCCCGGAAGCGGGAAGCCGCTCGCAGAAGCAGCCATCGGGAACCGGATCGAGGGTCAGATTGGCCGCGTCGCCCGAAAAGGTATGCTCGCCCGACCACCAGACCGCGGGGCGGACCAGCGTGCGCCAGACTTCGGCGGGAGGCGCGGCCACTTCGGCCACCTCGCGCACGACGAAACCGCGTTCATCCTGCATGGCCACTTCGGCCCGCGCCGCCGTCGCGCCCGCCAACAGCGCCGAGGGCGCAAGCAAAAGGGCGGCAATCCAGCCCGCCATCCCGCCGGGATGTCCTGACCGCATTGCCGCCCTCCTCATGTCTGTGACCTCCCGTACCCGCTTGCGTCAGGACCGGGAGCCTCGCGTTCAGGCCAGAATGGCCTCGATCGCTGCGGTCACCTCGTCCATCGGCGCCATGCCGTCGACACGGGCAACGATGCCGCGCGCTTCGTAGACCGGCAGGATCGGCGCGGTCTTGGCGCGGTATTCAGCCATGCGCGTGCGCACGGTTTCTTCGTTGTCGTCGGGACGACGCTTGAATTCGTGGCCACCACACTTGTCGCAGGTGCCCTCGACCTTGGGCTTCTCGAACGTGTCGTGATAGCCCTTGCCGCAGGTGGCGCAGGTGTAGCGACCGGTGATGCGCTCGACGAGCGCGTCTTCGTCCACTTCCAGTTCGATCACATGGTCGAGCTTGCGGCCACGGCTGGCGAGAATCGCGTCGAGCGAGATCGCCTGGGCTTCCGTGCGCGGATAGCCGTCGAAAATGGCGCCGGTGCCCGCGCCCATGGCGTCGAGTTCGTCACCGATCAGGGCCGAGACGATCTCGTCGGAGACCAGCTGGCCCGCTTCCATCACCGCCTTGGCCTGAAGCCCGACGGGCGTTCCGGCCTTGACCGCGGCGCGCAGCATGTCGCCGGTGGACAGCTGCTTGAGACCGTGGCGCTCCACCAGGCGCTGGGCCTGGGTTCCCTTGCCCGCGCCCGGCGGGCCCAACAGGATGATATTCACTCTGGCATTCCCCTCGTTCTGCCCGCGTCTTAGCGCAGGCGACCCTTCAGCTTGGCCTTCTTGATCAGGTCACCGTACTGGTGGGCATACAGGTGCGACTGAATCTGCGTGATGGTATCGACCGTCACGTTGACCACAATAAGCAGGCTGGTGCCGCCAAAGAACAGCGAACCCATACCTGTTTCGGCCATGATCCACTCGGGCACAACACAGACGAAAGTAATATAGCCAGCGCCCAGCACGGTGATCCGGGTGAGGACGTAATCAAGATAGTTTTCGGTGTTCTTGCCCGGACGGATACCCGGAATGAAGCCGCCGTTGCGCTTGAGGTTCTCCGCCGTCTCCTCCGGGTTGAAGACAACCGCGGTGTAGAAGAAGCTGAAGAACACGATGCCCGCCGCATAGAGCAGCATGTAGAGCGGCTTGCCATGGCCCAGATACTGGTTGAGCGCGATGATCACCTGGCCCCAGGTGGTGTCGGGCGAGATCGACTTGCCCGCAAACTGGGTGATGGTCAGCGGCAGCAGCAGCAGCGAGCTGGCAAAGATCGGCGGAATGACGCCGGCGGTGTTGAGCTTGAGCGGCAGGTGGCTGCGGTCGGCAGTCATCCCGCGCTGGGTCATGCGCTTGGGATACTGGATCAGCAGACGGCGCGTGGCGCGCTCGAAGAAGCAGATCACGACGACCACGCCCAGCAGCAGCGCGACGACACCCACGATCACGAACCCGTTGAGCTGGCCGGTGCGGCCCTGCTCGAACATGTTGCCGATGAACTTGGGCATCTGGGCGACGATGCCGGCCATGATGATCAGCGAGGTCCCGTTGCCGATCCCGCGCGAGGTGATCTGCTCACCCAGCCACAGCAGGAACATGGTCCCGCCGATCAGGCTGATGACGGCGGTGATGCGGAACAGGAGGCCCGGCAGCACGACGGCCTGAATGCCGCTCGATGCGCCATAGGCCTCAAGCCCCGTGGCAATGGCATAGCCCTGCACGGCGGTGAGGAACACGGCGCCATAGCGGGTATACTGGTTGAGCTTCTTGCGACCGCTTTCGCCTTCCTTCTTGAGGGCGGCGAGCGCGGGGTGAAGCGAGGCGGCCAGCTGCACCACGATCGAGGCGGTGATGTAGGGCATCACGCCGAGCGCGATCAGGCTCATGCGCTGGAGCGAACCGCCCGAAAAGGCGTTGAAGATGTCGAGAATGCCGCCGCGCGTCTGGTTGTAGAGCGATTCGAGAATCAGCGGATTGACGCCGGGCAGCGGCACGAAGCTCAAGAACCGGAACACGATCAGCGCACCAACGGTGAACCAGATGCGCTTCTTGAGCTCTGTCGCCTTCGAAAAGTTCGACAGGTTGAGGTTGCTGGCGATGTTGTCGGCGCGGGATGCCATGGTCGGGTATCAAGCCTTGCTGGGGCCCGAACGGCACGAAGGCCGCGGGCAGCGCGTCACTGAGGTACGAGAAAATACCATCAGGGCCATATAGGAAGGGCGCAGGGATGCAATAACCCCCGCGCCCGACCTTCACGTCATTTAAAGGCCTCAGGCCTCCGCAGCGGCCTTGACGACGGTCACTTCGACCGCGCCGCCGAGCTTTTCAACGGCAGCCACGGCGCCCTTCGAGGCACCGGCAACCTTGAAGCTGACCTTGGTGGTCAGTTCGCCCTTGGCCAGCAGGCGCACGCCGTTCTTGCCACCACGGGCCAGACCGGCAGCCTTCAGGGCCGCGTGATCGACCACGCCCGACACGTCGAGCTTGCCCGCGTCGATGAACTTCTGGATCGCGCCCAGGTTCACTTCGGCGTAGTCCTTGGCGAAGATGTTGTTGAAGCCGCGCTTCGGGATGCGCATGTGAAGGGGCATCTGGCCGCCTTCAAAGCCGTTGATCGAAACGCCCGAACGCGCCTTGGCGCCCTTCTGGCCGCGACCGGCGGTCTTGCCCTTGCCCGAGCCGATACCACGGCCCACGCGCATGCGACCCTTGCGGGCGCCGCCATTGTCGGAAATCTGATTGAGCTTCATAATCTGCACTCGCTTTCGCTTTTGTCGCGCTTGAGGAACGGGGCCCCTAGTCGATCAGCGCGGGTTTGTCACCCCCTGTCGGGCGATTCGCATGCGGTTCGGATGGCGTAAAGGCCCCGCCCTTCCAGACCCGACCACGAAAAAGCCCCGGAACCTTGCGGCCCGGGGCTCTTCCTGAAGGCTTGCCTTATGGCAACCGGGTCAGTCGACCACGGCCACCATGTGGGGCAGCTTGGCAATGGCGCCGCGCACTTCGGCGGTGTCTTCCACCTCGACGACGCGGTTCATCTTGCCCAGGCCCAGACCGGTCAGAATCTTCTTCTGATGTTCGGGGCGACGGATCGGCGAACCGATCTGCTTGATCTTGATCGTAGCCATGACCGATTACTCCGCGATGGCTTCGGCAGCGGCTTCGGCTTCGACTTGCGAAGCGCCACCACGGCCGAGCAGATCAGCAACCTTCTTGCCACGACGCTGGGCAACCGACTTCGGCGAAGTCTGGTCGGTCAGCGCGTCGAAGGTGGCGCGGATCATGTTGTAGGGGTTCGAAGTGCCGACCGACTTGGTCACCACGTCGTGAACGCCCAGGCTTTCGAAGACGGCGCGCATCGGACCGCCCGCGATGATGCCCGTACCGGCCGGAGCCGAGCGGACATTGACCTTGCCGGCGCCAAAACGGCCCTTGCCGTCGTGGTGCAGGGTGCGGCCTTCCTTGAGCGGAACGCGGACCATCTTCTTCTTGGCCGAAGCGGTCGCCTTGGTGATGGCTTCGGGCACTTCGCGGGCCTTGCCGTGGCCGAAGCCAACGCGACCCTTGCCGTCGCCGACCACGACGAGAGCTGCAAAGCCGAAGCGCTTGCCGCCCTTCACGGTCTTCGAGACTCGGTTGATGTGAACGAGCTTTTCGATCAGCTCCTCACCCTGTTCCTCGTCGTTGTTGTTGCGGCCACGACGGTCGTCGCGACGGCCACGGCCGCCACGTTCACCGCGTTCGCCACGCTCGCCGCCACGGCCACGACCGCGACCGCGACCTTCGCGCTGCTCACCACCGGTCTGTTCGACGACGGCAGTGGCTTCGCCCTGCAGGTTGGTTTCGTCAGCCATGATCAGAACTCCAGCCCGCCTTCGCGGGCAGCGTCAGCCAGCGCCTTGACGCGGCCATGGAACAGGTAACCGCCACGGTCGAAGACGACGGTGGTGACACCGGCTTCCTTGGCCTTTTCGGCGATCTGCTTGCCAACGAGGGCAGCAGCTTCGAGGTTGGCGCCGATCGACTTCTCGCCCTTCACCAGCGACGAGGCCGAAGCCACGGTGCGGCCAGCCGCGTCGTCGATGATCTGGGCGTAGATGTGACGGCCCGTGCGGTGCACGGAGAGACGCGGGCGGCCACCCGCACGCGCCTTGAGGGCGGTGCGGACGCGGCGACGGCGGCGATCGAAGAGAGACAGCTTTGCCATTACTTCTTCTTCCCTTCCTTGCGGAAGATGAACTCGCCGCGGTACTTGATACCCTTGCCCTTGTAGGGTTCGGGCTTGCGCCAGCGACGGATCTCGGCCGCAACCTGGCCGACCTTCTGCTTGTCGATACCCGAGATTTCGACCGTGGTGTTATCCGGGGTCTTGATCTCGATGCCTTCCGGCACGGCGAAATCCACGTCGTGGCTGTAGCCGAGCTGAAGCTTCAGGTTCTTGCCCTGAATGTTCGCACGGTAGCCGACGCCGGTGATCTGAAGGACCTTGGTGTAGCCTTCGGTCACGCCGGTGACGAGGTTGGAGACGAGCGTGCGCTGCATGCCCCAGAACGCGCGAGCGCGCTTGGTGTCGTTGGCAGGCTGCACCGAGATCGCACCGTCTTCGACGGCGTAGACGATCTCGTCGACCAGGCTCAGCGTGAGGGCGCCCTTGGGGCCCTTCACGGTCAGCTGACCGTTCGCGATGTCAGCGGTGACGCCACTCGGGATCGCCACCGGCTTCTTGCCGATGCGGCTCATCAGAACACCTCCGCGAGCACTTCACCGCCGACGTTGGCAGCGCGTGCTTCGGCGTCCGAGAGCACGCCCTTGGGCGTCGAAACGATGGTGATGCCAAGGCCGTTGCGCACGATCGGGAGTTCCTTGGAACCCGAATAGACGCGGCGGCCGGGCTTGGAGACGCGGGCCACATGCTTGATCGCGGGCTGGCCTTCGAAATACTTCAGCTCGATGCGCAGCTGCGGGTGGGCGCCGGTGGCGTCCTCGCTGAAGCCGCGGATATAGCCTTCGCGCTGAAGAACTTCGAGAACGTGCGCACGCAGCTTGGAAGCGGGCGAGAGGACCGAGTCCTTCTTCGCCTGCTGGCCGTTGCGGATACGGGTGAGCATATCACCCAGGGGGTCGGTCAATGCCATCGATGAGGCTCCTTACCAGCTCGACTTCGTCACGCCGGGGATGAGCCCCTTGTTGGCGAGATCGCGCAGTTCGACGCGGCAGAGGCCGAACTTGCGGTAGTAGCCACGCGGGCGGCCGGTGGTGTTGCAACGGTTGCGGACGCGCGTCGGGTTAGCGTTACGCGGCAGCTCGGCCATCTTCAGACGGGCAATGAGGCGCTCGGTTTCATCGAGCGACTCGTCGTCGGCAGTGGCCTTGAGCGCGGCATACTTGGCCGCAAACTTTTCAACGAGCTTCTTGCGACGCTCGTTCTTGTTGATCGAACTCAGTTTCGCCATGGACTTAAGCTCTTTCCTATGACTGGCTTCAGGCGGCCTGCGCCTGTTCGGCGGCTTCCTGCGGGAACGGGAAACCGAAAAGGCGAAGCAGCTCACGCGCCTCGTCGTCGGTCTTCGCGGAGGTGGTCACGATGATGTCGAGACCGCGCACCTTGTCGATCTGGTCGTAGCTGATCTCAGGGAAAATGATCTGTTCCTTGAGACCCATCGCATAGTTGCCACGGCCGTCGAACGACTTCGGGTTGAGCCCGCGGAAGTCGCGGATGCGGGGCATCGCGATGGTGATCAGACGATCCAGGAATTCGTACATGCGTTCACGGCGCAGGGTGACCTTGCAACCGATCGGCATGCCTTCGCGCAGCTTGAACTGCGCGATCGACTTCTTGGCCTTGGTGACAACCGGCTTCTGACCGGCGATCAGTTCCATTTCGGCGGCGGCGGTCTGGACCTTCTTCTTGTCCTGGCTCGCTTCGCCAACGCCCATGTTCAGCGTGATCTTTTCGATACGCGGAATTTCAAGGTCGTTCTTGTAGCCGAACTTCGCCTTCATCGCGGCAGCGATCTCGGCGTCGTACTTGCCCTTCAGGCGCGGAGTGTACTTGTCAGCCATCGATGGCCTCCCCGGACTTGACGGCCACGCGGACCTTCTTGCCATCGCGGGTTTCGAAGCGGACGCGGGTGGGCTTGCCATCCTTGTCGGCCACGGCAACCTTCGAGATGTGCAGCGGAGCCTCGAAGCGGTCGATGCCGCCCTGCGGGTTCGACTGGCTCGGCTTGCGGTGACGGGCAGCGATGTTCACGCCACCCACGACCACCTTGTCATCCTTGGGCAGAACCTGGAGCACGGTGCCCGTGCGGCCCTTGTCCTTGCCCGTGCGAACGACGACGGTGTCGCCCTTCTTGATCTTGGCGGCAGCCATTACAGCACCTCCGGCGCGAGCGAGATGATCTTCATGAAGCCCTTGCCGCGAAGTTCGCGGACCACGGGGCCGAAGATACGGGTGCCGATGGGCTCTTCGTTCTTGCCGACGAGCACAGCAGCGTTGCCGTCAAAGCGGATGACGCTGCCATCGGGACGACGAACGTCCTTCTTGGTGCGCACGATCACCGCGCGATGGACGTCGCCCTTCTTGACACGGGCGCGGGGCTGCGCCTCCTTCACCGACACCACGATGATGTCGCCGACGCTCGCGGTACGACGCTTCGACCCGCCCAGCACCTTGATGCACTGGACGCGCTTGGCGCCGCTGTTGTCCGCGACGTCGAGATTGGATTGCATCTGGATCATTGATCCGGTTCCTTCTCACTGGCTTGCCGGAACCAGTCCGGCAGTTCCAAAAACGTGACGCTCCCTAAGACCGAGAACGGACGTTTTGTCAAACGTCCGCTTCGATCGCGGCGGTCTTGCCGGCCTGAACCCGGTCGATAACCTTCCAGGTCTTCAGCTTCGAGTAGGGCGAAGTCTCTTCGATCCGCACCGTCTCGCCGGTCTTGAAGGCATTCGCCTCGTCGTGGGCGTGATACTTCTTCGAGCGACGGATGATCTTCCCGTAGAGCGGGTGCTTCACCTTGCGCTCGACCTTCACGACCACGGTCTTGTCGGTCTTGTCGGAAACCACGGTCCCGATCAGGATACGCTTGGGCATCGTGTGTCTCCTTAAGCCTTGGCAGTGCGAGCGCGCTCGCCCTGCAAGGTCTTGATCCGCGCGATGTCGCGGCGCACTTCCTTGATGCGCGCGGGACGTTCCAGCTGGCTGGTAGCCGCCTGGAAGCGCAGGTTGAACTGTTCGCGCTTCAGCTCGGCGAGGTCAGCAGTAAGCTGGTCGTCGCTCTTGACGCGGAGGTCTTCGAACTTAGCCATCATTCCTACTCCTTACTCGCCACCAAGGTGCGAAGTGTCGCCGAGGCGAGCAACGACCTTGGTCTTGATCGGCAGCTTCATCGCTGCGCGGCTGAACGCTTCGGCGGCCAGCGGGCCGGCGACGCCATCCAGTTCGAACAGGATCTTGCCGGGCTTCACACGAGCGGCCCAGTATTCCACCGAACCCTTGCCCTTGCCCTGGCGGACTTCGGCCGGCTTCTTGGTCACCGGAAGGTCGGGGAACACGCGGATCCAGAGACGACCCTGGCGCTTGATGTGGCGGGTGATCGCGCGGCGAGCCGCTTCGATCTGACGAGCGGTGACCCGTTCCGGTTCGAGGGCCTTGAGGCCGTACGAACCGAAATTGAGGTCGGTGCCGCCCTTGGCGTTGCCGTGGAGACGGCCCTTGAACGCCTTGCGGAACTTGGTCTTCTTGGGTTGCAGCATGGTGCTAGCCTATCCTCAAGCCTCAGCGCGCCGGACGGACGCCGGAAGTCTGTGCTTCCAGCATCAGGCGATCCTGCGCCAGCGGGTCATGACCCAGGATCTCGCCCTTGAAGATCCAGGTCTTGATGCCGATCACGCCGTAGGCGGTGTGGGCTTCGGCTTCGGCGTAGTCGATGTTCGCGCGCAGGGTGTGCAGCGGAACGCGACCTTCACGGTACCATTCGACGCGGGCGATTTCCGCCCCGCCGAGACGGCCGCCGCAGGTGATCTTGATGCCTTCGGCACCAAGACGCAGGGCCGACTGAACGGCGCGCTTCATCGCACGGCGGAACGCCACGCGACGGACGAGCTGGTCGGCAATGCCCTGGGCAACGAGCTTGGCATCGATTTCCGGCTTGCGGATTTCAACGATGTTCAGCTTCACGTCGCTGTTGGTGAGCTTGGCAAGCTTGGCGCGGAGCTTTTCGATGTCCGCGCCCTTCTTGCCGATGATCACACCGGGACGGGCCGCGTAGATCGAGATGCGGCACAGCTTGGCCGGACGCTCGATCACCACCTTCGAAATCGCTGCCTGGGGCAGGCTTTCGACGATGAACTTGCGGATCTGAAGGTCTTCCTTCAGCAGCTGCTGATAGTTGCGCCCTTCGGCGTACCAGCGGCTGTCCCAGGTGCGGTTGATCTGCAGACGCAGACCGATGGGGTTCGACTTGTGACCCATGGATCAGGCCTCCTCGACTTCACGGACGACGATCCGAAGACGCGAAAACGGCTTCAGGATGCGGGTCGACTTGCCGCGACCACGGGTGTGGAAGCGCTTCATCGTGATCGACTTGCCGACCGAGGCTTCCGCCACGACCAGCGAGTCGACGTCCAGGTTGTGGTTGTTTTCCGCGTTGGCGATCGCCGAGGCGAGCACCTTGCGGGCATCAACCGCCATGGCCTTCTTCGAGAAGGTCAGGACATTGAGGGCGTCTTCCGCCTTCATGCCGCGGATGAGGGCGGCGACCAGGTTGAGCTTCTGGGCCGAACCACGGATCGTGGTGTTGACCGCAAGAGCTTCCTTTTCACCGACGCGGCGGGGAGCTGCAGACTTGCTCATCAGCGCTTGCCCTTCTTGTCAGCGGCGTGGCCGGGGAAGTTGCGCGTGGGCGCAAATTCGCCAAGCTTGTGGCCGACCATCTCTTCGCTCACGGAGACGGGGATGAACTTCTGCCCGTTGTAGACGTTGAACGTCAGGCCAACGAACTGCGGAATGATGGTCGAACGACGCGACCAGGTCTTGATCGGGCCAGCGCGGCTGCCAGCATCCTGGGCCACTTCGGCCTTCTTCAGGAGGTGCAGGTCGACGAAGGGGCCCTTCCAGACGGAACGTGCCATGTGGTCTTACCTCTTCTTCTTCGCGTGGCGCGAACGAATGATGAACTTGTCCGTCTGCTTGTTGTGACGGGTGCGGGCGCCCTTGGTCGGCTTGCCCCACGGCGTAACCGGATGACGGCCACCCGAGGTGCGGCCTTCACCACCACCGTGCGGGTGGTCGACCGGGTTCTTCGCCACACCACGCGTCAGCGGGCGACGGCCAAGCCAGCGGTTACGACCGGCCTTGGCAAGGTTCTGGTTCGAGTTGTCGGGGTTCGACACGGCGCCGACGGTGCCCATGCAGTCGCCACGCAGGTAGCGCTGCTCGCCCGAGTTCAGGCGAACGATCACCATGCCGCGGTCACGACCGACCAGCTGCACGTAAGTACCAGCCGAACGGGCGATCTGACCGCCCTTGCCCGGCTTCATTTCCACGTTGTGGATGATGGTACCAACCGGCATCTGCGACAGGAGCATCGCATTGCCCGGCTTCACGTCGGTCTTTTCACCGGCAACCACCACGTCGCCAACGGCCAGGCGCTGAGGCGCCAGGATGTAGGCCTGTTCACCGTCTTCATACGTGATGAGGGCGATGAACGCGGTGCGGTTGGGGTCGTATTCCAGACGTTCGACGGTGGCCGGCATGTCCCACTTACGACGCTTGAAGTCGATGAAGCGGTACTTCTGCTTGTGACCGCCAGCAATGCCGCGCGAAGTCACGTGGCCCTTGTTGTTACGGCCGCCGGTCTTGCTCTTGCCTTCGGTCAGAGCCTTGACAGGCTTGCCCTTCCAGAGCGCCGACTTGTCGACGAGGACCAGGCCGCGACGGGCGGGGCTGGTCGGGTTATAGCTCTTGAGTGCCATGGTCTATGCCTTCGCCTCAGATACCGCTGGTGACGTCGATCGACTGGCCAGCAGCCAGGGTCACGACGGCCTTCTTGACGTCGGTGCGCTTGTAGGGCTTGCCCTTCCAGCGCTTGGTCTTACCCTTCTGGGTCAGCGTGTTCACCTTGGTGACCGTGACATTGAAGAGGGCTTCCACCGCCGCCTTGATCTCCGGCTTGGTCGCCTTGTCGGCAACCTTGAAGACCACGGCATTGTTTTCGCTCAGCAGCGTCGCCTTTTCAGTGATGTGGGGAGCCACGATCACGTCGTAGTGACGCGTGTCGATTGCGTCCTTAGCCATTGAAACGGGCCTCCAGCTTTTCGACAGCGGCGCGGGTGAGCACCAGCGTATCATGCTTCAGGATGTCGTAGACATTGGCGCCGATCGCGGGGAGCACGTTCACGCCAACGATGTTGCGGGCAGCGCGGGCGAAGCCCTCGTTGACCTGTTCACCGTCCACGACGAGCACCTTCTTGCCGAAGCCTGCCTTGGCGAGCGTGCCGGCCAGCACCTTGGTCTTGGCATCAGCCAGTTCCAGGCTGTCGACAACGACCAGACCGCCCTGCGCCTTCGACGACAGAGCCATCTTGAGACCCAGCGCACGGACCTTCTTGTTCAGCGAAACGCTGAAGTCGCGGACGCGCGGACCGTGGGCCTTGCCACCGCCGATGAACACGGGCGCCTTGCGGTCACCGTGACGAGCGGTACCACCACCCTTTTGACGACCGAACTTCTTGCCGGTGCGAGCCACGTCCGAACGCTCGCGAGCGCCACGGGCCGTGCCACGACGGTTTTCAAGCTGCCAGGTAACGACGCGGTGGAGAATGTCGGCGCGCGGTTCGAGACCGAACACGGCATCCGAGAGTTCCACGTCGCCAGCGGCCGAACCGTCCAGATTGAGGACCTGAACCTTCATGATTAGCCCTCCTGGCCTTCGGCAGCCACGGGAGCAGCCACTTCGTTGGTGTTGGCGGCCTTGAGGCCGGCCGGATAGGGCGCATCGCCGTGACGATCGACCTTGACCGAGTCACGAACGAGGAGCCAGCCGTTCTTCGCGCCCGGGACCGAGCCCTTGACGAAGATCAGGCCACGCGCATCGTCGGTGCGGACGACTTCCAGGTTCTGCTGGGTGCGCTGACGGTCACCCATGTGACCAGCCATCTTCTTGTTCTTGAAGACGCGACCCGGATCCTGGCGGTTACCCGTCGAACCGTGGGCACGGTGCGAGATCGACACGCCGTGGGTGGCGCGCATACCGCCGAAGCCCCAACGCTTCATGGCACCCGCAAAGCCCTTGCCCTGCGTGTGGCCGGTGATGTCGACGTACTGGCCGGTGACGAAGTGCGAAGCCGCGATGGTCGAGCCGACTTCGAGAGTCGCGTCGTCGGCGACGCGGAACTCGGCGACCTGCATCTTGAGCGGCACTTCAGCCTTGGCAAAGTGCTCGCGCTGCGGCTTGGCAACGTTCTTCTGCTTGGCTTCGCCAGCACCGAGCTGGAGCGCGACATAACCGTCACGTTCAGCGGTACGAACCGAAACCACCTGGCAATCTTCGAGCGACAGGACGGTGACCGGAACGTGCCGACCATCTTCCTGGAACAGGCGGGTCATACCCACCTTCTTCGCGATCACGCCGGTGCGCATGATCTCATACTCCTACAGAGGCCTGAGGGGGCCCATCCCCCAAAGGCGTGACAGCCCGTATGTGAAACGCGCCCCGTCCGGGCTGAATGCCCCTGCCTGAACAGGAGCGAACGGGGGACGCTTTCCCGGCCCTTTTCGAAGCACCCTCCGACGAGGAGCTTTCAGGACCGGAGGTATCCCTATGTCGCGGCGCCCTCGAAAGGGTCGGCCAAACCGGCCTCAGGGCCGGAAGAGATGGTGGATCCGAAGATCCAAAACTGGGAACCGATGAGGCTCGGTCGGGCCGCCCTCCCCGCCACTCTCGTGGGGGCGGGGCCAGGGCTTGCGCTGGATCAGGCCAGCTTGATCTCGACGTTCACGCCGGCAGCGAGGTCCAGCTTCATCAGCGCGTCGACAGTGGCAGCATTGGGCTGCACGATGTCCAGCAGGCGCTTGTAGGTGCGGACTTCAAACTGTTCGCGCGACTTCTTGTCGATGTGCGGACCGCGGTTGACGCAGAACTTCTCGATGCGCGTGGGCAGCGGAATGGGGCCACGAATGAGGGCGCCGGTGCGGCGGGCGGTGTCCGCGATTTCACCAGTAGCCTGGTCAAGCACGCGATGATCGAAGGCCTTGAGGCGAATGCGGATGTTCTGGGCTTCCATGTCCGTTTACCGATGCGAAAGAGCGAAAACAAAAACCAGCCGCCCTGCCCTCCGATCCCCTCCACAGCGGATGGGGAGAAAGCGGGACGACTGATCAAAAACCGATCGGCGAGAGACGCGAATCTCTCGCCGGTTCGGCGCCTATATTACTTCGTGATCTTGCTGACAACCCCCGATCCGACGGTACGACCGCCTTCACGGATGGCGAAGCGCAGACCTTCGTCCATGGCGATCGGAGCGATCAGCTTGACCGACAGGGTCAGGTTGTCGCCCGGCATCACCATTTCGGTGCCTTCGGGAAGGATCACTTCGCCGGTCACGTCGGTGGTGCGGAAGTAGAACTGCGGGCGGTAGTTGGCGAAGAACGGCGTGTGACGGCCACCTTCGTCCTTCGACAGCACGTAGACTTCGGCCGAGAATTCGGTGTGCGGAGTCACCGAACCGGGCTTGGCCAGAACCTGGCCGCGCTCGACGTCTTCACGCTTCACGCCACGAACCAGCGCGCCGATGTTGTCGCCGGCTTCACCCTGGTCGAGCAGCTTGCGGAACATTTCGACGCCGGTGACGGTGGTCTTCGAGGTGTCCTTGAGGCCGACGATTTCGACTTCTTCACCAACCTTGATGATGCCGGTTTCGACGCGGCCGGTCACCACGGTACCACGACCCGAGATCGAGAAGACGTCTTCCACGGGCATCAGGAAGGGCTTGTCGGTCGGACGGGGGGGCTGCGGGATGTAGCTGTCGACAGCGGCCATCAGCTCGTTGATCGAGTTCTTGCCGATTTCGTCATCGCGGCCTTCGAGGGCGGCCAGAGCCGAACCCTTGATGACGGGGATGTCGTCGCCGGGGAAGTCATACGACGAGAGCAGTTCGCGAACTTCGAGTTCGACGAGCTCGAGGATTTCCGGGTCGTCGACCTGGTCAACCTTGTTCATGTACACGACCAGAGCCGGCACGCCGACCTGGCGGGCGAGCAGGATGTGTTCGCGGGTCTGCGGCATCGGGCCGTCAGCGGCGTTCACGACCAGGATCGCGCCGTCCATCTGGGCAGCACCGGTGATCATGTTCTTGACGTAGTCAGCGTGACCCGGGCAGTCGACGTGCGCGTAGTGGCGGTTGGCGGTTTCGTACTCGACGTGGGCGGTCGAGATGGTGATGCCGCGTTCGCGCTCTTCGGGAGCCTTGTCGATGTTGGCGTAGTCGGTGAATTCGGCGCCGCCGGTTTCCGCGAGGACCTTGGTGATCGCTGCGGTCAGCGTGGTCTTGCCATGGTCAACGTGACCGATGGTGCCGATGTTGCAGTGCGGCTTGTTCCGCTCAAACTTAGCCTTGGCCATTGTTCAAACCTTCTATTCGCTTGTCTGTGAATTCTGCGGGGTACGGCACCCGACGGAATCAGGCGCCGCCCCTAGCCTGATCGTGACGATCAGGCAAGCTTCTCCTTGACCTCAGCCGCGACGTTCGCCGGGACTTCGTCATAGTGAGAGAACTGCATGGTGTACTGTGCACGACCCTGCGTGAACGAGCGGAGCTGGTTCACGTAGCCGAACATGTTCGCGAGCGGGACCATGGCTTCGACAACCTGGGCATTGCCGCGGCTGTCGGTGCCCTGGATCTGGCCACGACGCGAGTTGAGGTCGCCGATGACGTCGCCCATGAATTCTTCAGGGGTGACGACTTCCACGCTCATGATCGGTTCGAGCAGCTTGATGCCGGCCTTCTGGGCGACTTCACGCATGGCACCGCGACCGGCGATTTCGAAGGCCAGGGCCGACGAGTCGACGTCGTGGTAGGCACCGTCGTAGAGCAGGATTTCGAAGTCGATGATCGGGAAGCCGACGAGCGAGCCGGTAGCGGCCGTTTCGCGCATGCCCTTTTCAATGGCGGGGATATATTCCTTGGGAATATTACCGCCCTTGATTTCATCCTTGAAGATGATGCCCGAGCCGCGTTCGCCCGGAGTCACCTTCACCTTCACGCGACCGAACTGGCCGGTACCGCCCGACTGCTTCTTGTGGGTGTAGTCGATGTCGACGGCCTTGCCCAGGTATTCGCGATAAGCGACCTGCGGGGCGCCGACATTGGCTTCCACCTTGAACTCGCGACGCATGCGGTCGACGATGATGTCGAGGTGCAGTTCGCCCATGCCCTTGATGATCGTCTGGCCCGATTCGTGATCGGTCGAGACGCGGAACGAGGGGTCTTCAGCCGAAAGGCGATTGAGCGCGATGCCCATCTTTTCCTGGTCAGCCTTGGTCTTGGGCTCAACCGACAGCTCGATGACCGGCTCGGGGAATTCCATGCGTTCGAGAACGATCGGCGCACGTTCGGCGCAGAGCGTGTCGCCCGTGGTGGTTTCCTTCATGCCGGCCAGCGCGATGATGTCGCCAGCGTAAGCTTCTTCGACGTCCTTGCGGTCGTTGGCATGCATTTCGAGCATGCGGCCGACCTTTTCCTTCTTCTGCTTCACCGAGTTCAGGTAGGTGCCCTTCGAGAGCGTACCCGAGTAGATGCGGATGAAGGTGAGCGAGCCCACGAACGGGTCGTTCATGACCTTGAACGCGAGAGCCGAGAACGGCGCGTCGTCCTTGGGGGGACGGCTGTCCTTCTCGTCGCTGTCGACCTTGACGCCCTGGACGTCTTCGATGTCGAGCGGCGAAGGCAGGTAGTCGACGACGGCGTCGAGCAGGGGCTGCACGCCCTTGTTCTTGAACGCCGAACCGCAGCACACCGGCACGAACGAGTGGTTGAGCGTACCCTTGCGGATCAGCTTCTTGAGCGTCGCGGCGTCGGGCTCGGTGCCTTCGAGATAGGCTTCCATCGCCTCGTCGTCCTGCTCGACAGCCAGTTCGATCAGTTCGGCGCGATAGACAGCGGCTTCGTCCGCCAGGTCAGCCGGGATTTCTTCGTAGAAGAATTCGGCGCCGAGCGATTCGTCCTTCCAGATGATCGCGCGGTTGTTGACCAGGTCGACCAGGCCCTTCAGGTCGGCTTCGAGACCGATCGGAATGTAGAGCACGGCAGGCTTGGCACCGAGGCGGTCGATGATCGACTGCACGCAGTACTTGAAGTTCGCGCCGGTGCGGTCGAGCTTGTTGATGAAGCACATCCGCGGCACGCCATACTTGTCAGCCTGGCGCCACACGGTTTCCGACTGCGGCTCCACGCCGGCCACGCCGTCGAAGCACGCAACGGCACCGTCGAGCACGCGCAGCGAACGTTCGACTTCGATGGTGAAGTCGACGTGGCCGGGGGTGTCGATGATGTTGATGCGGTGGTCGTTCCAGAAGCAGGTCGTCGCGGCCGACGTGATCGTGATGCCGCGTTCCTGTTCCTGCTCCATCCAGTCCATGGTCGCGGCGCCGTCGTGCACTTCGCCGATCTTGTAGGACTTGCCGGTGTAGTAGAGGATGCGCTCGGTCGTCGTCGTCTTGCCGGCGTCGATGTGCGCCATGATACCGATGTTGCGGTAACGCTCGAGCGGATGGCTGCGGGCCATGGTGGTGTTCCTTGGGTTCGGGAGGGGCCGGATTGCTCCGGCCCGCCCCATATGGTTACTGTAGTGACCGTTTGAAGACGGTCACATGACCAGTTTTTCGGAAGCTTACCAGCGGTAGTGGCTGAACGCGCGGTTGGCGTCGGCCATACGGTGGGTGTCTTCGCGCTTCTTCACGGCGTTGCCACGGTTGTTGGCAGCGTCGAGCAGCTCAGCCGAGAGGCGAGCCGACATGGTGGTTTCCGAACGGTTGCGAGCCGCCGTGATCAGCCAGCGGATGGCCAGCGCCTGGGCGCGTTCCGGGCGGACTTCGACGGGAACCTGGTAGGTCGCACCACCGACACGGCGCGAGCGCACTTCGATGTGGGGCTTCACGTTGTTCAGCGCGTCATGGAACAGCTGAACCGGATCGGCCTTGGCGCGGGTCTGCATGGTGTCGAGAGCGCCATAGACGATGCTTTCGGCAACCGACTTCTTACCATCGAGCATGAGGTTGTTCATGAACTTCGACAGAACCTGATCACCGAACTTCGGATCGGGCAGAATAACCCGCTTTTCCGGACGACGACGACGAGACATCTTGAATTCCTTCTGATCGGGCCAGTTTAACCAGCCGGTCAATCCTGCGGAGGCGCCTTCAAATCAGACTGCCACCGCATGGCCACGATTACTTGGGACGCTTGGCGCCGTACTTCGAACGGCTCTGCTTGCGGTCCTTGACACCCTGGGTATCGAGCACGCCGCGCAGCACGTGGTAGCGCACGCCGGGAAGGTCGCGCACACGGCCGCCGCGGATGAGCACGACCGAGTGCTCCTGCAGGTTGTGGCCTTCGCCGGGAATGTACGAAATGACTTCGCGGCTGTTGGTCAGACGGATCTTGGCGACCTTGCGGAGAGCCGAGTTCGGCTTCTTCGGGGTGGTCGTGTAAACGCGGGTGCAAACGCCGCGCTTCTGCGGGTTCTGCTCCATCGCAGGGACCTTGCTCTTGGCCTTCTGCGGAACGCGACCCTTGCGGATCAGCTGGTTGATCGTAGGCATGAAGTACTCTTCACCTTGGTTGTGGCGCGGCCAGGAAAGGTGAAGGGACTTGCAAGTCTCACACGGTGCAAGGCCAATGCGCGCGACCATGGGCCGGGGGCATCCTTGCACCGGATGAGCCGAAGACACTCCACCCGGCCCAATCGGCACCGGGTTACTTTGACGGCCTGCACCCCCTTGGCCACCCTGATTCGCTCAGCGTGACAACCAACGGGAAGAGGGCCACCCATGGCGGATTTCCGCCACTTGCAGCCCTGTGCGCACCGGCAATGTTCAGCTCTTGTCTGGGCCGGAGCCGCCCGAAAACGGCACCGGATCGAGGGGCCCACTACGCCAAAGCCCCCCAAGGGTCAAGCGAGCACGATTTCGCTCGACCGGCATGCCCGGCTGTGAGAGCCCGGCTTTTCCAGCCTGCCAGACCTGTCCCTCCCGCCAGAGTTGCCGCGATGTCCGTTCCACCGCCCCTCTCTCCTGTCCTCATGGCCACAGAACAGCATCTCGATGCCCTTCTCTGCCCATCCGGGCCGGATGCTGGCCCAAGCAGCGGCTTTCTCGTGCTGGGCATTTGCGGCGCGCAAGGCAGCGGCAAGTCGACCCTCGCCAGCGCCCTGGCTGCAAGACTGGCCGCGCGCGCGATCCCCTGCGCCATTCTCTCGCTCGACGATCTCTACCGGACACGGGCCGAGCGGCAGGCCATGGCCCGGCAGGTCCACCCGCTGTTTGCCACGCGCGGCGTTCCGGGCACACACGATGTCGATCTGGGACTGGCCACCATCGCGGCCCTGCGGCGCGGGGAAAGCGTCGCCCTGCCCCGCTTCGACAAGGCCCGCGACGACCGCGCCCCGTCCGGCCAATGGCCGGTCATGCGGGCCCGCGTGCTGATTTTCGAAGGCTGGTGCCTGGGCCTTGAGCCCCAGAGCGAGGAAGCCCTGACAGAACCGGTCAACGCGCTCGAAAGGAACGAAGACCCGCACGGCATCTGGCGCAAGGCCGTCAACACGGCCCTCGCAGGCCCCTATCGCGCGCTCTGGGCGACCCTCGACAGCCTGATCTTCCTTGCCGCGCCCGATTTCGAAACCGTCAGGATCTGGCGACGCGAGCAGGAAGAGCAATTGCGCGCCCGAATGGCGGGCGACGCCTCACCCCGTGGCGCGGGGAGCGCCGCCGGACCGATGCCGGGACTGATGGACCAGACGGCCCTCGCCCGCTTCATGGCCCACTACGAACGCCTGACCCGCCATGCCCTGGCCACATTGCCAGCCAGGGCAGACCTCACCCTCCCCCTCGACCGTCAACGCAATCTGACACGCTGACAGACGGGGATTGGCCGATCAGGCCGGTCAGAGCGCCTCGCCCGCCGGGAAAGCGCCAAGCTGGCCCCCGTCCGCACCAAAGCGATCGACGATGGCACTGAAGCCACCCTGCACGTGCCCCATCAACGCGATCATCGCGCGCACGCCGCATTCGGTCAGACACACGAAAGTCCGGCGCCCGTCGCGGCCATCGTCCTCGCGCTCGACCAGCCCGCGTGTTTCGAGGATGCGCAGCCAGCGCAAGGCGGTGGTCGGCGGCACATTCGCGCCGATGCAGGCGCTGGTGGTGGGCACGCGGCGCCCCTCGCCAGCCGCGATGAACAGGTCGAGCAGGATGTCCCACGTCGGCTCGCCGAACAGGTCGGCGGCCAGGAAACGCTCGCGCTTGCGGCGGCTCTGATAGATTTCCCGCGCCACGGCCAGCGCTGTTTCAGGGATCGGGACGATCCGCGCGGCAGGCGCCTTGCGGCCGATTTCTATGGGTTGAGCCCCAGTGGCAGCAGGAACGCTGCGGAGCATCGAACGGACAGTCATGCCGGAACTCCCGGTATCAAGGCTGGGTGCGGCTCGTGGGTTGCAGGCGCCATCCGGCATAGCGACCGATCCTTCGCGAACGGGCCATATGGGCCCATGTGCCAAAGATCAGCAGCGCCAACTGGATCCAGAAGGGGCCCAGCGTCATCGCCCAGTAGGCCTTGCGCGCCATGTCCAGGTTCCACAGCTTCGCCCCATGCCCGATCAGCACGAGGACTTGCGCTGCGCTGACCGCCAGTGGCCAGGCCCGGTTGGCCCGCAAGGACACCAGCAAGAGGACGATGAAGGCCCATACATCGATCACCAGATGGCCCGGATTCACCGTAAACCAGGCAGCCTCACCAAAAAGGGCGTGATTGGCGACATCCAGAACGAATGTCGCGAGCAGGATCGCCGCCACGGATTGCTCGGGTTCGCCGCCCTTGCGGGCGGCGAACAGCACCGCGAAGATCAGCAGCAGACGAGGGATCCACAACGAAACCATGGCTCGTCACGACCTGCCCGTCATGGCATCACATCCCGGTGCCCGAGCCAAGTCAGGCCGCGCGTGGCAGAGCCGCGTCATCGGTCCCGTCAGGACTTTCGAGGAACACGGCTGCGCCCGGCGTTTCCTCGGGCGAGGTCAGCGTGGCGGTCTTGGGACATGCATCGTCGCCCCCCATCGTTTCAACCGCGATGGTCTGCAAACGGCCATGTACCCGTGCCAGTTCGCCCCCGGCGTCGACCATCGCCTGCTGGCTGCGCAGCAGGCGCATGAGCGCATCCTGCCCCAGGAACGGCGGCAGGCCGGCCTCGCGACGTGCGGTCACCATCGAAGAGAGCAGATGGGCCTGGCGGATCAGCGCCTCGTCAAGCGCGGCCTCCGCGCTCTGGAGATCGCGCGTCACCCGCATCTGGGCAACGGCATGGGTCATGCCAGCCTGAGTCTGATTCTGGGCCGACCGGAGACGGGGCCCCTGCTTGATGGCCGCAGCCTCAAGCATGTCCGAAATGCGGTCTTGTTCGGTCGTAATGTCGAGCGTCATCGTCAACTTGCCTCCTCACGGCGCCAGAAGCGCCGTCCCCATGTTGAAGCGGAAGACGTCCGACAGTCAGCGATCCACGATCCGGGACAGTTGCGAGAACATCGTCAAGCCACCCAGGACGGTGAGGATCATGATCATCGCGATCAGGGCCATGGCCACAAGCCGCATCAGGGTCCCGTGAGGTCCGTCGAACACTTCCGGAAGAACACGATAAGCGGATGCAGCCTGTTGGCCGGAGTCGCCAGAGTGGATGGTGACAGAACGATCCCCACCGTCCGTTTCACCATTCAATCTGATCAAGGCTCCATCGGCGAGATGCCCGTCATCCGGCACTGTCTGGTCCGGATACACCCCGACCGGATATTCCCCGTCTGGCAGGCCACCATGTGGAACGCTGCTGTCGAGGATTTCTCCATCCGATGGAACCGCTTCCTCCGAAGCCGAAACCTCATCGTGTTCTTCCCGGCCTTTGTGCATCGCAACCGGGTCATTGGCGACATCCGGCGATCCATATACGGGTTTTTCGTATGAGTTTCCGGGAGGTTCCTGCTCCAGAAGAACGCGATAGGCCTGCGCCACTTCCGCCCGCGAAGCGACCTGCAACTTGCCTCGCGCCAGCATGATCCGCTGGTCGACCGTATGGGGGGAAATGCCCAGAATTCGGGAAATCTCTTTCGAGGTCTTGTGCTGGATCAGCAAGTCCAGCACCGCACGCTGCTTGGCCGTCAGCGCTTCGAGTGAACCGTCCGATCGCGGCGGCAAGGTCATGATCCAGATCGTTCCTATCGGCTACGTGGTACGCTTGTCGCCCCCCGGGAAGGAAAGGTCAAACATACAGCCCGTCTGTGTACGGAAAATCGACATAAAAAGCTTCAAATGAGGGTATTAACATGGTTTCTGACGGGAAAGGGAGGCTTAACGATGGTCGGGCATGGGGATGAAACCGGGATTCGCGCAGATCGCGGATTCGCCTTCGGACAGGCGCCTTCTCCTTCCAGCCACCAGCCGGGCGCCGGGAATTGCGTTTCATGATACCCTGCGTGCGGTTCCATGACCTGGCATTCCTTTTCCGCGGCACACAGGATGAAGCCTTGAACCAGCGGACCATCTTTTCGGCATGCAGTGGCAAGATCCTGGCCTCGTGCCGGACGGCGATCGCCGTGCTGTTTCTGGCCGGGATCAGCCTCTCCTTCGACGAGCCACTGCGCTATCCGCAAGGCAGCCAGTGGGTCGCGATGACATATGTGATGTGGACCGTGGTCATGCTGGCCGTGGCCTGGATCGACTGGTGGCTCGACAGCCGCCTGGCCGCCCTGGCGCAGGCCGTCGACCTGCTGGCCCTGGCCGGCGCGCTCTATGTCGCGATCAGGCCGCACGGGGCCCTGAACGGGCCTTTTCTGGCCTTTGCCACCTTCCTGCTGATCGTGGCCCTTGCCCGGTGGGGCACGTTCGGGGTGGCGGTCTCCAGCCTGTTCCTGATTCTGGCGGCCACGGCGCCCGCGCTTCTGCTCAGCGCCCTCGCCACGGGCCCGGACCCGATGCATTTCCTGCGCGGGCTGGGCTGTATCGTGCTGGTCTCCGCGCTCGTGCTGTGGCTGGCCAGCCAGCAGCGGGGCATGCGCGTGGTCACCCTGGCAGAACCGGCCGGCGCGCCCGGCAACCGCCGCAGCCGGGTCCTGTCAGGCGCGCTCGACGAAGCCTGCACGATCATGCGTGCGCGCGGCGCGGCCCTGGTGGTGAGCTGGGGCGACGAACCCTGGATCGACGTGCTGGTCACGCGCGAGGGCATCGCGACCAGCGAAAGGCTGGGTCCCGGCCTGATGGCCGAAGCCCTGTCATCGCCCGTCCCGCCCACGATGTTCAACCTGCCCCGTCACCGCCGGATCGCCCTGATCGGTGAATATCGGCTCGAAGCCAGCCGCGAGGCCTTCAGCGTTCCGCTCGCCGACTTTCTGGAGGTGGACGAGGGCATCATGGCCGCGTTCAATTCGGTGTCGAGCCAGGGCCACCTGCTGGTCTGGGGGGTTCAGGGCATGGCGGTCGACGATCTGGCGTGGATGGCCGCGCTGGCGCGAGAAATCGGCCTGGCGCTCGACCGCGAGGAGATGGCCTCGCTTGCCAAGAATTCGGCGGTGACCGAAGTGCGCAATGCCCTGGCGCGCGACCTTCACGACAGCGTCGTCCAGTTTCTGGCCGGTACGATGTTCGGGCTCGAAGCCCTGCGCCGGCGCCTGCGCGAAGGCACCGACCCGGACGGCGAAATCGTGGCGATGAAGGAATCCCTGCGGCGCGAGCAGGGCCAGCTGCGGGTGATGATCGACCGCCTGCGGCGTGGCGAGGATGGCGACCGCACCGCCGATCTGGTCGAGGAACTGCGCGGGCTCGTCGATGAACTGGCCACCCACTGGCATATCAGGGTGCTGTTCACATCCGGCCCCGGCAGCCTTCCGGTCTCAATCCATCTTGCCTATGAATTCCGCCAGATGGTCCGCGAGGCGGTCGCCAATGCGGCTCGACACGGCCATTGCAACGAAGTATCGATTCACCTTGATCATGACGGTGCGAAGTTGATTGTCTCCATCATTGATGACGGTGTCGGTTTCCCCGAAGCAGGGCAACCCCGTCGTCCGCGCTCGATCAGCGAACGCGTCGTGGCCCTTGGCGGCAGGGTCCACATCACCGAGCAGACCGGCGGCCCCCAGCGCCCCGGCGCCAGGCTGGATATCGAAGTGCCCACGCGAGCTTACGCATGATCCCCATTCTGATTGCCGACGACCACGGCTTCATCCGTGCCGGTGTCTCCTCCGTGCTGCGGGGCAGCGAGTTCCGCGTCGTGGCGGCAACCGCCGGGGGCGAGGAAACGCTCGACGCCATCGCCACCCACGACCCGGCCATCGTGCTGCTCGACATCAACATGCCCGGCATGAACGGGGTTCAGGTGCTCGAAACGCTGCGTGCGCGTGGCGACAAACGGTCGGTGGTGGTGCTCACCGCCGAACTGACCGATCGCAACCTGCTGGCCGTGATGCGCGCGGGCGTGGAGGGGATCGTCTCGAAGGAAGGCGCCGGAGACGATCTGATCGATGTGCTCGAACGGGTCCATGCAGGCCAGAAGGTGATCCCGCCCGAACTGCTCACGCGCGCGCTCGATCTTTCGCTTCACCCCGAAGGGGCAGGCCCCCTCGACCGCCTGAACCCGCGCGAGCGGCGGATCGCCCGGCTGGTCGCGCGCGGCATGCGCAACCGCGACATCGGAACAGAGATGAATATCGGCGAGGGAACAGTGAAGGTCTATCTCCACGCCATGTACCAGAAGCTGGGCACCGAACTGGCGCTGCTGGCCGTCAACGACCCCGACACCTGACAGCCGGGGGACGGATAACCGGCCTTCGCTTACGCAAGGATACGCAAGCAACACTCCGGGCTTTGCAGGACGGGACATCCCGCCCCAAGACAGCGCAATGGCCCTGAGCAATGCCGAAAGACAACGACGCTATCGCCAGAAACTCAAGGCGCGCGCCTCGGGCGAAGCGGCGGGCGATCTCGTGCGGACCATGGCCGAGCGTGCCGCCACAGCCCTGTGGACGCTGGAAAAACACCGCTCGGGAGCACCGGAAAGCGTGGGTTCCGGCACGCCCCCGCGCGCCATCGCGCAAGATTTCGCGCAATTCCGGGCCGGGCTTGCCAGCCACCCCCGCGCCCTCATCGAAGCCTGCCGACAGGCCCTGGCCACGCGCGTTCCGCTCGACACACAGGACCGGCATCTTCTGGCCAGCCTGCTCGAAATCGATGCCGCATTACGGCTGCAATCTCTTCCGGCGGTCAATGCAGGCATACCCCCGGAATAAAAGGCACATTTATACTGCCATTTTGGTTTCTTTTCGGTAATACCGCCGGCCAGAAGCCTGCCGGGGACTGGACCCTTCGCCCAGGGGGGCAGGCTCAAGGGACTTTGCGATGATGGTTTCGACCGGATTTTCCGGCTGGATTCGCGCCGCCCTGATCAAGCGGCGCAGCTTGGGTGAGCAGGCAGCCCTGGGGACAGTCCTGGTGGCAGCCCCCGTGCTGCTGCGCCTGCTGATCGACCCCGTGCCCGCAACCATGCCATTCATGGCTTTCTGGCCGACCGTCCTGATCGCAACCCTCCTGCTCGACTTGCGCCAGGCCCTTGCCACGGTGGCCGTTTCCTTTTGCGTGAGCAAGCTGGTGTTCGGCGGGCAGGTCGTGTCGGTGGACTGGTGGGCGGGCCGGGCCATCACGTTCGTGCTCGCGGTCTTCTCGCTGGGCCTGCTGATCTGCACCGCCGTGGTCACGCGCAGCACGGTGCGCGAACTCGATGCGCTGGCCAGCCGGCAGGAATCCTTCAACCGCGAATTGCGCCATCGCACGCGCAACATGCTCGCCATCATCCAGGCGCTCTCGGCGCGCGGGCCGCGTGCGGAAAACCCGCTGGACTTCTTCCGCGAATTTTCCAGCCGTCTCGAAAGCCTGGCCAAGGCCAGCGACCTCCTGCGCATCGGCACCGAGGCCGAAGGCCGCCTGCCCGACCTGATCGAGCGCACGATCCATCCATTCGGTCTGGGCCGCCGCATCCGCCTCGAAGGCACCGCCTGTGTCATCCCCGACGAAAGCTGCATCCCCCTGATCATGGCCATCCACGAATTGTGCACCAATGCCATGAAACACGGTGCGCTCTCGACCGACAGGGGCCTGGTCGACTTGCGCTGGTTCCTGGGGCCCGACGGCAACAGGCTCTACCTGCTGTGGCGCGAAACGGGTGGCCCAGCGGTCAGCGCGCCGCAGGTCCAGGGCACCGGCTCGCACCTCCTGCGCGCCCAGCCGGGTATCGAGGCCGTCGACCTGATGTTCGATCCCAAGGGAGTCTGGTGCGAAATGCTGATCATCGGAGCCCGCCCCGAAGGCGCACTGGAAGTCGCCTGAATTCCGTGAATTGCAACCCCCGGCGATTGCGTAAGGGTGCGTCCTGAGCCGGTGAAACCAAGGCTGCACAGGCTCTAAAGTTCCGCCACGGAGGTTTCTGCGCGTTGCCGGACGAACCGGCGATGCGATGCTTGTCCCCGACGACAGTGATCGGGGGTGTTTCGACGTGGATCGGCAACTGCTGCGCCTGTTCCTGCGCAGATATCGCGGCAATCTCGTGCTGGTGGGCATCGCCAGCTTTCTGCTCAATGTCCTGGTCTTTGCCGGGTCGGGCTACATGATGCTGGTCTACGATTCGGTTTTGCCGAGCCGCAGCATCCCCACCCTCGCCGGTCTCTTCGCGATGCTGGTGCTGATCTACCTGTTCCAGGCAATCTTCGAAGCAATCCGGGCCGAGGCGCTGCTGGGCGTGGCCAACGGCGTCCACGACGACCTGTTCGAGGCGGTCCACTACGCCACCGTCACACGCCCCTTGCGCTCCGGACCCGACAAGGCCGACGGGCTCCAGTTCGCGCGCGATCTCGATTCGGTGCATGCCTTCCTTGCCGGGGCCGGGCCGGTCGCGCTGATCGACCTGCCCTGGGTGCTGATGTTCCTGATCGTGCTGGCTGCGCTGCACTGGTGGCTGGGGCTTACCGCATTGGCCGGGGTCATGGTGATGGCGGCGCTCGCGCTGCTCTCCAACCGGCGCACGCAGGCCGCCTCGCTCGAACTGGCAACGATCACCGGCCAGCGCTCTGCGGCCACGCTCTCGGAAATCCGCTTTGCCGAATCGGCCTTCGCCATGGGCATGCAGGACCGGCTGGTCGCGCGCACCTCGGGCTGGGAGGGGCAGTTCATCGCGGCGCAGTCCGCGCTCTCGCGCACGGTCTCGCGGCTGGGCGGCGCCAGCCGCACGTTTCGCCTGCTCCTGCAATCGATCATCCTGACGGTCGGCGCACTGCTGGTGATCGACGACCGCGCGAGCGGGGGCGTGATCCTCGCTTCCTCGGTGCTCTCGGGCCGGGCGCTGGCGCCGGTGGATTCAGCCATTGCCAACTGGCGCGGGCTGATCGCGGCGCGCAGCGGCTGGGGTCGGCTGGCGCAGGCAATCACCACGTTCCGCCGCCCGCCCGAACGCCACGTCACGCTCGACCGTCCGCGCGGCGAACTCGTCCTTCGCGACCTGTGGGTGGCCCCACCCGGCACCCAGAGGTTCACCGTGCAGGGCGTCTCGCTCCTGCTCCAGCCGGGACAGGCCCTGGCCCTGATCGGCCCGAGTGCAGCGGGCAAGACCTCGCTCGTGCGTGGCATCCTGGGCATCTGGCACCCGGTGCGCGGCGAAGTGCGCCTCGATGGCGCCACGCCCGACCAGTGGGACGCCGAAACGCTGGGCAATGCCATCGGCTATGTCCCGCAAACGGTCGACCTGATCGAGGGCACGGTCGGCCAGAACATCGCCCGGTTCGACCCGGCGGCCACGTCGGAAGGGGTGATCGCAGCCGCGCGCGCGGCCAGCCTGCACGAGGCGATCCTGGCCCTTCCCGATGGCTATGACACGCCTGTTTCGGCTGGTGGAGGGGAGCTTTCCGCCGGGCAGCGCCAGCGCGTGGGGCTGGCCCGCGCGCTCTATGGCGCCCCGCACCTGCTCGTGCTCGACGAAGCCAATTCCAACCTCGACGCGGCGGGCGATGCCGCGCTGTCCCACTCGGTCCTCTCGGTGCGCCAGCGCGGCGGGATCGTCATCATGATCACCCACCGCCCGGCCACGCTGGGGCCGATCACCCATGTCGCGGTCATGCAGAACGGACGCATCGTCGATTTCGGCGACCGCGAGACCGTCATGCAACGCACCCTGCCCGGCGGTGAACCAGCCACGCCCGGCGCGCGCCCGGCCCCTCCGGCTCCCGGCCGCCTTGCGCAGGAGAGCGCCCGATGAACGCCCCGCTCTCGCCAGACGCCATGCGTCAGATCCTTCCCGCGCTGTGGATCGAGGCAACCGATGTGCCCCGGCCCCATGCCTCGCGCCTGCTGGTGCGGCTGCTGGGCGCGCTGGCCGGGTTGCTGGTGCTGCTGTTCGTGCTGGCTGCCCTCGTGCCGCTGGGCGGGGCCGTGATCGGCGGGGGGCAGGTCGGCGTGGAAACCCGCGTCAAGCGCATCGCCCACCCGACCGGGGGCGTGATCGCGGCCATTGCGGTCGTCAATGGCCAGCATGTGAAACAGGGCGAGCTGCTGATGCGGCTCGACGACCGCGTGACCGGGGCCGATGCGACCTATTCCAACCTCACCGTCGAGCAGTTGCTCGCCCAGAAAGCCCGGCTCGAAGCCGAGCGGCTGGGGCTGGGTCAGGTTTCCTTCCCGCCCGAGCTGACGCAATCGACCAACCCTTCGGCGCGCAAGGCCATGGCCGACGAACAGCACCTGTTCGCCATGCGCCAGACCGAAGAAAGCCAGCTCCGCGCCCAGCTTGGCGCGCGCATCGTCCAATATGACCAGCAGATCGCCGGGCTTCAGGCCCAGATCGATGCCTTGCGCCAGCAGCGCCACCTGATCGAACCCGAACGGCAGGGCGTGCGCGACTTGTGGGACAAGCAGCTGGTCACGATCAACCGGCTCAACCAGCTCGAACGCACCGCCGTCGACATCGACGGTCAGGTCGCCCAGCTCCAGTCCCAAATCGCCCAGGCCCGCGCCCGCATCACCGAGGCGCAGGAACAGTCGATCCAGACCGTGCAGACCCGCCGCGTTCAGGCCGGCACCGATCTGGCGCAAGTGAACACCGCGCTCAACCAGCAGCAACTCCGCAAGGTCAGCGCCGCCGACCAGAAGGACCGCACCGAGATCCGCGCGCCCTATTCGGGCACGATCGAGAAAATCGCGTTTGCCGCCATCGGCGACGTGGTGCGCGCCGCCGAGCCGATCATGGAAATCGTCCCCGATCATGATTTGATGGTCGTGGAAGCCTCCATCGACCCGAACGACATCGATCAGGTCCACCCCGGCCAGACCGCGCGCGTGCGCTTTACCGCGTTCAACCGCGCGGCCACGCCGGAAATCCCCGGTCGCGTGATCTATGTCGCCACCGACCGCACCGACAATCAGGAGACCCGGCAGGCCTTCTACACCGTGCGGATCGCCGTCGATCAGGCCGCCATTGCGCGCGAGGGGCTGTCCCTGCGCAGCGGAATGCCCGCCGAATCCTACATCGAGACGGGCAACCGCTCGCTGCTTTCCTACGTCACCAAGCCATTGCGCGACCAGTTCATGCGCGCCTTCCGCGACAACTGAACCAGGGGGTTCGAACCATGCGTTTGACCACGCCACGCCCTTCGTGCGCCCGCAACCGACGCCGCGCCGCGCCTCTCGCCCGTCTGGCCCCCGCCTTCGCGGGCCTGCTGATGGCCCCATGCCTCCATGCGCAGGAGAGCCTGCCGCCAGCCCTGTCCGACTTGGCTCCTCCCGAAGCGCCCGAACCGGGCAGGCCGCTGTCCTTCACGCCCGATCTGCCCGCCGATACGCCCGCCGACATCGCGCAGGGTGCGCGTCAGGGCCAGTCGGTCACTTCGCTGGGCGAGGCCTTGCGCTATGCCTACTGGACCTCGCCCGCCGTGCTCGCCCAGCGGTCGGGCGCGCGCAGCAGCGACTGGGGCGTGGCGCAGGCCCGCTCGGCCTATGGCCCGCACCTCGACTATTCACTGACGTATGGCTGGACGCGCGACAACTACGAGATCGCCCCGGCCAATTTCCTCAAGCGCCATGGCTGGACCTCCACCGCGACGGCCATTCTGACCCAGCCGCTGTTCACCTTTGGCCGCACGCTCGCCTCCGAACGCGCGGCGCGGGCGCAGGCCGCCTATCAACGCGCCGTGCTCCGTTCGACCGAGCAGCAGGCGCTGTTCGATGCGCTCGATGCCTATGTCAGCCTGCGCCGCACGCGAACGGGGGTGGGCATCGCGGCAGACAACCTTGCCGCGCTCACCCGCGAGCTGACCGACAATCGCGCGCGCCTCAAGGCCCACGAAGTCACCGCAACAGACATCCAGCAAGTCGAGACCCGCGTGGAGCTGGGCCGCGTGCAATTGCTGACCGCCCAGCGCGACGCCGGAACCGCCGAGGCCACGTTCCTGCGCATGGTCGGCACCCGTCCGGGCGAACTGACCACACCCCCTGCCCTGCAACTGCCGGTTTCGTCGCTCGAAGAAGCCTATGTCTTTGCCGAAGAGCACAACCCCGTCGTCCTCGCCGCGCAGGAGCGCGAGCGCGCCTCGCGCGCGGCGACCGAAGGCGCCAAGGCCGACTGGCGCCCGCGGATCGATCTACAAGGGAGCGCAGCCCTGATGCCCTATTCCAACGGTTTTTCGAACTATTCCGACAGCTTGCGCCAGACCGAACTGCGCGGGGTGCTCACCATTTCCGGCCCCCTGTTCGACAGTGGCGAGCGCCACGCCCGCATCCGCGCCGCGCAGGCCGCCAACGATGCCGACTGGCGGCTGGTCGATGCCAGCCTGCGCGAAAACCGCGCCGCCCTCGCCACCGCATGGAACGACTGGCAGGCCCAGAGCGAGGCGATCGACCGCCTCCAGAGTGCGGTCGATTCGGCCCAGAAAGCCTACGACGGCGCCGTCCTTCAGGAACGCGCGGGGCTGTTCACCACGCTCGACGTTCTCCAGCTCGCCCGCGAACTGCTTCAGACTCGCAGCGCCTACAACGATGGTATTGCCGGGGCCTACCTCGCCAAGGCGCAAGTTCTCGCCGCGCTCGGCGTCATGGACAGCGCCTGGCTCCTGCCCGACGCCCCGCGCCACGATGCTGAACAGGAGGCCGCGCGCATTGCCGACAATGGCGATGTCCCGCTGCTTACCAGCGCACTGCACACGCTCGACGGCGTGGCCGAAGGGCGCGGGGGCCCGCGCCCGGCGCGCGATCCGGCCCATGCCACCACGATGCCCGCCGCGCGGATCGGGGTTGATGTGCAGCCTTGAAGAACAAAGGCGACGCACACCGAACATGCACACGAAAGCGCTGAGCGATGTTCGATCCCATTTCGTCATTCCCGCGCAGGCGGGAATCCAGCTTGCCTGCTCTGCTCGCCTGTACGGCCGTCGGAACTGGATCCCCGCCTGCGCGGGGATGACGAATGGAATGATTTAAAATCGCGGAGATCCCGGTTTGCTCACGCCAGCTAATGAAACGCCGGACATGCCAGCAAGCACCAGTTCCCGGGGGTCCGGGGGCGATGGCCCCCGGGTTTCACACTTCCTTTTGAAAAATCCGTCAGTTCTTCTGCGTGCGCAAATAGGCGATGATGTCCGCGCGATCGAGCGGGTCGGAGATGCCGCCAAACTGCATGTATGTGCCGGGGACCAGCGCCTGCGGATTGCGCAGCCAGGCGTCGAGGGTGGCATCGTCCCAGTGCCCGTTGGCATCGCGCAACGCCGCCGAATAGGCAAAGGCAGGGCGGTTGCGGCCCATCGGGCTGCCATAGATACCGTGGAGGTTGGGCCCCCCCAGATCCGGGCCGCCGGCATCGAGGGTATGGCAGCCCTTGCAGGGGCCAGCCTTGACCTCGCCGATTCGCGGATCGGCCACCTTGAGCAGCGCTGGAAGGGATCGATCAGCTCCCGCCGCCTTCAGGCGGGCATCGTGGGTATCATCGCGCGACGAGCAGCCTGCCAACAGAGCGGCCAGAACCATCGCCGCGACAGACAGGACCGAAGGAGCCTTGATCATCATGGCGCGCGCATAGCGACGGCGAGGAGCATCGCAAAGCGGGCGAAATGTCCCAGCGTGGAAAACCGGGGCCACGCTTGCGCGTTACGCAATGCAAAGCGCGCCCCCCCTTTTCAGTGCCGCAGCGAAAGTCCGACGCGCTCCATCCGGCGATAGAACGTGGCCCGCCCGATCCCCAGCAGACGCGCCGCGCTGCTGACATTGCCACCGGCCCGTGCCAGCGCCTGACGCAGAACCGCGCGTTCGCCATCATCGAAGCTGGCCGGGCCCGTCTGGCCAAGAAAATCGCCCAGCGGGCGTGGCTCGATATCAGCGCCAGTGGCCAGACGGAACTGCTGGCGCGCCGCCCGAGTCGCCCCGATCACGAGATCATCGCGATCCACGGCCAACAGGACATTGCCGCGCATTGCCTGATCGCCAGCACCGGCCAGAACGATTCGCGCATCGGAGTAACGGCGGCAGAACAAGTCGCGCTCGATGCTGCGGGCGGCATCCTGCACCAGCGCCCCGATGAGTGCGGCCATCGTGCGATCATGGTCCCCGCGCGCCGAGGAAATATCGAGCGCGGCGATCAGCCGTCCATCGGGATCGAAAATCGGCGCGTCCATGCAACTGACGCCCACGTTGCGACTGGCGAAATGCTCGTCGCGATGGATCGTGACCGCACACCCTTCGACCAGGCAGGTCCCGATGCCATTGGTGCCCTGCGCGGCTTCGGCCCAGGAAACCCCCGGTGTAAGCCCAATATCTTCGAACAGGGCCGCATCCGAATCGGTCGTCCGCCAATCGAGCACCACCCCGCCCGCATCTGCAATGATCACACAGGCCCCGGCCAGCCCGACGCTGCCGTGAAGCCTGTCGAGCACGGGGGCCGCCACGGTCAGCAATTCACCGTTCGAGGCCCGCAAGGTATTGAGCTCATTGTCGCCCAGCCGCTCTGCCGAAGCCTGCGGCGCGGAAGGGTCGAGCCCGTGATGAAGGGCCGAGCGGCACCATGAGGCGGCCACGGCGGAAACGGCGGCCCGCGAGGAATGCACAGCAGTCAGAACCCGCTCGGCATGCTTGAAACCAGGGCTCAATTCCGCATTCGCCATCATTGTCAGTGCCTCTCCATCGGCTGCGGCATCCTTCATGGCGGTTCTCTTCACCGCTCACTGTGCCGCCCTTGTTTATCTCGCGCGATTTTCCCCATTTGCAAGGCATTTTGCCCGCCGTCCCTTGCGTTTTGAGCAAATGAGATTTTCGCATGCACCTTTGTGCAACACCCTCCCGCCCGGACAAAAAGAAAGGGGGCCCGAAGACCCCCTTTCCTACCGTGGATGGCTGCCCCCCGATCAGGCTGATCGTGGCAAGCCCTGGGATGGTTCAAACGGTCGCATCGGCGCCGCCTGTGCCATCATGCATCAAGGTTTCGCGGGAGCCGTATAGGTCCCATCCTTAGCCGCATCCATCTTGGTCGACACGCCGGTGAAAGTGGTATTGAGCGCAGTGCCGAGCGAGCCCATGGCGGTGATGGCAGCGACGGCGATGAGAGCAGCGATCAGGCCGTATTCGATAGCGGTGGCGCCTTCGGTGTCCTTGATCAGCTTGCGAAAAAAGGTCATGTCCATGTCTCCTGAGATGCTTAACCCCAAGGCCGCTTTTTGCAGAAACCTCCTAAACATTGGTAAATGTACTCAGGAGAAACAGGTATTTGACGCTATGAAATCCCGGTCGAAGGTCTTGCCGATAGGTTAATTTATTCGCCGCCCGCCCGAACAGCCCTGTCAGCCGCGTCCGCGATAGGCGGCCACGCCCTGATCGGGGAGCCACAGGCCCTCGGGCGCGGCGCCGGACTGCCAGAACACGTCGATGGGGATGCCCCCGCGCGGATACCAGTAGCCGCCGATGCGCAGCCAGCGGGGCTTCATCTCGTCGAACAGGCGCTGACCGATGCCCACGGTCACGTCCTCGTGAAAACCGTTGTGGTTCCGGAACGAACCCAGAAACAGCTTGAGCGACTTGGATTCGACGATGCTGTCGCCCGGCACGTAGTCGATCACCAGATGGGCGAAGTCGGGCGCGCCGGTCACCGGGCACAGCGAGGTGAACTCGGGCGAGGCGAAGCGCACGAGATAGAGCGTGCCGGGACGCGGGTTGGGGACATAATCGAGCACCGCCTCTTCGGGCGAGGCGGGCAGCGCGCTCGACTTGCCCAGATGCAGGGGCGCGGAAACGGGAGGGGTCGACATGACGGGACAATCCTTTCTTGCGGTCGGCCTGTCTTGTGGCCGGCCTTTCTCATGGCCGAGCCAATGCACACCCTGCACCACCTGAGCAAGCCACCTGCTTGCGCGCAGCCGGGGAGGCATTATGCAGCGCGGGGCCGTGGCGACAGGATCCGACCCGGCTGGCCGGCACGACCGGCCTAATCCCATGGATACCATACGAGAGGCATTTCAGGGCAAGCCATGAGCGGCACGCGCGCATTCCAGCATTCTTCATCCCGCACACTGCTGGCCGGGCTTTTGCTCTGCACGCCGATGGGGGGCGCACTGGCACAGGCCGTTCCGGCGCCTGCCTCCACCGACAGCGCCGCGCCAACGATCCAGTTGCCTGCTGTTCCCGCGGCGGACGCTGGTTCCAGCCCCTCGGCAACGGCGGCGCCCGCGCCTGCGCCCGTCGTCCTGCCCCTGCCCGCCCCAGCCGTCAAAGTCAGGCCCGCAGCCAGGCCTGCTGCGGCAAAGCCGGAGCAAGCCCCGAAACCTGCGCCGGTAGCCCGGAAAGAGCCCGTGCCTGTCAACGCGCCTGTTTTAGTGCCGTCACCCGTCGCGAGCGAAGCGCCAACTGCCCTGCCCGAAGCTTCGGCTTCGCCCGAGACGGAAAGCCCTGCCCTCGCCACGCCCGAACCGGCGCCCCGGAGCGATGCGGACTGGTTGCCATGGGCAGGGGGCATTGCGGCGGTTCTGGCTCTGGGCGGACTGGTGCTGGGGCTCTCGCGCCGACGGGTGCGGGGCGAGGCTGCGCCAGACAGCCCCCCTGCGCCTGCGGCGAAACCCGAACCGGCGCCCGCCCCTGCCCCTGCCCCTCCACCTGCACCGACACCGCCCCCTGCGGCCAAGGCGCCGGAGGCTGCCCCGGTCGCGCAGGGCCTGAGCCTCGCGCTGCTGGCCGACCGGTTCACCGCCACGCTGGCCAATGCCACGCTGGCCGCGCGTATCGTGCTCACCAACCATGGCCGTGACGCGCTGGTCGACCTTGCGCTGTCGGGCGACATGACATCGGCCCATGCCTCGCGGCCCATGGATGAACAGCTGGGGCTGGCCGGGCCGGAACTGCCGCCGCTGGCCCAGATCGCGCGGATCGAGGCCGGGGCGAGCGTGACCGTGCCGGTCGAGATGCGCCTGCCGCTGGCCGCCGTGCTGGCGATTCGCGCGGGCGAGGCGCAACTGTTCGTGCCGATCGCGCGCGCCGCGTGCTGGGCGACCCGCGAAGACACCGGCGGGGCCGAGCACGCCCATGGCGCCTTCCTGATCGGCCAACCGTCTGACACGCCGGGCGCGCGTCTGGCGCCTTTCCGGCTCGATCAGGGGCCGCGCGTGTTCGATCAGGTCGACCAGCGGGTGCTTCCCCTTCCAGAGGCCCCCGCGCTGAGCTGAATCCATTCGCCTGAAACAGGCCCATCCTGAAACACGACAGGCCCGTCGATTGGCCATTTTTCCAATCGACGTGCCCGCTTGCCGGGCCTATTCTGGTTGCAAATGAACCCGCGCCAGACGGGTCGCAGGCAGGAGAATTTCATGGAACCGCTGGTCTCCACCCAATGGCTCGCCAACGAGATGGGTGCGAGCGATCTGCGCATCGTCGATGCCAGTTGCTTTTTGCCCGAACACAAGCGCGACGCCGCGCGCGAGTACGAGGCATGTCATATCCCCGGCACCGTTTTCATGGATCTGGGCAACCTTGTCGATGGGGCCACCGGCCTTCCCAACTCGTTGCCCTCGGCGGAAAAATTCGCCAGCCGCATGCAGAGCCTGGGGCTGGGTGACGGCAGCCGCATCGTCCTTTACGACGACAGCCCGATCAAGTCGTCGACGCGCGCGTGGTTCCTGCTGACCCTGTTCGGGGCGCAGAACGTGGCCCTGCTCGATGGCGGCATCGCCAAGTGGAAGGCCGAAGGCCGCCCTTGCGCGCAAGGCAACGAAACCCTGCGCCACCGCCATTTCACCGCCTGGAGCGACTTGCGCGCGCTTCGCTCGAAGGATCAGGTTCTCGCCAACCTCGCCAGCCATGCCGAACAGCTCGTCGACGCGCGCGGCGCGGGGCGTTTTACCGGCGAGGTCAAGGAAACCAACCCCGCACTGGCCAGCGGCCACATTCCCGGCGCGCGCAACGTGCCCTATGCCAGCCTCTTTGCGCCCGACGGCACATGGAAGGCGCCCGAGGCCCTGCGCGCGGCCTTTGCCAATGCGCAAGTCGACCTCGCCCGCCCGGTCATCGCCAGTTGCGGCTCGGGGATGACGGCCAATGTCGTGATCTTCGCGCTCCATCTCCTCGGCAAGGAGGACGTGGCGCTCTATGACGGCAGCTGGAGCGAATGGGGCTCCGACCCGGCGACGCCCAAGGAAACCGGCCCGGCCGAGCCTGTAACGGCCTGACCCTTCAGATCATTTGGGCCCAGACTTGCCGGGCGGCCCCTTTCCTGCTTTGCAGCAGGTCATGAGCGCCCCGACCGACAAGAATGTCTCCCGCCCCGCCACGCGTCCTGCCACCACAATCGTTGCCGCCGGGCGCCGCCCGGAATGGACCGGAACACCCGGCCATCCCGGCGCGGTGGTCAACCCGCCGGTCTGGCGCGCCTCGACCCATCTCTATCCCGACATGGCGACGCTCAGGGCCCATCCGGGCAACGAGGACGGGCATTTCTACTATGGCCGGCGCGGCGCGCCGACCCAGTGGGCGCTGGCGCAAGCGCTGACCGAGCTGGAACCGGGCGCGCAGCATGGCGGCACCGTGCTCTATCCTTCGGGGGTCAGCGCGATCTGCGGCGCGCTGATGACCGTGCTGCGCCCCGGCGATACCCTGCTGCTCACCGACAATGCCTATGAGCCCAGCCGCGCCATGGCGCGCGGGCTGCTGGCCGATCTGGGAATCAAGACGGTCTGGTTCGATCCGATGGACAGCGGGGCCTTTGCCGCGCTGTGCCCCGGCGCGCGCGCGGTCCTGCTCGAAGCGCCCGGCAGCCTGACTATGGAAGTGCCCGACATGCCCGCGCTGATCGGCGCGGCCAAGGCGCAGGGGCTGGCGGTTCTGGTCGACAACACCTGGGCCTCGCCGCTCGGCTTTGCCCCGCTCGCCCATGGGGCCGACATTTCCATCATGTCGCTCACCAAGCATGTCAGCGGCCATTCGGACGTGATGATGGGCTCCACCACCGCCGGCGCGCAATGGTATCGGCCGCTGCGCCTCAAGGCACAGGCCATGGGGCTGGTCGTTTCGCCCGACGACGCCGCGATGATGCTGCGCGGCCTGCGCACGATGGGGCTGCGCCTGGAAAAGGCGAGCGCCAATGCCCTCGCGCTCGCGCAGTGGCTTTCGGGCCGCGCAGAAGTGGCTCAAGTGCTCTGCCCGATGCTGCCCGGCTCGCCCGGCCATGCATTCTGGGCGCGCGATTTCACCGGGGGCTGCGGGCTGTTCAGCTTCGTCCTCAAGGGGGGCACGGCCCGCGCGCGCGACGCGCTGATCGACGCGCTCTCCCTGTTCGGCATCGGCTACAGCTTCGGCGGATTCGAAAGCCTCGCCACCCCGGTCGACCCGGCGGCGATCCGCACCGCCAGCCCCTGGCCCCGCCCCCGCGAGGATGGCACCCGCGAAGAGGCCGACCGCTTTGCCGTGCGACTGGCCATTGGCCTGGAAGACGTGGCCGACCTCATGGCCGATCTCGACAACGCGCTGGCCGCCTGGAGCGCGGCCCGATGACCTGGCTGACCCGGCGCAACGAGCGCGCGGTGGCCGAATTCGTCCGTTCGCTCGACGATATCGGCTTCGATATCGGGCACTATCATGTCTCGGTGCTCAACGCGGGCAAGATGGTGCTCGTCGTTTTCGCGATGATCATGCTGGCACGGCTGGGCAGCCGGCTGGCCCGCTTCTTCTTTGCACGGGTCCACGGGCTCGATTCGACCCAGCGCGTGCTGGGCGAAAAACTGCTCTCGCTGATGGTCTGGGCGCTGGCCTTCTTCATGGGCATCGACCTGCTGGGGATCAACTTCACCGCGCTCACGGTCTTTTCCGGGGCCTTTGGTCTGGCCATCGGTTTCGGTTTGCAGAAGACTTTCGGCAACCTGATCGCCGGGCTGATCCTGCTGATGGACCGCTCGATCAAGCCGGGCGACGTGATCGCGATCGGCGATGGCACCGTAGGGCAAGTGCGCAAGATCGGCATCCGCGCGGTCTCGGTGGCCACGCGCGACCACCGCGAATACCTGATCCCGAACGAAATCCTGATGACCACCCAGGTCGAGAACTGGTCCTATTCGAACACCCAGATCGTCATCTCGATTCCGGTGAGCGTGGCCTATGATGCCGATCTCGATCTGGCCGAGCGGCTGATGCTTCAGGCAGCACGCGCTGCGCCGCGCGTGCTGGCCGATCCCGGCCCCTCGGTGGCGATGTCCGCTCTGGGCGAAAGCGGGATCGACATGGTCATCTATGTCACCATCGCCGACCCGGAAGACGGCACAGCCAATGTGCGCAGCCAGATTCTCTGGGCGGTCTGGCGCCTGTTCAAGGAGCACGACGTCGAAGTGCCCTATCCGCAACGCGACCTGCGCCTGCGCGACACGCCCGCGCTGCGCGAATTCCTCAAGAGCCGGTCACCGGACTAGAACCAGCTGCGCTGCGACGCCCGCAGGGTGGCTGCGGCCCGGCGGCGCGGCCACTTGGGGCGGGCGATCTTCTGCGAAAGATAGATGCCCCCGTGGCCCGAGGCCAGATAGGCGGCCACGCACGCCACCACCAGCACCGGCCCGAGGCCGATCCCGAACAGTTCGAGCCCCATGACCGCGCAGGCCACCGGCGTATTGGCCGCCGCGCCCAGCATCGCCACCATGCCCAGCGCGGCCATGACCGGCACTGGCACCCCGAGCAGCGGCGCAAGCGCGCTGCCCAGCCCCGCCCCGATAAAGAACAGCGGCGTCACCTCGCCCCCCTTGAACCCGGTGGACAGCGTGGCCACCGTGAACACCAGCTTGAGCAGCCAGCTCCAGCGGTCGGGCGCGGCGGTGAAGAAGCCCGGCAGCGTCGGCGCACCGGGATGGGCCGCAAGGACGCCCAGCCCGAGATAGTCCTGCGTGCCAAAAATCAGGCTCAGGGCGATCACCAGAACCCCGCCGACCACCGGACGCCACAGCGCGCCGGGCACCAGTTTGCGCACGAAGGCGCCAAGGGTGTGATTGGCCTCGGCAAAAAGCCGCGCGACGAGGCCCACGGCGATCCCGGCCACCCCCGCCTTGAGCAAAAGCAGCGCCAGTGCGCGCGCCCCTTCGGACGGCAGGTCGAGATGGGGATAGGCCGTATGATGGATGCCCCACGAGCGACAGGCCGCATCGGCCACGAGCGCGGCCACCAGACAGGGCAAGGCCGCCGCCAGATCGAGCGTGCCGAGCGCGAGAACCTCGATCCCGAAAACCGCCCCGGCCAGCGGCGTTCCGAACACCGCGCCGAACCCGGCGGCCACCCCGCCCATCAGCAGCAGGCGGCGCCAGCCGCCGGTCAGCCCGAGCCGGTCGACGAAGCCATGGGCGAGGCTTCCGCCCAGTTGGACCGCCGTTCCTTCGCGCCCCGCCGAGCCGCCGAGCAGATGGGTGACCAGCGTGCCCAGTACCACCAGCGGCGCCATGGCCAGCGGCACCCCCGCGCCCGGCTCGTGAATCTCGTCGAGGATGAGGTTGTTGCCCCCTTCGGCCCGCGTGCTGAACCGGCGATAGAGCCAGGCCACCCCGGCCCCGCCCAGCGGCAGCCCCCAGAGCAGCCATGGCGCGGCAAAGCGCACCCGCGTGACCGCATCGAGCGCCCAGAGGAACCCGGCGCAGGCCGTGCCGACCACCAGCGCCATGGCCACAAGGGCCAGCGCAAAAGTGATCCGATGACGGTGAAGGGCAAGAAAAGCGCGCACGATTCCTCCTGATGCGAACAAGCTACAGGCAGGAATCATCAGCCTCCAGCCATCCTGAAAGAAGGGACGGCATCGGGCGGTTCGGCCAGGGGCCCGGCGGAAATCCATCGCCTTGGCGCGGCTATGGCCCCCAGGCCCCTTGGCGTCAAGCCCGGCGGGCGGGCAGGATCCCGGAGCCCCCTTGGCTTCAGACTTTCAGGCTCAGACTGGCCGGATCAGGTCGGCAGAATCAGACAGCCAGACTGCGCCCGCCGATGGCGGTGTGGCAGACGACGCAATCGCGGCCCAGTTCCTTGGCACTGTAGAGCGCTTCGTCGGCACGCAGGATCGCGGCGTCGATCCTGCCATCCGGACACTGGCTGATTCCGGCCGAGAAGGTGATCGTCCGGCCATTGACCTCCCCGACGGGTGCCACGCGAAGCAAATGGGCGATGCGCGCCATGATCCGGCTGGCCTCTTCCTCAAGGCATCCGGGCAGGAAGACGATGAATTCCTCGCCGCCCCAGCGCCCGACAAGATCGACCCGGCGGGTCTGGCGCGAAAGCACCCCGGCCAGGGCGGACAGGACGCGATCCCCTTCATCGTGGCCGAGCGTATCATTGACCGACTTGAAATAATCGATGTCGAGCATGACGACGCAGCCGCGCCCGCCCTCTGCCAGCACGGGTCCGGCCGCTTCGAGGAAACCCCGCCGGTTGAGCAGGCCGGTCAACGGATCTTCATTCGCCGCGACCTGCAAGGTCTGGATCTGCGTCCCCACCGAAACCGCCGCGCGATGCACCCCGGCATAGAGCGACTGGATGACATCCATGGCCGGCGGCAAGGCTGCCCCTGCGCCCGGCGAGGCTGGCATCGCATCGCGGGCATTGAGGCTCTCGGCAAGGGCATGAATCGGGTTGAGCAGCGCGCCGATTCCCACCAGCGCCCCAATCGTTCCGATCAGGGTGGCCAGCGTCAACAGCACGAAATCGGCCAGTTCCATCCGCCCTGTTGCCAGCCCCCAGATGCAATAGCTGATCAGCGGAAGATGCGTGGTGACGAAACACAGGGTGAAAAGCCGCATCCGCAAGGACCGGGGGAAGATGAAGGACGTTGCCAGATAAAAACGCATTCAGGTTTCCCTTCAAATCTTGCCCGAACCTGTATTTCTGTCCACCTTTTCGAATTATCCATATGGCACATCAACAAAATTTTCGGGAATCTGGTTAACGGGGCCAGACCC
Organism: Novosphingobium sp. IK01; assembly: GCF_033242265.1. Lineage (NCBI taxonomy): Bacteria > Pseudomonadati > Pseudomonadota > Alphaproteobacteria > Sphingomonadales > Sphingomonadaceae > Novosphingobium > Novosphingobium pituita. Next base: position 3,254,881 of record NZ_BTFW01000001.1, on the reverse strand, counting down.
GAAGGCAGCATGTCCGGCCCGGCGGGCCAGCTTTCGGGCGCTCCGTGCGGCCCGTGGCAGCGTTAATTCTGCCCCGTTTCGTCGCTTTGCCCCGGCGAGGCTGCGGCGGCACCCGCAGCACGGCTAAAGTTCCCCTAGCCCCGGCCCAACCCATTCTCGCTGGCAGGATGGCGCGCGCGAGGCCACATGCGCCACCATGACTGAACCTGCCCATTTCGGAACCAGCGGAACCGTGTTTCTGGTCGGCGCTGGCCCCGGCGATCCCGACCTGCTCACCTTGCGCGCCGCGCGCCTGTTGATGAACGCGCAAGTCGTGGTCCACGACGGGCTGGTCGATCCCGCCGTGCTGGCCATGGCCCCGCGCGGGGCGCGCTTCATCTCGGTGGCCAAGCGCCGCGCGCGCCACACGATGCCCCAGGAAGAAATCAACGCCCTGCTCGTGCGCGAGGCGCTGGCCGGGCATGATGTCGTGCGGCTCAAGGGTGGCGATCCGTTCATCTTCGGGCGCGGCGGGGAAGAGGCCGAGGCCTGCCATGCGGCGGGCGTGAAGGTCGAAGTCGTGCCCGGCGTGAGCGCGGCGCTCGGCGCTTCGGCTGCGGCACAAATTCCGCTGACCCATCGCGACAATGCCTCGATCGTCTCGTTCGTGGCCGGGCAGTGCAAGGGCCTGTCGGAACAGAACTGGGCGGGGCTGGCGGGCGTTGGCCGCACGCTCGTGATCTACATGGGCGTGGCCAGCGCCGCACCGATCGCCGAAAAGCTGATGGCCGATGGCCTCGCACCGACGATGCCGCTGGCCGTGATCGAGAATGCGGCGCGTCCGCAGATGCGCGTGCTGCGCGGGGAACTGGCGGGGCTGGCCGATCTGGTCGCCCGGAACCATGTCAAAAGCCCGGCGCTGATCGTCATCGGCGAAGTGGCCGCGCGGGGAGATACCATGGAATTGCAGACGATTGTGGAGGCGGCCCGATGAGTGGGGACAAGATCAAGGTGATCACGGGCAGCGACTTGCGCAGCGGCGACGTGGTCTGGTGGACGGGTGAAGGCTGGTCGCGCCATGTCGACAATGCCGTGGCCGTGGAACACGATGCCGAGGCGATCATCGCGCGCGAAAACGCCAAGCAGGTGGTGACCGATACCCATGTGATCGACGCGACCATCGAAGCGGGCGCCGTGCGGCCCGCGCATATCAAGGACCGCATCCGCGCGCTCGGGCCGACCGTGCGCCTCGACCTTTCGCTCAAGCCTGCCGATCCGCAGGCCGGTACCTGGGTGATCTGACATGTACGAATATGACCAACACGATCAGGCCATGGTCGAGGCCCGCGTCGCCGAATTTCGCGGCCAGGTCGCGCGCCGCCTGTCGGGCGAGCTGACCGAAGACCAGTTCAAGCCGCTGCGCCTCAAGAACGGCCTTTATCTTCAGCTTCACGCCTACATGCTGCGCGTGGCGGTGCCCTATGGCACGCTCAGTTCGGCGCAGATGCGCGTGCTGGGCGACATCGCCGACAAGTACGATCGCGGCTATGGCCACTTCACCACGCGCCAGAACATCCAGTACAACTGGATCAAGCTGTCCGATGCGCCGCAGATCCTCGAAGACCTCGCCAAGGTCCAGCTTCACGCGATCCAGACCAGCGGCAACTGCATCCGCAACACCACGTCCGACCATTTTGCGGGCGCGGCAGCCGATGAAGTCGTCGATCCGCGTCCCTATGCCGAACTGCTGCGCCAGTGGTCGACGTTCCACCCGGAATTCGATTACCTGCCGCGCAAGTTCAAGGTGGCGATCATCGCCAGCGACACCGACCGCGCGGCCATGCGCCTGCACGACATCGGCATCCAGATCGTGAAGAACGAGGCGGGCGAAATCGGCTGCAAGTTCTTTGCCGGGGGCGGCATGGGCCGCACGCCGATGATCGCGCCGTGCATTGCGCAATTCGTGCCCGCGCTCCAGATGATCAGCTTCCTCGAAGCGGCGCTGCGCGTCTACAACCGCCATGGCCGCCGCGACAACAAGTACAAGGCGCGCATCAAGATCCTCGTCCACGAGATCGGGGTCGATGAATATGCCCGCCAGGTGCGCGAAGAATTCGCCCATATCCTGACGCTGGGCCTCGAACCGCCGCCGGCCGAACTCGAACGGATCAAGGCGATGTTCGTCGATCCGGGTCTTGAAAGCGGCCTGTCGGACGATCTCGACCTCTCCGATCCCGATTTCGCGCTCTGGGTCGACCAGAACGTCCATGCCCACAAGCAGCCCGGCTATGCGATCGTCACGATCAGCCTCAAGCCGGTGGGCGGCATTCCGGGCGACGCCACCGCCGATCAGATCCGCCTGATGGCCGATCTCGCGCGTGACCACAGCCTCGACGAACTGCGCGTGAGCCATGCGCAGAACATCGTGCTGCCCCATGTGAAGAAGGCCGATCTCTATCGGGTCTGGCAGGCACTCGTCGAAGCCGGGCTGGCCACGCCCAACCTCGACCTGATCACCGACATCATCGCCTGCCCGGGCCTCGATTATTGCGCGCTCGCCAATGCGCGCTCGATCCCCCTCGCGCAGAAAATCACCGACCGCTTCGCCGACATCGGGCGTCAGCGCGAACTGGGCGAGCTGAAGCTCAAGATCTCGGGCTGCATCAACGCCTGTGGCCACCACCACGCGGGCCACATCGGCATTCTGGGGGTCGATCGCAAGGGACTGGAAAACTACCAGCTCCTGCTCGGCGGCGCGGAAAGCGCCGATACCTCGCTCGGCACGATCACCGGGCCGGGCTTCTCGGAAGATGGCGTCGTCGATGCCATCGAGAAGGTCACCGACGTCTACCTCGCCCGCCGCGACGAGGGCGAGCGTTTCCTCGACACCTACCGCCGCATCGGCATGGCCCCGTTCAAGGAGGCGATCTATGGTTGAGACCGTTCTGCGCTACCGCACCGACGAACCCGTCGCCGATCCGGCCGTGACGGTCGATGCCTTTGGCGCGCAAGGCAATGCCACCGCCGTCCGCATCGAGCCGGGCGACGATGCGCTCGCGCTCGTCCCGTTCCTCGACCGGATCGCGCTGATCGAGGTCAACTTCCCCTCGTTCGGCGACGGGCGCGGCTATTCCTCGGCCCGCTCGCTGCGCGAACGCGGCTACACCGGCGAGCTGCGCGCAGTGGGCGACGTGCTGATCGACCAGCTCAGCCACATGCGCCGCTGCGGGTTCGATTCCTTCGCGCCCGACAAGCCGATCAGCCCGCAGGATGCCGAGGCCGCCTTCGCGACCTGGGGTGAAGTCTACCAGAAGACCGTCGATGGCCGCGCCCCGATCTGGGCCGCCCGCCATCCCGGTGCCCAGAAAGCCTGACACCATGACCAGTCCCGCCCAAGCCACGTCCCACGTGCCCGACCGCATCGACACGTCCCCCCGCTTCACCCCCGAAGAAGTCGCCGCGCTCAACGCGCGCTTCGACGGGGTCGAGGCGCAGGACATGCTCGCCGCCGTTCTGGCCGAGGGGATCGCCCAAGGGCGTACTGGGCGGGTCGCGGTCGTCTCCAGCTTCGGCGCGGAAAGCGCGGTCCTGCTCCACCTCGTGGCGCAGGCCGACCGCAATACCCCGGTCCTGTTCCTCGACACCCACAAGCACTTCCCCGAGACGCTGGCCTATCGCGACCAGCTGATCGGCAAGCTCGGCCTGACCGACTTGCGCGTGCTCGAACCCGATGCCGCCGTCGTGGCGAAAAAGGACGAGACCGGGTTGCGCTGGTCGTGGGACCCGGACGGCTGCTGCGAAATCCGCAAGGTGATCCCGCTGGCCCGCGCGATGGCCGGGTTCGATGCCTCGATCACCGGGCGCAAGGGCTTCCAGTCCTCGACCCGCGCTGGCCTGCCCCGCTTCGAGATCGACACGGCGGACGCCGCCGGACGGCTGAAGATCAACCCGCTCGCCAACTGGCCAAAGGACCGCCTCGAAGCCTATTTCGAGGCCCATGGCCTGCCCCGGCACCCGCTGGTCGCGCAAGGCTATCCCTCGATCGGCTGCGCGCCCTGCACCAGCAAGGTCGCGCCGGGCGAAGACCCGCGCTCGGGCCGCTGGAAGGGCTGGGACAAGACCGAATGCGGCATCCACGTCCCCGGCCACGGCGATCAGGCCAGCGAGGTCGGCCAGAGCAGCCCGCTCCCGCCCGGCTACGACCCGGTCTTCTGACCTTTTTGCTGAAATTTCCCGACCGGGTTGAAGGCATGCCTTCAGCCCGGTTTTCCTGTGCAGGCTGGGCAGACAGCCCATCCTTTGCCAAAGCGGGATGCGCCAGCCGATGGAAGGATACCCGCGCTTGTCCGCACAGCCGCCTGAAATAGCTCCCGCCCCGCTCTCGCCGCTGCGCCGGCGCCTGATGATGAGCCTGGTGACCGGCGCGCTGTTCATGGAAATGCTCGACGGCACGATCCTGGTCACCGCGCTGCCCTCGATGGCGCGCACGTTCCACACCACCGCCGTCGCGCTCGACATCGGGATCAGCGCCTACATGCTCGCGCTCGGCGTGCTGATCCCGGCCAGCAGCTGGATGGCCGACCGCTTTGGCGCGCGCCGCGTGTTCATGACCGCGATCACCATCTTCACGATTGCCTCGGCCCTGTGCGGCAGCGCGCGCTCGGTGCCTGCCTTCGTAGCCTTGCGCGTGGTCCAGGGGATCGGCGGCGCGATGATGACCCCGGTCGGACGGCTCGTGGTCATCCGCCATACCCCGCGCAAGGAACTGATCGGCACGATGTCGGCGCTGATCTGGCCCGCGCTGTTCGCGCCGGTGGTCGGCCCGCCCATCGGCGGCCTCATCACCGAACATCTGGGCTGGCGCTGGATCTTCTATTTCAACGTGCCGCTGGGGCTTGTCGCGCTGGTCGCCGCGTTCTGGCTGATCCCCGACGTGCGCGGCGCGCGGCGGCGGTTCGATATGACCGGCTTCCTCCTCACCGCGCTGGGCGTCTTTTCGCTCCAGATCGGCTTCGAGCGCGGCGCCCGCGCGCTTTCGGCCCCCGCGCTGGCGCTGATCGCTGGGGGGCTTGCCGTGCTCGCCCTCGCGCTCGTCCACATGCGCCGCAGCCCGCATCCCTTGCTCGATCTGGCCGCGCTCAAGACCCATTCGTTCCGCGCGGCGGTCAGCGGCGGCACCCTTTCGCGCATGGCCATCGGCGCGGTGCCGTTCCTGCTCCCGTTGATGATGCAGGCGGGCTTCGGCTTCAGCGCGGTCCATGCCGGGCTGTTCGTGGTCGCGCTGTTTGCGGGCGACATTGCGATGAAAAGCATGGTCGGGCGCATCCTGCGCCGCTTCGGCTATCGCCGGGTGCTGCTGGTAAACGGCGTGCTCTGCGCGGGGTCGCTGGCCTCGCTGGCGCTGATCGGCATCGCCACGCCTGCCCCGCTCGTCGCCGCGATGCTCTGCGCCAATGGCCTTGTCCGCTCGCTCCAGTTCTCGGCGCTGGCCACGCTGGCCTTCGCCGATGTCGACCGGCAGGGCATGGGCGACGCCAATGGCCTGTTCAACACCGTCCTCCAACTGGGTGCGGCAGCCGGGGTGACGGCGGCGGCCATGAGTGTCCACGCCGGGGGCCTGTTCGCCCGCGTCGCGGGGCTTGGCGGGGCTGGCGCGGATTACCGCTTCGCATTCCTCGTCATGGCTGGCCTCGCTCTTGTCGGCGTGATCAGCGTCTGGCGGCTTCCGGCGGAAACCGGGCGTTCACTGACCCACGCGGCAGCCTGAGAGCCCTGAAGAACAAGGGATACCGCAGGGGGCAGGGCCCCCTGCACCCCATTAGCTCTGGATGGGGCAGTGCCTCTGGCAAAGGCCGGGCATGGCAACTGGCGCCGCTTTCAAAGCCAGCCTTCTTCCTTGTACCAGGCTGCCGTCGCATGGAGCCCGATGGCCGTTTCCACTTGCGGTTCCCACAGCGAGGCGGGCGGACGCGCGCTTTCACTCACGGTCCAGTCCGGGTGGCTCATGTAGCTCACGCGGTCGGCGGTGAGCTTGGCCTTGTCGCCGCGAATCAGACGGTCGAGCTTTGCCGCCCATTCGAGCAGCCAGCGCGGCAGCGGCAGCGGCCACACGCGGCGCCCCATCGCCATGCCGATGGCGCGTGCAAGGGCAACCTGGTCCCAGCCCCCCGGCGTCCCGTCGTCGGGCTCGAAGGTCTGGCTCGTCACATCCTCGCCACCGGGGATCAGCGCGATCAGCAGCCGCGCCAGATCGCTGACATGGATCACCGAAGCGCGCCCGCCGGGCGGCAACGGGATGATCCCGGTCTTGGCCAGCTTGAACAGTTCGAACATCTCGGTGTCGCGCGGACCATAGATCGCCGGTGGGCGCACGACCGTCCAGTCGAGGCTGGAGGCCTTGACGATCATCTCGCCCTTGCGCTTCGACGTGCCATAGTCCGAAAGCTGCGGTTCGCGCACCGAGAGCGAGGAAACGTGGATGAACCGCTCCACCCCGCCCGCCAGCGCCGCGTTCACGACATTGAGCGTGCCGGTCACATTGCCTTCATGGAAACCGGCCATATCAGGCGCATTGACCACGCCCGCGATGTGCAAAACCACCCCGGCGCCCGACAGCAGCCGCTTGAGCGCCGGGCCATCGTTGAGATCGCCGCGCACCCATTCCACGCCCTCGCGCGCAGGCTGTTCGCGGCGGGTGAGAGCGCGCACTTCCACGCCCGAACGCGCGGCCTGTTCGAGCACGGCTTGCCCGACAAACCCGGTTGCACCGGTCACGGCGAGCAGCTCGCCCGGTCGCTGACGCAAGGCCATCATTCAGGAATTCTCACAAGAGGACCAGTTGGTCGCGATGAATAAGCGCCGAGCGCGGGGCATAGCCGAGGATGGCCTCGTGCGCCGACGAGGGATGGCCGATCAGGCGCACCGCCTCCCCGGCATCGTATTCGCACAGGCCGCGCGCCAGAACCTGTCCGTCCGGGCCTTCGACCGCAACGACATCGCCGCGCGCGAATTCGCCCTCGATCCGCGTAACCCCGGCGGCCAGCAGGCTGGCCCCACCGGCCAGCGCAGCGGCGGCCCCGGCATCGACATGGACCGTGCCGCGCATCCGCAGCCGCCCGCCCAGCCAGGCCTTGCGCGCGGTATGGCGATGGCGCGGGACAAACAGCGTGCCACGCCCGGTGCCCAGCGCGGCGCCAATCGGCGCAACCGGCTGCCCGTCGATGATCGCCAGCGCCATGCCCGCCAGTTCGGCGATTTCGGCAGCCTGCAACTTGGAAGTCATGCCACCCGAGCCCAGCCCAGAAGACGAACCGCCCGTGGCCATGGCATGGATTTCAGGGGTCACCCCCTCGACCACGGGAATCCGCACCGCGCCGGGCAGACGCGGATCGCGATCATAAAGCCCGTCGATGTCGGACAGCAGCAGCACCCCTTGCGCGGCGGCGGCCTGCCCCACGCGCGCGGCAAGGCGGTCGTTGTCGCCAAAGCGGATTTCTTGCGTGGCTACCGAATCGTTCTCGTTGATCACCGGCACGGCCCCGGCGGCCAGCAGGCGCCCGAGCGTGGCCGTGACGTTGAGGTACCGGCGGCGATCCTCAAGGTCTTCGAGCGTCAGCAGAATCTGCGCGGCGGTGATGCCATGGGTGGCGAGCAGTTCGGCCCAGAGGCCCGCCAGCGCAATCTGCCCGACCGAGGCGGCGGCCTGCGCATCGGCAAGGCTCCCCCGCCCGCCCTTGGCCAGCCCCAGACGCCGCGCGCCCAGCGCAATCGCGCCCGAGGACACCACGATCACGTCCTGTCCCCGCGCGCGCGCCGCAGCGATTTCGGCGACCAGCGCAGCCAGCCATTCGCGCCTTGGCTGCCCGTCCTTGCCCACCAGCAAGGCCGAGCCGACCTTGATCACGAGGCGCGGACAATGGGCCGATTCGGCGATGTGGGAAAGCTGACTGATGGTCATGATCGCGGCGGCTTAGGCCAAATGCCGCACGACGGAAAGGCACCTTGAAGCAATTGCGCCACGGGTCGGCGCGCCCCGGTGCAAAGCGTTCCGAATTGTCGGTTTGTTGCCGTCAGAACGGTGCCAGACCGCAACTCGGCCACAATTCAGACCGGGGACAATTCAGATAGGGGACCAGGGCTTGGCCTGCGCCGCATCCTCCACCTCGCCCATCGGGCGTTCGGTGGTGGTCGCGGCGGGCAGATAGTCGAGCACGGCGTCGAGCAGGTCGTCCATGCCCTTGCCCGTCGCGCCCGAGATCGGGAAGACCCGCGTAGCCCCCGCCTCCAGCAATTCGGCGCTGAACGCGCGGACCAGTTCGGCATCGACAAGATCGATCTTGTTGAGCGCAACCAGACGCGGCTTGTCGTCGAGACCCGCGCCATAGGCTTCGAGTTCTTCCTCGACGATGGCCAGCGCCTCGGCCGGGTCGGTGCCATTGATGTCGATCAGGTGGATCAGCACGCGGCAGCGTTCGATATGGCCGAGGAAACGGTCGCCGATCCCCGCCCCTTCGGCAGCGCCCGCGATCAGGCCGGGAATGTCGGCCAGCACGAATTCACGCGCACGGTGGCGCACCACGCCCAGTTGCGGGCGCGTGGTGGTGAACGCGTAGTCGCCGACTTTGGCCTTGGTGTTGGTGATCTGGTTGATGAAGGTCGACTTGCCGGCATTGGGCAGGCCGACAAGGCCCGCATCGGCCAGCAGCTTGAGACGCAGCCAGACGTACATTTCCTGGCCCGGCCAGCCCGGCCCGCACTGGCGCGGGGCGCGATTGGTCGAGGACTTGAACGAGAGGTTGCCGCGCCCGCCATCGCCGCCGCGCAGGAAGACCACGCGCTGCCCGGCTTCGGTCAGGTCGGCCAGAACCGTCTCGCGGTCGTCATCGAGCACCTGCGTACCGACGGGAACCTTGATCACCAGATCATTGCCCCCCGCGCCCGTGCGGTTCTTGCCCGCGCCGCCATGGCCGCGCTGGGCCTTGAAGTGCTGGGTGTAGCGGAAGTCGATCAGGGTGTTGAGGCCGGGCACGGCCTCGAACACGATATCTCCGCCCTTGCCGCCATCGCCGCCATCGGGGCCGCCATATTCGACGTACTTCTCGCGGCGGAAGCTGACCGCACCGGGACCACCGGTACCCGAGCGCACGAAAATCTTGGCCTGGTCGAGAAAGTGCATGAAAAAGCGTCCGGCAGTCCTGAGGCGGCACAAGCGGCGCGAAACGGGAAAAACCCAAACGCCAACTGCGCCACAGGCCCGCGTCCTGCCCTTCCCCTTGCGAACGGCGCTTGGGGGACAGGCTGGCAGCAGGCTGGCGATCATGAGGGATCGCGCAAGAGGCCCGATCCGGTCTGTTGTATACTGGTGGAGCCGAGGGGGATCGAACCCCTGACCTCGTCATTGCGAACGACGCGCTCTCCCAGCTGAGCTACGGCCCCGTTCCAGTATCTTCCGAAAGTCCGGCTGCCTTGCGGCTTCCTTGCTTCGGGAGCGCCGCCATTAGCGCGAGTGAGGAGCCGCGCCAAGAGCAAATTTCATCTTTTTTTCAGCTCCGGGTCGACAGCCTGCCGACCCGGAGCAACAGCCTTGCCTTGCCCGGGGGCCTCAGCCCTCGGTCGGCTCAGTCTTTCCCGCCCCGCTCGCAACCACGATCTGCGCGCCGGGCTGGGCGTCGCCATACTGGGCGTGCCAGGCCGCCACGTCGGAACGATAGGCGTCGTAGCGACGATAGAACGCGTCGAACACCACCTCGATGTTGGGCAGGCTGCGCACGGCAAAAGCCTCGAACTCGACCGGCTTCACGGCGGCGGCATCATGAGCCATCGCCAGCGTCGCATCGCAGAAATCGGCCAGCGTGGGCGGCAGCGCGAAGTGGTTGTAGACCGAGGTCATGTACTGTTCGCGCGGGCCCACGAACCGGGCGCCGTACTTCGCCTTGAATTCCTGGTCGATCGTGCGGTTGGCCTTGGCCAGCGCCTTGGCATGGGTCTTGAGGAAGGCGCGGTAGAGCGGCACGAGCTGGGCATGGCGCGCGCTCGTGCAGTTGAGCGCGGCGACATTGTAGGCCGAGCGCAAGTTCCAGATCGACTGGGCATCGCTGATGTTGCGATTGACCGACTGGCGCAGCCCGCTCGAATCGAGCGGCGGCACGGTGAGATTGGCGCTTGCGCCATTGGGCGGCACCGGCAGCGGCGGCACGGTCACCACCTTGCGCGGCGGCGGCGCGGCGGGCGGCGGCGGCGCGTGCGGGCCCGAGCAACCGGCCAGGGCCGCCGCCCCGACCAGTGCGGTTCCCCCCAGCGCCCGCATGGCCCGGCGGGCAATCGCCGACCGTCCGTTCGAAGCGGGCATTTCTGCGTTATTCGTAGCGCTTGCGCGCAGCATTCGTACCATGGACAGACCCCGGATCACTCTGCCGGGGCAAGCGGCCATCCGCCCGCCCCGCTCGTAGAAGCACATCACGATTGGTAAGCGATCTTTCCCGCAAAGGAAATGCCCGGCAACCACGAGGGCCACCGGGCATATCTTTTATCTCGGGAAATAACCGGGGAGCAACAGGTCGCTCAGCGGCGGTCGCCCATCAGTTGCAGAAGCGAGGTGAACATGTTCACGAAGTCGAGGTAGAGGCTCAGCGCGCCCATCACGACGACCTTGTCGGCATAGTCCGTGCCCGCGACGTAGGCATACTGTTCCTTGAGGCGCTGCGTGTCATAGGCGGTGAGCCCGGCAAAGATCAGCACGCCCAGGAAGCTGATACCCCAGGCCAGACCCGGCGAGGCCAGCCACAGGTTGATCAGCGACGCGATGATGATGCCGAACAGGCCCATGATCATGAAGCTGCCCATCGCCGACAGGTTCTTGCCGGTGGTGTAGCCAAACAGGCTCAGACCGGCAAAGGCGCCCGCCGTGGCGAAGAACGTCGCGGCGATTGAGGGACCGGTGTAGACGAAGAACAGCGACGAGAGCGACATGCCCATCACCGCGCTGAACGCCCAGAACAGCGCCTTGAGCGCGGTCGAGGACAGGCGGTTGAGGCCAAAGCTCATCACCATCACGAAAGCGAGCGGCGCGAGCACCACCAGCCAGCGCAGCGGCGTGCCGAAAACGGCGACGGCCAGACCGCTGGTCGCGAACACAAGCGCCACGAGGCCCGAGAGCAGCACGCCCGAAGCCATGTAGTTGTAGATCGAGAGCATGTAGCGCCGCAGGCCCGCGTCGAATGCTTCGCCACGCCCATAGGCACCCGACAGGCTCGGAGACGCACCGAAGCCCGTCTGCGAGGGCCGAGGATCGTTCCAGTTTGCCATGTGCTTGCACTTTCTCCGTTGCAGGCCAAAACGGCCCATGCGGCCAATATCGGCATTCCGGCCTCGCCTTTCAAGCGAAACCGGAACCGCAATCGTGTGACAAAATGTATTGGCCTGTCGCCGGTTTTCACCCCGCCGCGCGGGCGGCCTCGGTCATCTCGGCGCCGCGGTCGCGCGAACCGCGCAAGGTGTCCTCCATCAGGCGCACGAGACGATCATCAGCATCAAGAACGTTGAGGCCGACCTGGGTCGTGCCCCCCGGACTGGCCACGCGGCGGGCCAGTTCGCTCGGGCTATGGGGCGAAGCCGCCGCCAGCGCCGAAGCACCCTCGACCATGGCCAGCGCCAGACGGTCGGCCTGATCGCGCGGCAGACCCAGTGCAGCAGCCCCGGCCGCCAGCGCGTCGATCACCCGATAGACAAAAGCCGGGCCGGACCCGGCCAGCGCAGCGACCAGATCCATCTGGTCTTCGCCCGAAAGCCATTCCGTGCTGCCCAGCGGCGCCATCAGCGTCTCGATTTCCGCGCGCAGGTCCGAACCGGCGCCAGCATCCCTGTCGGCCACCAGCGCAATCGGCGACTTGCCAAGCGCCGCCGCCAGATTGGGCATGACGCGGACAATCGCCGCCGCCTGCGGGAAACGGGCCCGCAGCGTCGCCAGATCGACCCCGGCCAGGATCGAGAGCAGGATCGTGTCCTTGCCCACGAACGGCGCGACCGTTTCGGCGGCGGCAGGCAGGCCCTGCGGCTTGAAACCGAGCAGGACGAAGCGCGGCGGCGCCTCGCCCACCGGCGCTGCGCGCAGCAGGCGCACCCCTGCCGGAGCCTGGGGCAGATGGGGATCGACCACGGTGAAAGCCGCCGGGGCGATGCCGCCCGCCAGCCAGCCATCGAGCATGGCCCCGCCCATGTTGCCACAACCGAACTGAAGGAAGGAATAGGTCATGAGAATGCTTGGCTCCAATCAGGCCCCGCCCCGAAGGCAGGAATCAGGCTTCCCCGGCAGCATCGACCAGCGCGCTGGCCAGAGCCTCCGCCGGGCTCTTGTCGCCCCAGAGAATGAACTGGAAGGCAGGATAGAAGCGGTCGCACTCGTCGACCGCCGCCTCGATCGCCACTTGCGCCTGATGGAGGCTGAGCAGGCCATCGTCGCCCAGCATCAAGCCGTGGCGATAGAGCAGGACCGATCCATTGGACCAGATGTCGAAATGGCCGATCCAGACCTGTTCGTTGATCAGGGCCATGACCTCGAACATCGGGGATTTCTTGTCGTCGGGCACGCGGATGTCGGGCAGTGAAAGGATCTGGAGCACATGATCCTCGGGCCGCCAGATGCAGCGCAACTGGTAGGTCGCCCACGATCCCTGGACTTCGCCATGGATCTCGTCGTCCGAGACGAATTCGCAGGGCCAGCCGCGCGCCTCGAACAGCGAGGCGAGCATATCCACCGGCGCCGCGTCGTCGCGTTCGCTGTCTTCGTGGCCGGTTCGCATCATCACGCCCCCTCACACGGTGCCAGGACCGGCTTTTCCGTGGTTACCCTTCGATCCATCGCCGAGCCGACTGCCCCCGACAATCGAATGGTACCCAAGCCTTGGGCAAAACTCGACAAGGACGCGCAAAAGTTGTGGACAAGCGCCGGAGCAGAGCCTGCCCCCTGCCTCCCCATCGCCTGCCCATCGCTTCCATCCGTCCCTACTTGCCCGACACGCCGTCCATGACCTGCCCGGCGGGGCTGTCGAACTGGAAGGCGCTGACATTGCTGTGCCTGAGCTTGGCCACGAATTCCTGCGCGGCGGCATTGCTCGGGAACGGCCCGGTCACGAGACGATAGACCCGGTTCCACGAAGTCACATAGGCCTTGCGCCCGCGCAGCTCGCTCGCCTTGGCCTGAAGCCCGGCCCATTCCTTGCCCATCTTGGCGCGGTCGCCCCCGGTCAGCACCTGAACCCAGGTCCGCGCCGGGTTGGCGGCCAGACGGCGCGCTTCTTCCTTGGCCTTGCGGGCTTCCTCGGCCTTCTTGGCGTCGGCAGCCTTCTTTTCGGCAAGCGCCTTGCGCTCGGCAGCGGCCTTCTTCGCGTCGGCGAGCTTTTTGGCCTGCGCCTCCTTGCGGGCTTCGGCAGCAGCCTTGGCATGGGCCGCAGCGACCGCCGCGAGGTCCACCGCCGCAACCGGACGCTCCCGCTCTTCGGCAGGCGCCGAGAAACCGGCGAAGAGAGCGGCAAAACCATCGGGCGACGGGCTCGCCTCAGCCTCGGCAGCCGCCGCGCCATTTGCGCGCGCATCAGCCGGAGCCGCTACGGGCGATGGAGCCACTGCCGAAGCCGGGACCGAGGCGGGAATTGCCTGAATCACTGGCTGCGACACGAAAGTCGGCCCTCTGGGCGCCACAGTGGCCGCAGCGATCTGGGTCGGCGCGGCAGAAACCGGCGCTGGGACCGGCGCAGGGACCGGAGCGGGAACCGATGCGGGCGCGGCCTGCGCGGGCACCACCGATGGGGAAACCGGCTGCTGAAGAGCAGGCTGGGAAACCGGCGCGGGCGGCGGGGCCGGCACTTGCGTGCGAGCCATGGCCAGGCGCTGCTCCTCGGCGGCCTTGGCCCGTGCCAGACGGTCGCGTGCGCCACGCTCCTTGCGGCCAGCCGCAGCGAGCGCGACAGGCGCCGCCTGCTGCTCGATACGCGGCGGACGGGGATGAGCAAGGGCATAGGCCATGATCTGCGGATCATCGCGGCCAATGTCGGCGGCGCGCGGGAAGCGGCCGAAATTGGCGGCAGCGGCCTGCTGCGCGGCGGTCAGGCGGGGCAGATAGCGCAGATAGGGGGCAATCCCGGCGGCCAGTTGCGGCGGCATCGAGGCATTGGCCACGGTCACCGCCTGATCGGCATTGCCGCTGATCGCCAAAATGAATGTGCGCACACGCCACGCCGCACGGTCGGACCCGGCCAGTTGCGGCGCGAGGACTTTCTCGGCCTCGTTGCGATTGCCCGAAATCGCCAGGCTGAGCGCGAGGCGACGGGTCACCTCTGCATCGTTGGAACGGGCCAGCGACTGGCGGTAATATTGCTGGGCGAGGAAGTTGTCGCCGACCAGATCGAGCGCAAGCCCGCGATCAGCGGCAAAGTCTGCCGGATTGGCGCCGCCACGCTGGGCCTCGTCGAAGGCACGGATGGCGCCCAGCGGGTCCTTGGCGCGAACCAGCGCCTTGCCCATCTGGGCCTTGACCTGACCATTGCCCGGCGCGATCTCGTCGGCCCGGCGCAGGAAGCCGAGCGCGGCATCCATGTCGCCCAGCGCCATCGCGGCCGTGCCTGCATCGAGCAGCGCCTCGACATTGCGCGGATCCCGCGCGAGGCGGGCCAGCGCGGCGTTGAGCGCCTGACTCCCCCCTGCCGCAGTTCCCTCGCTTTCAGATTGTGCCGGAACCGGCTGGACGACCGGGCGCGACACGGTGGGGACCGGCGCGGTCTGCCGCACCGGCGCCGGACCATCGAGGACCGACTGCTGCGGCATATGCGCCAGATCCTGCGCGGCCAGCGGCGCCGCCGTCCCCGCCAGCAGGGCCGCAATCAGCCCCCCGGACAGAAGCGAGGTGAAAACGGGCGCCATAAAAACGGGCGATTGGGGGAGTCGAAGCATCATCGTGCGCGCCCATAACGCATCGCGGCTGAAGCCCAAACAACAAGCCGCCCCTCTTCCCTTGAAAAGCGGCGGCCTGTTGGTCCGTGAATCAGCGCGATGGCGGATTACTGGTTGTTCTGGCGACCCAGGAAGCGGGGGATGCTGAGCGATGCTCCATCCTCGCCGTCCTCGGCCTCCTCGGTGCGGGCCACCCCGCGCGACAGGTTGGCCATGCGCTCGAACAGGGTGCTGCCACCGCCGGTCGAGACACGCGGCGCCGGGCGCTCGGGCTCGCCAGCGCCAAGGCCGACACGCGGCGCGACGGGGGCCGGAGCCTGAACCGGGGCGGCGTCATAACCGGCTTCCTCGACACCCTCGGCGCCCAGATCGAGCGTGAGATCGAGAGGATCGTCGGCTTCGGGCGCGGCAGCCGGAACGGGCGGCGTGGCCGGGGCGGCATGCCAGACCGCCTGCGGCGTCACGGACGGGGCCGAAGGCGCGGCTGCCGTCGGCGCGGCGCCGAGCGGAACAGCCGGAGCTGCCGAAGGCGCGGGCGTGGCAATCGCCGGGCGCACCGGCTGGGCCGGGAACGCCGGGCCGCGCGCGGCGCCGGGCAGGTTGACCGGACGGGCGGCCTGTTCGGCCTGCTCCATGCTCTGCTCGATCCCGGTGGCGACCACCGAGACGCGGATCTTGCCGTTGAGATCGGGATTGAAGGCCGAACCCCAGATGATGTTGGCGTTGGGATCGACCAGTTCGCGGATGTGGTTGGCCGCTTCGTCGACTTCGAGCAGCTTCATGTCGTCGCCGCCGATGATCGAGATGATCACGCCCTTGGCGCCCTGCATCGACACGCCGTCGAGCAGCGGGTTGGCAATCGCGCGTTCGGCGGCCTCAAGCGCACGGTTCGGACCATCGCCCTCGCCGGTGCCCATCATCGCCTTGCCCATCTCGCCCATGACCGAGCGGACGTCGGCGAAGTCGAGGTTGATGAGGCCGGGCATGATCATCAGGTCGGTGATCGAGCGCACGCCCTGCTGGAGCACTTCGTCGGCGAGCTGGAAGGCTTCCTTGAAGGTCGTCTCGGCCTTGGCCACCAGGAACAGGTTCTGGTTGGGGATGACGATCAGCGTATCGACGTGCTTCTGCAGCTCCTCGATCCCGCTTTCGGCCGAGCGCATGCGGCGCGTGCCCTCGAACAGGAACGGCTTGCTGACCACGCCCACGGTGAGCACGCCCTTGCGGCGTGCGGCCTCGGCGATCACCGGCGCGGCGCCGGTGCCGGTGCCCCCGCCCATCCCGGCGGCGATGAAGACCATGTGGACGCCATCGAGCACGCGTTCGAGCTCGGGCAGGGTTTCCTCGGCGGCGGCGCGGCCCACTTCGGGGCGGGCGCCCGCGCCGAGCCCTTGCGTGATCGCGGGCCCGAGCTGGATGCGGTTTTCGGCGATGGAGTTGTTGAGCGCCTGCGCGTCGGTGTTGGCGACGACGAAATCGACGCCCTCGATCCCGGCGGTGATCATGTTGGCAATCGCGTTGCCACCTGCCCCGCCAACCCCGATCACCGTGATCCGGGGCCGAAGCTCGTCAATGGCCGGCGGTCCGATGTTGATGCTCATGGTTGGTCTCCCTTTCGGGTTGGGCAGTGGATGGGATGGGACACGGGATCGAACGCGAAATGCACAGCCGGGAAAGCCCCGGTTATGGTTGCAGACGACAATGGCACGGAACGTTTCATCGAATCAAAGCCGATCCGCGCTTTTCCACAAGATCGAATGCGGATTTTGCGCGGATATCCGCCGATCCGGTCGTCCCTTGCGACAAATGCGTAGCCGCCTCGCCCATCAGAAATAGTCCTTGAGCGCGCGCATGATCCGCCGCGACAGGCCCATCAGGCTGGTTGCCCCGCCATTTTGGCCGTTTACCGTCAGTTTGCGGATGTCGACCGGGTCGGACGCGGCATGGAGGATCAATCCAACCAAAGTGGATGAACTGGGCGTGGCATGGCCTTGCGGCAACCCCAGCATCGTCGGGGGCGAACCGATTCGAACCGGCCGCCCCAGCGCCGACTGGGCATAGTCGGCAAGGCCGGGCAATTGCGCCCCGCCGCCGGTCAGTACGACCTGCTGCCCGCGCGTGCCGGTAAAGCCCATGGCCTTGAGCGCGCGGCCCAGTTCGCCGGTGAACAGCCCCAGTTGCTGGGTGATCACCGAGATCAGTTCGGCACGCGGGATGCGGTTCTTGTCGTCGGCATGGCGGGCGAGCGGCCCTGCCCCTTCCGGGTCGCCCGGCGCGTTGACGGGGATCATCTCGCGATGGTCGGCCGGGCTGGCGATGGCCGAGCCCGACATGCACTTGAGGCGTTCGGCCTGATAGCGGCGGATGCCGAAGGCCGAGGCAACCGCATCGGTGATATCACCCGAACCGAACGGAAGAACCTGCATCCCCAGCAACATGCCCCCGGCATGAACCGAAACGGTGGTCACTTCCGCCCCGAAATCGACGAGCGCCACACCCAGATCGCGTTCCTCGGGCGTCAGGCAGGCGAGCCCGGCGGCAACTGGTGCGGCCACCACCCCATCGACCTTGAGATGGGCGTTCTCGACCGTCTCGCGGATATTGCGGATCGGCGCGCCATCGGCGAGCATGACATGGATATCAACCGCGAGGCGATCGGCATGGAGGCCCTTGGGATTGGGCACGCCGTGCGCGCCATCGAGCGTGTAGTGCGCGGGCTGGGCATGGAGCACGGTGCGCCCGTCGGGCTGGATCACGTTGCGCGCGCTCACCAGCAGGTGGGCGATGTCGTCGTCCTCGATCCGGCGCCCGCCGATCTCGACCTCGACCTGGGTGCTCGTGCTTTCAAGCCCCGCCCCGGCACAGCCGAGCAGGACCTGGCTGACCGAGGTATTGGCCATCTTCTCGGCGCGCTCGATCGCGTCGCGCACCGAATGGGTGGCGGCCAGCATATCGATCACATAGCCGCGCCGGATGCCCTGGCTGGCCCGGTGGCCCGAGCCCAGCACGATCAGTTCGCCCGCCTCCGACAGCCCGGCGATCATCGCCGAGGTGCGGAACGAGCCCAGATTGACGGCGGCAAAGACCTTGGTGATGCGGGGTGCGACCACGCGGACTTATTCCTTTGCCTTATGGGCGTTGGCGGCGGCCTTGGCTTTTGCCTTGGCCGCGGCGGCATCGCGCTGTTGTTCCGCCAGTTCATCGGCATGGCCGGGCACGAGCATGTAGGTGCGATCGTGCGCGCGCATGTCGAAGCTGGCGACCTTGCCGCCCAGCAGGCGGTTGACCCCGTCGAGACGGGCGAATTCGAGCAGGGCGGCGGCGGCTTCCTCGTCGCCTTCGGGCAGGGCGAGGACCTGCCCGGTCTTGAACGTCAGGTTCCAGCGGCGGTTGCCGATCCAGTCGGCCTGCGCGACTTGCGGTTCGAGCGCGGGGGCCGCATCGAGCAGGTGGTGAAGCTCGGGCACGCGCCCGGCAGCGCCCTCGCCCGAAAGCACGAACAGGCCCTTGGCCTTGGCCGGGGTGACAGGTTCGAGTTCGTGGCCGGTCTCGTCGATCAGCACGAGCTTGTCGCCCTTGCGCAGCACGCCATGGGGCGTGCGTTCGACCACATCGACCACGAGCGTATCGGGCAACTGGCGCGAAACGCGCGCGTCCTTGACCCAGGGCAGATCGAGCAGCGTCTCGCGCAGGGCCGCCACATCAATGCGCGACATGGCCTGGTCGCGCTGGCCGAGCACTTTCTCGAAGATCGTCTGCTCGCTCATGCGCTTGACCCCGCGCACCTCGACGCGCTTGACGTCGAAGCCCGCGTCGTGGGCCACGCGCGCCACTTCGCTCTCGGCCATGTCAGGCACGCCCATCATCGAGGCAACCGCCCAGCCCGCGCCCGCCACGGCAACGAGGATGACCGTCAGGATGATCCGGTGCAGCGTCTCGTCGCTGAAAGGCTGGACGCGCATGACATGGCCGATGGCCGAGCCGGTCTGCTTGCGCGCCGTCTGGACCTTGGCCTTGGCACCGCGCGTGGCGGCGGCCCGCCGCACGCCCTTGCCCCCGCGCCGGATCGTCTGCGCCATGGCTCAGCCCGCCTGCTTCTTCCGGGCCGCGGCGGCGGCGGCATCGGCCAGCGCCTCGGCCAGAATCGCCTCGACCAGATCGGGATAGTCCATGCCCAGATGGCGCGCCTGTTCGGGCACGAGGCTCAAGGGCGTCATGCCCGGCTGGGTGTTCACTTCAAGCAGGAACAGCCCCTCGACGCCGCGCTCGTCGTCCCAGCGGAAATCGGAGCGGCTGGTGCCCTTGCAGCCCAGAAGCTGGTGCGCGCGCAGGGCGATGTCCTTGCAGGCCTGCGCGATTGCGTCGGGGATTTCCGCCGGGCAGACATGTTCGGTCATGCCGTCGGTATACTTGGCGGCAAAATCGTAGAAGCCCGACTTGGGCTTGAGTTCGGTGACCATCAGGGCCTTGTCGCCCAGCACCGCCGTGGTCAGTTCGCGGCCACGGATGAACGGCTCGGCCAGCAGTTCGTCGAATTCCTGCCAGGGGCCGGACGCGTCGGGGCTGATCGGGTTGCCGTGGTTGCCCTCCGCCGTGACGATGGCCACGCCTACCGACGAGCCTTCGTTGACGGGTTTCAGGACATAGGGCCGCGCCAGCGGATCGCGCTGGTAGAGGTCGGCGGTCTTGACCACGCGCCCGCCGGGCATCGGGATGCCGTGGGGGACCAACGTCTGCTTGGTCAGTTCCTTGTCGATGGCGATGACCGAGGTGGCAAGGCCCGAATGGGTGTAGGTCAGCCCCATGAGGTCCATCATGCCCTGCACGGTGCCGTCTTCGCCCGGCGTGCCGTGGAGCGCGTTGAACACCACGTCAGGCTTGGCCTCGGCCAGTTTCTGCGCCACGTC
The DNA here is from genome assembly GCF_033242265.1 of Novosphingobium sp. IK01. Taxonomy (NCBI): domain Bacteria; kingdom Pseudomonadati; phylum Pseudomonadota; class Alphaproteobacteria; order Sphingomonadales; family Sphingomonadaceae; genus Novosphingobium; species Novosphingobium pituita. The sequence goes on along the minus strand of NZ_BTFW01000001.1, from coordinate 3,235,052 downwards.
GCGGCCCATGTCGATCCGGGTGACGGTGTGCCCGCGCCCTTCGAGCGCGCTGGCCACGCCCTCGCCACTGGTCAGCGAGACCGCGCGTTCGCTCGACCAGCCGCCCATGAGGACCGCCACATGAAGCCGGGGCAGCGTCACGGGCGCCCCACTCGCTTGATTTCCCATTCCAACTCCACGCCTTGCGTCTGTTTTACCCGCGAACGGACCTCTTCGCCCAGCGCCTCGATTTCACTGCTGGTGGCCTCGCCGGTGTTGATGAGGAAATTGGTGTGCTTTTCGCTCACTTGCGCGCCGCCAAGGGTGAGCCCCCGGCAGCCCGCCGCATCGACCAGCGCCCAGGCCTTATGGCCATCAGGGTTCTTGAAGGTCGAGCCGCCGGTCTTGCTGCGCAGCGGTTGCGAGGCCTCGCGCGCGGCGGAAATGCGGTCCATCTCGGCCTGAATGGCCTCAGGCTCGCCCGGTTCGCCCCGGAACCGTGCGGCAACGACGACCATGCCATCGGCAAGGTCCGAATGGCGATAGGTATAGCCCAGATCGGCAAGGCCCAGCGTATGAAGCTGGCCCTTGCGGTCCACGACCTCGCAATCGACCAGCACGTCCTTGACCTCGCGGCCATAGGCCCCGCCGTTCATTCGCACGAAGCCGCCCACGGTGCCCGGAATCGAACGCAGGAACTCGAGCCCCGCGATCCCTGCATCGCGCGCGGTGGACGAGACCAGAATGCCCGAGGCCCCACCCCCGCAGGTCAGCGTCACCGCGTCGCTGGCGTTCACTTTGGCAAAAGGCTTGCCCAGACGGATCACCACGCCCGGCACCCCGCCATCGCGCACGATCAGGTTGGAACCCAGCCCCAGCGCCATGACCGGCACTTCAGGCGCAAGCGCGGCGAGAAAATCCTGAAGATCGGCAACGTCTTTTGGCTCGAACAGCCAGTCCGCCGCCCCGCCCGCCTTGAACCAGACGAGCGGCGCCAGCGGCGCCTGCGCCGTCAGCTTGCCACGAACAGGAGGAAGCGCGCTCTCGCTCATGCCTGTTCCCGAAGCGCGGTGATCGCACCGGCCAGACCGGCGGCCCACTTGGTGATGTCGCCCGCGCCAAGGCACACGATCATGTCGCCGGGCTGAAGCTGGGGCGCCAGTTCGGCAGCGAGCGCATCGGCCCCGGCGATCTGGAAGGCCGCGCGGTGGCCGCGCGCCTTGATCCCCTCGACCATCGCGGCGCTGTCGATCCCCTCGATGGGCTGCTCGCCCGCAGCATAGACCGGGGCGGCATAGACCATGTCGGCATCGTGGAAGGCGGCCTGGAAATCGTCCATGTGGTCGCGCAGGCGGGTGAAGCGGTGCGGCTGGACAACCGCGATCACGCGGCCCCGCACGCCTTCGCGCGCGGCGGCCAGCACCGCGCGGATTTCGACCGGGTGATGGCCATAGTCGTCGATCACCGCCACTTCGCCGCCCGGCACCTCGACCGTGCCGACGCGGGTAAACCGGCGCTTGACCCCGCCGAACTTGGCAAAGCCGGTGCGGATCAGATCATGCTCGACCCCCATTTCCACCGCCACGCCAATGGCCGCGAGCGCGTTCTGGACATTGTGACGGCCCGGCATCGGCAGGACGATGTCCTCGATCCGCTGGAACGAGCCATCGCGCTGGCGCAGCACGGCGGTAAAGCGGTTGCCGCCCGGAATCGGGGTCACGCTCTCGCCGCGCACGTCGGCCTGCGCGGAAAAGCCATAGGTCACCACGCGGCGGTCGCGCACTTGCGGGATGATCGCCTGAACCTCGGGATGGTCGATGCACAGCATCGCCGCGCCATAGAACGGCACGTTCTCGATAAACTCGACAAAGGCGCGCTTGACCTTGTCGAACGAGCCGTAGTGATCGAGGTGCTCGGGGTCGATATTGGTCACGACCGCGATCGTGCCATCGAGACGCAGGAACGAACCGTCGCTCTCGTCGGCCTCGACCACCATCCACTCGCTGTCGCCCAGACGGGCGTTCGAGCCATAGGAATTGATGATGCCGCCATTGATCACGGTGGGATCGACCCCGCCCGCATCGAGCAGGCAGGCGACCAGCGAGGTCGTCGTCGTCTTGCCGTGGGTGCCGGCCACGGCCACGGTGTTTTTCAGGCGCATCAGCTCGGCCAGCATTTCCGCGCGGCGGACCACCGGAATGCGCGCTTCGAGCGCGGCGACCACTTCGGGATTGTCGCGCCTGACCGCCGTGGAGGTGACGACGACCTGCGCATTGGCGACGTTCTCGGCCCGCTGGCCGATCATCACCGGAATGCCGCGCGCGCGCAGCCCTTCGACGACATAGCTTTCCGCCATGTCCGAGCCCTGCACCGCATAGCCCATGTTGTGCATCACTTCGGCAATGCCCGACATGCCGATGCCGCCGATACCGACAAAATGGATCGTGCCGATCTCGACACCGACGCCCTTCATGCTTCGTTCTCCAGAGCCAGGGCCGCGCCCTTTTTCGTCACTGATGCACCGGGCGTTTCCACCCGGATCACATCCATCAGCGGCACCCCGCCAAAACCCTCGACCAGATCGGCCAGATCCTCGACCGCATCGGGAAGGCCGCAATTCCACGCGCCATGGGCCGCATTGCCCAGCGCGCCGGGGTTCATCGCCATGGCCTGAATCTGCTTGGCCAGCTCCTTGGGGGTGAACCCGGTCTGGCGGATCGCCCGCGCGCCGCCCGCCTTGACCATCTCGCGCGTGTTGGCGGCCTGATGGTCGTCGGTGGCGATGGGCAGCGGCACGAGGATGGCCGGGCGGCCCACGGCGGTCAGTTCGGCAATCGTCGAGGCGCCCGCGCGGCCCACGAACAGGTGCGCATCGGCCAGACGGCTGGCCATGTCCTCGAAATAGGTGCCCAGTTCGGCGGGAATCTCGTGGGCGGCATAGCGCGCGCGCACGGCCTCAAGGTCTTCCGGGCGGCACTGCTGGGTGACCTGAAGCCGGTGGCGCAGCGCAGGGGGCAGCATGGCAAGGCCGTCGGGCACCACTTGCGCGAGGACCGAAGCCCCCTGACTGCCGCCCGTCACCAGCACTCGGAACAGGCTGTCTTCAGTAAATTCGGGGAACGGCTGGCCGCGCAGGGCCAAAACTTCCGGGCGCACCGGATTGCCGACGAGGTGAACCTTGCCCGCATAGCGCGGCTCCAGCCGGTCGACCTCGTGATAGGCCGTCGCAATGGCGTCGACGGTCTTGGCCAGATAGCGGTTGACCCGGCCCAGCACCGCGTTCTGCTCGTGGATCACGGTCGGAATGCGCGCCGCGCGCGCGGCCAGCAGGGCGGGAAGCGCCGGATAGCCGCCAAAGCCGATCACGCAAGCCGGCTGGAAGCTTTCGAACAGGCGCAGCGCCATCGCCCGGCCCTGCCAGATCGCCCGCAAGCCCTTGAACAGCGCAACCGGGTTCTTGCCCAGACGCCCGGCGGGCAGGACATGGGCGGTCAGGAACTCGGGCTTGCCGGGAATCTTCGCGCCGCGCGCATCGGTAATCAGCGCGACATGGTGGCCGCGCCGGTGCAGTTCGGTCGCCAGCGCAAAGGCCGGGATCAGGTGCCCGCCCGTCCCGCCGGCAGCCAGTACGAAATGGCGCGAAACGCCCGGTTGCAGGTGTGTGGTCATTTGCGCGTCAGTTCGCCCAGGTGAAAGGTCTCTCGTGTCAGATAAGGGTTGCGGCGCGTTATGGCGAGCAGGAACCCGACGGACAGCAAAAGGGCAATGGTCGATGACCCGCCATAGCTGATCAGGGGCAGCGTCATTCCCTTCGAGGGGAACAGCTGAAGGTTGACGAGGATGTTGATGAAGGCCTGCCCCGCCAATTGCGCGACAAGGCCGGTCGCCGCCAGAATCGTGAACAGGTCTTCCTCGTCGACCAGCCGCAACAGGACACGCAGCACGATGGCGCAATAGAGGATCACCACCAGACCGCAGGCCAAAAGCCCGAATTCCTCGCCGATCACCGAGAAGATATAGTCGGTATGCGCCTCGGGCAACGCGTTCTTGCGCACGCCCAGCCAGAGCCCCGCCCCGGTCCACCCGCCCGCCACCAGCGTGCGCATGGCAAGATCGACCTGATCGAACTCCGCCCCGCC